>DATFWX010000064.1:0-35786 GCA_035258845.1 Polyangia bacterium | reverse complement strand
GCCGCCTCATCTTGAGCTCGATCGCGACCTCCTCGGGCACCTCGATGCCCTCGCGCGCCAGCTTGCGCTGCACCCGCGCGACGTCGCGCCGGTAGGTGCCGGCCTCGATCTCGCGCATGGTCCGGTTCCACAGGGTCGCGTAAATGTTCCACTTCTGCTGCAGCGAGTGAAAGCGGAAGCGCTGCCCGGTGTTGCGGATGTGATGCTGCGCGTACAGGAGCATGGTGCGCGCCACCTCCTTGCGCGCTACCTGCGGCTCGATCTTCTCGATGCCCATGAAGTACTGATCGTACAGCGTGCGCACGCGCTCGATCTTGCGCTCCAGATCGGCCAGCGCTTCGTCCAGCGCCTCGCCGACCGGGAAGCCGCCGTCGGAGCCGCTGGCGCCGCCGCGCTCGCGCGAGCCACGCTGCTGGGTACTCGCCACCTGGCGATCATACCATGGCCGCCGCGGCGCCACGCGCGGCGGTTGCCCGGCCGGGGCGCGCATGCTACAGGGCCCGCATGCGGCGCTCGTGCGCCCTCGCCTTCGCCCTGCTCGCGCTGTTCGGCCTCGGCTGCGGCCGTGCCGACCGGGTCCACAAGGCGGCCGGCAACATGTATCTGCGCCGCGGCGACGTCGCCAGCGCGCTGCGCGAGTTCGGCCTGGCCGTGCAGGCAGCGCCGCGCGACCCGGGCGCGCACACGCTGCTCGGCGACGCGCTCTACGAGCACGGCGACCTCGACGCGGCCGCTCGCGAGTACAGCGAGGCCCTGCGGCTCCTGCCGGCTGCCACCGACGCCCATCGCGGTCTGGGCGCCATCGCCACCCGGCGCGGCCGCACCGCCGAGGCGCGCAGCCATTACGAGGCCATTCTGCGCACCGATCCCTCCGACTACCGCGCCCTGCGCGCGCTGGGCCTGCTCGCCTACGCGCAGGGCGATCTGGACCAGGCCATCGGCCGCCTCTCGGCCGCGCTCAAGGCGGCCAACGATGATCCACCATCGCTGTACCATCTCGGGCTGGCGCTGGCGCGCAAGGGCAACTTCGACGGCGCCGGCTTCGCGTTCGATCGGCTCGAGCACGCGGCGCCCGGCAAGCCCTACGCGCCCTACGGGCGCGCAGTGATGCGGACGCTCCAGGGTCAACATGAGGCCGCGCTGGGCGCGCTCGAGCAGGCGCTCGACCGCGGCGTCGACGATCTGACCAAGGTGGAGCAGGACGAGCTTCTGGCCCCGCTGCGCACCGACCCGCGCTGGGCCGCTCTCATCGCGCAGGCCCGACGAGCTCGCTGATCTGCTAAGCTTGTCGGCTCGTGCATTATCTGGCGCAAGCGGGCTATTTCTTCCTGCTCCTGGGCGGGCTCGTGTTCGTTCACGAGCTGGGGCATTTCGTGGTCGCCAAGCTCTGTCGGGTCAAGGTGCTGCGCTTTTCGTTCGGCCTGGGCCCGCGCCTTCTCGGCTTGCGTGTAGGCCCCACCGACTACTGCATCTCCGCGATCCCATTCGGCGGATTCGTCAAGCTCCTGGGCGAGGACCCGGCCGACCAGGTGCCGGCCACCGACCGCGGGCGCGCTTTTTTCCACAAGCCGCTGTGGCAACGCTTTCTGGTGGTGCTGGCCGGGCCCAGCTTCAACTTGCTGCTTCCGGTCGGGATCTACTTCGTCTTCTTCGCGGCCCAGCGCACGCTGCCGGCCGCCGTCTGCGGCAGCGTGCTGCGCGGCCAGCCCGCCGAGGGCCGGCTGGTGCCCGGCGATCGCGTGGTCGCGGTCGACGGCAGGCCGGTGCGCTACTGGGACGATCTGGAGGCGGCCATCGCCGCCCGTCCGGGCGCCACCGTGCGGCTGACCGTGCAACGCGGAAAGGAGATCGTTCAGGTCTTCGTGCCGGTGCGGCCGCACTCGCGACGGATGGGGCCGCTCGCGAGCGAGGTCGGCATGATCGGCATCTCGCCGCGCTCGCTGCAGGCCGAGATCGGGGTTCTGGATCCCGCCTCGCCGGCCGCGCAGGCCGGGCTGCGCAGCTTCGACCTAGTCACGACCGTCAACACCGAGCCCGTGGGGAGCTTCGGAGACCTCGAGCGCAGGCTGCCGCGCGACTGGGGCGATCCGCTGCGGCTGACCTATCTACGCGGCCAGGCGTCGGGGCTGGCGTTCGCCGACCTGGAGCTGCGCACTCCCGCGAGCGCGCTCATCCTGCCCGTGCTCGATCGCGCGGGCGGCCGGTCCCAGATCGGCATCGAGGCGGGCGAGTTCTTCCTGCACGAGGTGGAGCCGCAAAGCCCGCTCGCGGCGGCCGGCCTGCGGGCGGGCGATCGGGTGGTCGCGCTCGACGGCGCGCCGCTGGGCAGCTGGGAGCTGTTCGAGGAGGCGCTGGCCAGCGACCCCGGCCGCGAGCACACGATCGAGTGGCGCAGCGCAGACGGGCCGCACAGCGCCCGCTTCCGCCCTCAGCTGCACGCGCAGCTCGACGAGTACAAGCAGCGCCGCGAGCGCATCGTGCATGGCGCGGTGCCGCGGCCGCTGTGGCGCCTCGATCCGCCCCTGCCCATCGAGAGCCCGCTCGTGACCGCGCTCGGACGCGCATTCGCACGCACGGGCAGCATCGCGGCCGATATGGCGCGTGCCACGGCCGCGCTGCTGCGGGGCCGCATTTCGCACGAGACCCTGGGCGGCCCCATCCTGGTGCTGCAGATCGCCGGTGTGGCCGCCGAGCGGGGCTGGGAGTTTTTTCTGGCCACGCTGGCCCTGATCAGCATCAACATCGGCCTCATCAACCTTCTGCCCATCCCCGCGCTCGACGGCGGCCACCTCCTGTTCTTCACGATCGAGGCCGCGCGCCGCAAGCCGATCTCGGCGCGCGCGCGCTCGGCGGCCAATTACGTCGGGCTGGTGGTCATCCTGTCGCTGGTTGGCCTGGCGTTGAAGAATGACCTGGTGCGCTACCTTTTGCGCTGATGCCGCTTCTACTGGCCCTCGACACCGCCACCCGCGTGGCCTCGGTCGCCCTCGTCAGCGACGACGGACGAGCGGTCGGCGAGCGCACGAGCACCGTGTCGACGCACTCGGAAACGCTGCTCGATCTGATCGACCAGGTGCTGCGCGCGGGCGGCGCTCGGCTGCGCGAGCTGGCCGGCATCGCGTGCGGTGCCGGGCCGGGCTCGTTCACCGGCCTGCGCATCGGGCTGGCCACCTGCAAAGGGCTCTGCTTCGGCAGCGAGCGGCCGCTGGTTCTGGTGTCGTCGCTGGCGGCGCTGGCGGCGCAGGCGCCGCCGGACGCGCTGGCGGTGGCATGTCTGGATGCGCGCAAGGGCGAGGTCTTTCTGGCCGCGTTTGCGGGCGACGAGGTGGTCGAGGCCGAACGCGCGTTGGCGCCGGCCGATGTGGCGGTGGCCCTGCAGGCCCTGCACGAGCGCAGCGGGCGGCGCGAGATCGTGCTGATCGGCGACGCGGCCGCGCGCTATCCCGAGCTGGCTGCGGTCGGGCGCTGGATCGTGTGCACGCCCTCGGCGGCGGCGGTGGGCCGGCTGGCCTGGCGTCGTCTGGCCCGGGGCGAAGCCGACGATCTCGACTCTGCGGTGCCCCGCTACGTGCGCCCACCTGAGATCACAGTCAGCCGAAAAAATTTTGAAAAAGTGGATCCTCGTTGACAGGTTGCGATCCAGCGATCTAGACTGCCTTTGTTGATGTTAACTGCTTCTCGTCATCAACTCCCGCCAGATGCGCGATCGCGAAGCCAGGGGAACCCCGGAGGAGAGAGCATGGAAAAGGTCGGTGTCTCCGACAGTGTAACAGTGTTGGTCGACCAACTGCGCGCCGAGCATGCGACGCTCGACGCGCGAGTGCAGGAGCTGGAGCACCACATCTCGTTGACATCCGACGAGCAGATCGAGATCACACGTCTGAAGAAGATGAAGTTGGCGACCAAAGATCGCATTGCGATCCTGAGCAAACGAGGACACGCGTAGAGAAAAGACACACCAGCCCGTCTTGATCCGATGAGGCCCGCTTCGCAGCGGGCCTCGTCTTTTTTGGCGTCCCCTGCATCCGTGCTACCTTCCCGATGGAGGCTTACCATGCGCTTACGATGGATCGGGGTGGTGCTGGTTTCGCTGTGCCATCTCGGCTGCGGCGATGACAGTGGGGGCGGCGGCTCGGGCGGCTCGGGCGGCACCGGCGGTCACGGCGGCACCGGGGGCTCGGGCGGCGGCCCGACCGCGCCGGTGGCGCGCTTTACGGCGCCCGCATCCACTCCGGTCGAGGCCGGACAGGTGCCCTATCCGAGTGATCTCTATCTCGATGCGGGCGGCAACATTCAACTGGGCGCGCTGCCGGGAACCATCAATGCCACCTTCGACACGGCGCTGCATAGCGCCTGGCCGACCCTCGATGGCTGGGGCCTGGCCACCGGCGTCTTCTTCTTCATCGATGGCGCGCTCGATCCGGCCACGGCGGGCGGCAGCGTGCATCTCTACGATCTCGAAACCGGCGACGAGGTGCCGGTTGCCATTGGCTACCACGATGTTCGGGGCTCCATCGGCGCCGTGCCCGCGCCCGGCAGCACGCTCGCCGAGTCGCACCGGTACGGAGCCGTGCTGACCGACCAGCCCAAGGGAAAGAACGGCCTCGGCCTCCAGCCCTCGCCCGACTTTGCGGCTGTGCGCACGGCCACCAGCCCGCCCGCGGACCCGCGGCTGGCGCGCGCCTATTCCGTGGTCGCGCCCGCACTGGCCAAGGCGGCCGCCAAGGGCGTGACCGCCCAACACGTCGTCGCCGCCACCAGCTTCAAGACGCAGACCACGGCCTCGACCCTGCAAAAGCTGCGCGAGGCCCTGGACGCGGCGGCCGCGCCCCCGATTACGCAGGTCCTCGACGTGGTCAGCGGCGGCGCGCTCGACGGCCGACTCGGCATCCCGACCACCTCCGAAGAGGGCATGGACGCGCCCGGCATGACCACCATGCACGCGGTCCAGCACGCCCACATCGGTTTCGTCGTGAACGCGAACATTCGCCTGAGCGGATACACGGCCATGACGGCGTTCGAGCTCGGCCTTATCGGCCTCGACGCCACCGGGACGCCGATGGTCAAGGGAAGCTACGAAGTGCCGTTTACGCTGGTGCTGCCGGCCGGCGGGGGCTCGAATGCCAACCTGCCCCTGATTCTGTTCGTGCCCGGGGTCAAGCATGTGCGCAGCGACATGTTCGCGATTGCCGACGGCCTGGCGGCCAATGGCGCGGCGGTGGCTGCGGTCGATCTGCCCTTCCACGGCTCGCGCACGCCCAACCCGATGGACGTCAAGAACAACGTCACCGGCGAGACCTGCACCGCCAGCCCATGCGATTACATCGGCGATTCGCAGGCGCTCAATCCACCGCTCTACTTCTTCAACCTGGGCGGAGGCCCGGGCGTGCCGGCCTGGGATCCGCGCGCGCCGCGCGACAACTTCCGGCAGGCGGCCGCCGACGTGATGCAGCTCGCGCGCGCGCTGACCGCGACCGCGAACCTGGCGCCCATCCGAACCGCGACCGGGCTGCCGCAGCTCTCGTTCCGGCCCGACGTGGCGCTGGTCGGCCACTCGCTGGGCGCGTTCGTGGCCACCGACGTGGCGGCGGTCGATCCCAAGTTCAAGGTGGTGGTGCTCGACTCGGTCGGCGGCGGGGTGCTTTCGCCCACCGTGGTCGACGCGCCCTGGTTCGGAGTACAGCTCGTGCCCATGATCCAGAGCGGCTTCGGCATCCCGAACGAATTCTCGGACGGCACCCACGACGCCCGCTTCCACCCGTCGCTGCTGTTCTTGCAGGCGCCCATCGAGCCCGGCGATGCCGTCGGCTTCGGGCGCTACGTGATCCGCGACCCCAGCCACCGGGGCGGCACGCCGCCGCACGTCTGGATGAATGCCGCCCACCTGGATCAGGTGGTGCCCAACCAATCGTCGGAACCGCTGGGCGCCGATCTTGGCCTCACCCGGGTCATGCTGTCGATCCAGAATCCGTCGCTCGACTACGCAACCATGGCCAGCGCGCCCGCACCCTACGCGCCCACCTCGGGCCCGACTGCCGCTTTTGTGATGCTCGATCCCGCCACCCACTCGAGCATTTACATCACGCACGACAGCAACTCGTACATGGTGCCTTTCCCGCCCTTCATGATGCTGCCCGCGCCCATGCCCATCGACAACCCGACCGTCCTCTACCACCGGGCGCTGGAGGCATTCATCATGGATTTCTTCTCAAGCCGCCAGCCGCGCGTACGCGATCCGTATACCTGCAATCCGACCGGCTGCTAGCCCAGAGCCGGGCCCTACCCCAGCGGCAGCTCGAGCACGAAGCGCGCGCCGCGCGACGGGGAAGACTCGCAGCTCACGTCGCCGCCGTGCTCGAGCGCGATCTTCTTGACGATTGCGAGCCCGAGCCCGGTGCCATGCTCCTTGGTCGTGAAATAGGGCTCAAACAGCCGCTCGCGCACGTTGGTCGGAACGCCGGGGCCGTCGTCATCGACGATCAGCCGGGCCGTCCGCGGCTCCCGTGCGCGCTCGGCCCGCACCTCGACCGTCCGCGCGCCCGCTTGCAGCGCGTTCTCGACCAGGTTCACCAGCGCCCGCCGCAGCAGCTGCTTGTCCGCGCGCACCAGGAACGGCTCGTCGAGCGCGCCCGCGCGCACTTTGCCCTCCCACTCCGGCCGGCCGCGCACCACGTCCGCCACCAGCTCGCCCAGATCGAGCGGGCCCAGCACCACGCGCGGCAGCTTGGCGAACGCCGAGAAATCCTCGACCAGCCGCCGCAGGGTCCCGATTTCTTCTCCCACGATCTCATTGACCTCGTCGAGCAACCGCTGAAACTTGGGATCGCTGCCCGGGTATTTGTTGTGCAACTGCTGAACCGCCAGCTGGATCGGGGTCAGCGGGTTCTTGATCTCGTGCGCCAGCCGCCGCGCCACCTCCTGCCAGGCGCCGATCCGCTCCAGGTAGGCAATGCGCGCCCGGCTCTCGTCGAGCTCCGCGACCATCTCGTTGAACGCGCCGCCCAGCTCCGCGATCTCGTCGCGTCCCGCCACGGGCACGCGCACGCCCAGGTTGCCGGCCCCGACCTCGCGCGCGGCCCCGGCCAGCGCGGCCAGGCGCCGCGTGATGCGCCGCCCCACCACCAGGCCCAGCGCCAGCATGGGCAACATCAGGGCGGCGAACATGCCGACGAACACCCAGTGATAGAACTTGTGACCGGGCGCCTGCGCGACCCGTTTCACGAGCGGGCTCTCGGTCAGCTCGCCGATGGCCTGGTACTCCTCGAACCGCGCCTTGGCGGCCACGAATTCGATGCGCAGCGTCTTGCCCTCGCCCAGCGGCACCTCGCGCACGTACGAGCGCCACTCGTCTTCCGGGAAGGCGCCGCTGGCGTCGCCATTCGGGCTGCCCTCGGGGAGCACCTCCCAGTGGCGGATGTAGCGCGCCGCCGGGTCGTCGATGTGGCCGTTCCAGGTGGCCGCGATCGCGATGGCCTGCGCCTGGAACTGCGCCTTGCGCGCGTCGAACAGGTCGCGGTAGGCCTGCTTGGCGCTGCCCAGCGCGTCCTCGAGCAGTTGCTCGTACTCGCGACTGAAGCGCTCGCCGGTCGTGATGGCCTGCTCGACCAGCACGATTGACGTCAGGATGGGCAGAAGCGCGATTCCGCCCAGGAGCGCGGCCACTTTGGTTCCGAACCTCATTTGGGCGCCTCGGGCCGGCTGAACGACTGCGACCGAAACTTGAGCACACGCTCGGCCTCGGTGACCTTGTTGTTGACGAACAAGCTGACAAACGACCCGAAGAAAGTCTCGCCGCCCGTGATGCGCTCGCTGGAGCCGGGACGCGACAGCCAGCGCCTGACCTCGGCCAGGTGCTCCGGCGACACCGGGTTCACCTCCACTATCACGGCCACGAAGTGGCGCACGTTGCGTGGCACTTTGTCCAGGGTCGCCAGCGGGAACCCGTCGAGCGTCGACAACTTGGCCAGCGCCTCGGCCTGGGTCTTGAATTTGAAGTTGAGAAAGCCCTGCGGGTCGTGGATCCGCAAAAGATAGATCTCGTCCCACAGGTCGTACTGGACGCGGTAGGTGCGCACGGTCAGCCCCAGCGGCTGCGTCTGGCCCTCGCGGTACAGGTACACGCGCAGCACGATGGTGGCCTCGAGGCCTGACTCGATGCGCCGCTTCAGTGCGTCGTCCGGCAGCTCGGGCAGCGACACCGACATGGTCAAAAAGCGCCCGCGCTCATCGAATTTGATGGGCCGCGTCGGCACGTCGTCGGCCAAAAGCAGCACCAGCAGAAACACCCCGGCACGCATCAGAACGGGATCCGCCCGATCGCATTGGCGACCGAGAGCGTGAAGATGCCGATGTAGGTGTCGAGGCGGAAGCCGATGTCGAGCGTGAGGTCGAGCGGCACCGCGTCACCGAGCGAGGTGTCGCGCGCGCGCAGCTGGTCGAACGAGGTCATCGCGAACACACCCACGAGCGCGAAGAAATCGCCCCCGTAAACCAGCTTGTGGCCCCGCCACAGTGGAATCGCGTACTCGAGCGCGGCCCGACCCGCGATGGGCGCGTAGCGCTCGCTGCGAATGGCATCGAGGCCCAGCAGGGCCCGCGACGGCTGGGTCGAGAAGTTGAGCCCGAGCGCACGCGGCGGCAGCAGCCGGTTCAAGTCGCCGACGAAAAATTGCTCGAAGAAGGGCGCGTCGTCGCCCACCACCACGCCCCCGAACAGGCGCACCGCCAGCACATGGCGCCGCCAGGGCAGCCGCGAATAGTAGTCGTAGCCCAGCGTGAGCTTGCCGTAGTCGTAGTCGGAGCCCCACAGGCGGGTGGCCAGCTGCCCGTCGGCGACCAGGCGGAAGCCGGCTTCGGGCAGCACCGGGTCGGAGCGGGTGTCGAAGTCGACCGTGACTCCGAGCACCGACAGCACGCTGTCCCCTTCGCGGATCGGAAAATCGATTGCCTGCAGGCGCCCGTCGGGCAGCGTGCGCGTGCGATCGGCCGGCAACGTGGCCTCGATCCATTCGGCGCGATGCGCGATGCGCACGTGCGCGATGCGCCCCAGATCGAAGCCGCCCGCGACGCCGCCGCCCACGCGCCGGTAGGCCAGCGCCACGAAGTTGGACGGGTTGGACGACGACTCGCCACCCAGCGCGCGAAAGAACTCGCTGCCGCTCGAGTACAGGAACTCGCCGCCCAGGCCGACGCGCCAACCGCGCAGATCCGGGTCCCAGAGGCGCAGGCGGAGGGCCTGCTGAGACTGCGCACCCGGGACGTCGGCGCGCGCCCCGGCCACGAAGGCGCCCGACAGCGAGACGCCGTTGCCCAGGAAGTTGTTATCGCCCACGTCGAGACCCGCCCAGATCGACGTAGCCTCGCTGGTGCCGAGAAAAATTTCGTTCAGGATGATGGTGCCGCGCTCGACCACGTCGATCACGAGCACCACGTGGCCACGCACGTGACCGCGCTTGAGCGACAGCCGGACGTCCTCGAAAAACCCGGTCCCGAGCACCCGGAAGCGCGAAGCCTCCACGCGGGCGTCGTCGGCCGAGATGACGTCGCCGGGCCGCAGCGCGAGCGCGTCGGCGATGACCGAGGCGCGCGTTTTGGCGTTGCCGTGCACCTCGATCGATTCGATCACATAGCGCGGGCCGAAGCCCTCGCTGCCCTCGGCAGGCTCGACGAGCGCGGGCGTGGGCGGGAGGGCGACCTCCTGCCCCGCGGCCGGGCGACCCACCCCGAGCGTGAGCGCGATCACGGCGAGCGCGCGCCGCATGTTTGCGCAACCGTAGCAGAGAACGGCACGGTGTGGTAGCGATGGAAGGATGAGGCGTTTCGTGCTGGCCCTCTTTTTCGTCGCGGGCTGCCAGGACCTGCGCGACTATCGGGGCCAGTGGACGGGTGGGCTGGCCGCCGATCCCGAGCTGCAGCATGGCGTTGCGTGCGATCCTGCGATGTCCCCGCGGGCGCAGCTCACCATCGAGGCAGTGGACCACGTCAGCCTGCGCGGTCAATTGGCTGTCACGCCCATGCTTCCCAATGTCACGCTCGAATCGATCAAGCGGGCTTCGGGCGACGCGCTCGGGGAGGCCCGCGTCGGCCACGATGCGCTGCGCAGCTACCTGGCCTTTCTGCCGACGGGCTGGCTCACCGTGGTCTCGCTGTTCCCGGACGAGCGCGTCGAGGTGCGCGTGATCAGTGGAACCGATGACCTTTACTGTCTGTTCCTGCTGCGCCGCCCGTAGGGCGCTTACCGGATTGCGCCGGTCGCGCGCAGGGCCGCGATGTCCGCCTCCGAAAAACCGGCTTCGCGCAGCACCTCGTCGGTGTGTTGGCCCTGCGTGGGCGGCGGCCGCCGCGCCTCGGGCGCGCCCAGCGGCGTGCGCATCTGCGGCAATCCCGCAATTTCGAAAAACATCCGGCGCGCCTGGTGCAGGGGGTGGCCCAGGAGCTCGTCGGTTTCCAGCACCGGCTCGCACATCGCATCCGCGCGCGCGAAGATTTCTTCCCATTCGGCGCGGGTTTTCGTGCGCAGGATGGCCGCCACCTGGGCGCGCACGCGCGCCTGCACGTCGGGCCCGCCCACGAGCTCGGACAGGTCGCCGCTGCGCCCGATGGTCTGGTTGAACGCGAGCCAGAACTTGGGCTCGAGCGCGCCCACCGACAGGTACCTGCCGTCGCGGGTTTCGTAGACCCCGTAGCAGGCCAGCGCCCCGTTGAGCAGCTCCTGGCCCCGTCGAGGCGGTGGCCCCCCGATCACCATGTTGCCCAGCTCGGCGATCAGGAAGGCCAGCGAGCCTTCGGTCATGCTCACGTCGAGGTACTGGCCGCGTCCGGTTTTCGTGCGCGCCGCCAGCGCGGCACAGATCCCGACCGCCGCCCACAGCCCGCCGCCCGCCAGATCCGCGATCTGCACGCCTGGCATCTGGGGCCCCCCGCCCGCCGGCCCGGTCATTGCGAGCACGCCGCCCAGCCCGATGTAGTTGAGGTCGTGGCCCGCGCGATCGCGGTAGGGCCCGGTCTGCCCGTAGCCCGAGATGCTGCACACGATGATGCCGGGATGCTGGGCCGCCAGCACCTCGAAGCCAATGCCCAGCTTGTCGATGACGCCGGGCCGAAACGACTCCACCACCACGTCGGCCTGCGCGGCCAGCCGCCGGAACGCCGCCACCGCCGACGGCTGCTTCAGATCGATGGCAATCGATCTCTTGTCACGGTTGATGGCGGCAAAGCGGCCACCCAGGTGCGTCCCCGGCACGAAGGGAGGGAAGGCACGCAGGTAGTCGCCGGCACCGGTGTCCTCGACCTTGACCACGTCGGCGCCGAGGTCCGACAGGATGAGGGTCGCGAACGGGCCCGGCAGCAGGCGCGACAGATCCAGTACGCGCACGCCGTCGAGCGGCCGCGCCATGACGAGCCTACTGACCGATGGTGAAGAGCTTCTGCAGGCGCGTCGCCAGCATCGGATCGCCGGTCACGCGCAGCTTGCCCTGGAAGTAAAGCTGCATGCCGAGCTGCGGATTGCCGAGCATCTGCTCGAAGTCGGTGTCGGCGACGTCGATGGTGCACTGCGGGGTCGCGCCCTCGCCGGGCTTGCAGGTCGGAGGATTGCTGACCAGGTCGACCGTCCAGGTGCCGCCGTTGGGGCCGGTGATCTTGAAGCAGTACACGGCTGCGATCTCGCGCGCTTTGTCAGGGTACTTGCTCAGCGCCTGGGGTACCGTAGTGTCGAAGAGGTCCTTTGCGGTCGGCATGTTAGGCTTCCTCCCTGTCAATGAGTGACCGCTCGGTCACCAGCGCTTGGTAACACTCTGCGTTAAGGCTTGTCAAGCCGGTTTCCGTGGCGCTTGCGCGCGACAGGCGTGTTCAGTAACGTAGCTTCGGGAAGGGTCGCCGGGCCCCCCAAAAAAATGGGAGATCCCCATGCAGCCCGCGCGCCCGTCCCGCTTGCTCATCGTGGTCGCGCTCCTTGCGGCTCCCGCGTGCGGCGGCAGCGAGGGGTTGACGGGCGGCGTCGATGCGAGAGGCGGGCAATCCGACGGGCAGGCGGACGCCTCGGCTGGCGACGGGCCCTGCTCGCTTTCGCCGCAGGCCGGCTGCCCGGCCGGGCAGGCGTGCGATCTCGACAACCGGCTCAGCGACGGCGGGACCTCGTGCCGAAGCGCGGGCCCGGGCACCGAGACCAGCACCTGTACGAGCGGCAGCCAATGCGCGGCCGGATACGGCTGCATTGGGACCGTGCCCAACGCCGAGTGCCTGCGCTATTGCACGGCCGACAGCGGCTGTATGGCGCCCGGGGGTCTGTGCGCGACCACCGTCACCAACACGCCCGGCGTCAAGGTGTGCACGGCCAACTGCGATCCGCCGACGTCGCAAGGTTGTCCCACCAGCTGGGGCTGTCAGGTCTTTCGCTCGATGGGCACGATCGGCGGCACCTATTGCGCGCCCTCGGGCGCTGGCGGTCAGGGCGGCGCGTGCACCGATCCCGGTCAGTGCCTGCCTGGCTACACCTGCGTTGATCAGGGCGGCACCAAGGTGTGCCAGAAGAACTGCGTGGTGGGGCAAGCGGGTTGTCCAGCCGGGACCGCCTGCGTGTCGTACTCGCCGCCAATCGGGATAGGAGGAGTGCAGTTTGGAGTGTGTCGACAGATGTGAGACGTTACATGGTGGGCGGGAGCGCGCTTGCGTACGCGCACGCCGATTCCGTGCCCTCCGTCGGCACCACCGCCGGATTGGCAGTGAAGTAGACCCGCTGGAAGCTCTGATTCCAGCATTCGCTGACCGTCAGACCGCTCCCGGCATCGCCGCCCGAGACGCGCGCATCGGCGCGGCCGGCGCCGCTGGCGTCCCAACGCGATCGGATGATGCCGTCCTCGAGCGCGGCTGCAGTGCCCACCATGTTGGCGTGGGCGTCGAACTGGAAGTCGCCCGAGCCGTCGTCGAAGCGGTCATACAGGTAGTCGGCCGTGACTGGCTGCCCGCTGTCGTCCGAAACATTGGCGAAGTGCACGCTGATCGACTTGGGGTTGCCCGAAAAGTCGTAGCTGACCGCGACCGAGCCGGTGCCACGCGTGCCCACCGGATCCATCTGGTGGCCCAGGGTCAGGTTGACCGAGAAGCTGCCGGCACCGCGGCCGGGCGGAGTGGACGGGGTCGCGCTGCCCGAGATGAGGGCCTGAAAGTCGGCTTCCGAGGTCGACGCTTTGGGCCGGCCGTCCAGGTGGTAGCTGTACTGTCCGGGCGCGACGCGCGTGACCACGAGCCGGTAGTTGACCGGCGACAGCGTGGGCGTGAAGGGACCCCAGGTGGCCGAGTTGCCCGAGATGCTGGCCGGCGGCGTGTGCACGATTGCCCACAGCACGGCCAGCACGAAGCCCACGTCGCCGTTGACGCGTTCGCTGGTCAGGCGCGTGATTGCGTAGAAGTCGGCGGTCTGGCCCAGAAGGTTCGCGGTGTGCTCGCCGGTCGTGCCGGCGGCGCCGCCAGGGACGTTGATCTGGATCGAGTTCTCGGGTGGAATGGCGGCCCGATACTCGCCGGCGCCGTCGTCCGGATTGGCCACGCAGCCGGCGCCCACGAGCGCAAGGGTCAGGATGAGTCGTCCGCGGTTTTGAAGCATGGTCTCCTCCGTGATGTTGCCAGAACGAAGGAGCAAGTCTGGCGCCAAGCGCAAGTGGCTGGATCGGTTTGGATTGGGTGTAGGATTCCCCAACTCTGTGGGAATTCCCAACGTGGGAGGTGAGCCCTCATGCGCGCACCAACATGGATTGGGATTGTGAGCGTGATCGGGATCGCGATGGCGGCCGGATGCGGTCCCGTTACCATGAGCATGGCCCCAGATAGCGGCGGCCCCGACACGAACGGCTTGATCGACAGCGGGCCCGAGCCGGCTTTCAGCGCGGTCTATGCGCACAGCGACACCACGCTGTTCAAGGTCGATCCCGACACGCTGACCGTGACCGAGGTGGCCTCGTTCGGCTGGCCCAACCTGAACGCGGTCGATCAGATGACCGACATCGCGCTCGACCGCAACTCCAACATGGTCGGCATCTCGTTTACCAAGGTGTATTCGATCGACAAAGAGACGGCAGCGTGCCGCTATCTGTCCACCCTCGATGCGTCGCTCGCGCGCCAGTTCAATGGGCTCTCGTTCGTCCCGCCGAGCGAGGTCGACCCGAACGGTCCCGAGATCCTGGTTGCAACCGCATACGACGGGACCGTGTGGCGGCTCGATCCCGCAACCGGCGTCGGCACCATGCTCGGCAGCTACGGCAACGGCATGCAATCGAGCGGCGATGTGGTGTCGGTCAGCGGCTTCGGCACGGTAGCGACCGTCAAGATGCCGGGCCACGCGACCGACTGGCTGGTCCGGGTGAACGTCAAAACCGGCGCGGCCACGCCCATCGGCGACACCGGGTTCACCGACATCTGGGGCGTCGGCTTCTGGAAGAACAAGATCTACGGCTTCACGTCGATTGGCTCTTACGGTACCGGCCGCGCGCGCTTCATCCTGATCAACCCACAGACCGGAGTGGGCACGATGCGTGAGATGTCGAACGTGTCGTGGTGGGGCGCGGGCGTGACCACGTCGGCGCCGATTACGCCGTGAGCGGGCCCGGGAGCCAGCGAGCCGGTCACCGCACCAGGAAGCAGCTCGCGCCCGGATCCTTCGGGTCGAAAAGGACTGCGACCCGGTCGCCGACCACGAGCACGCCCAGCCACCTGGGTGGGTAGGTTATCGCCGCGCGGTAGAGCACACCCTCGACCTCGTACTCGTAGGCGAAGGCGGCAAAGCCGTTCTGCCGGTTGTAGCGGGCCGAAACGATGCGGCCGGTGGTGAGCAAGCCGTTCCGGAACAGGGGCTCGTACTGCCGGCGCCGATTGAGATTCATCGCGTGAAAGATGAGCGGCACGATGCCGCCGGTGATGAGCCCGAGCCCAACCCAGCCGCTCACCGCCAGCGCCTTCACTCCCTTCGACTTGACTCGAGAGAACCCGATGATGTCGACCAGGTTGCCGTACACGGCCGCGAAGGCCCCCCGTGGATCGCGTGGCGGCGGCCCCACGTCGACGAGCGGTGACGCTCCTCGGGGGACGACGGCGGAACCGGGCCGGACCGCGAGCGCAGTCGTTTCCGATCGCAAGAGGATCTCGCGCGCCGCCCGCGCCGACGAGGGCCGGTTGCGCGGCGCCGGCTCCAGCAGCGCCGAGATCAGCTCGCGCAGCGCCGGCCGCACCGGCAGATCGGCCGGCACCTCGATGCGCCCCGAGTCGAACGGGAAGTCGCCGGGCGCACGGCCCGTGATCACGTGCAGAAGCGTGGCCCCGAGCGCATACAGATCGCTGGTCGGGCTCACCTGGCCGACCAGTTGCTCGGGCGGCATGTAGCCGTAGGTGCCGACGATGGTCGAGCCGGCTTCGGAGGGCGGGCGCCAGCCAAAGCACACTCCGCCGAAGTCGACCAGCACCGGCACACCGGTCGGCCGCACCACGATGTTGGACGGCTTGACGTCGCGGTGATAGACCGGCGGGGTGCGGCCGTGCAGGTATTCCAGGACGTCGAGCACACCGAGCGTGATCTGGACCAGCTCGATCTCGCCGGGCAACGGACCCTTTTCGATCCGTTGCTTGAGCGAGCTCCCGTCCACGAACTCCTGGACTAGAAACAGCGAGGGCTCACCCGCCTCGGCGGCCTCGAAGAACTCATACACCTCGGGCACGCCGTGGTGGCGCAGCGACGCCAGCACGCGCGCTTCGCGCTCGAACAGCTCGATGGCCTTCCAGTCGCCTTTGACGTGCCGCACGCGCAGTTGCTTGACCGCCACCTGCCGCCGCTGCTGGCGGTCATTACACAAAAGCGTCCGCGCGAACGCGCCCTCGCCGAGCACGCGCGCGATCTCGTAGCGGTCGCGAATCAGGCCCGGGCGGGCAGCGGTGGACACGGCGCGGCTCCTACTTGCGCTTGCCCTGCTTGCGCGTGGCGTAGCCTTCGATGTTCTTTTGCGGTGCGCGCGAGATTGCGAGCGCACGCGGCGGCACCGGGCGGGTCACGGTCGTGCCGGCTCCGATGTAGGCGCCCGCGCCCACGGTCACCGGCGCCACCAGCTGGGTATCGGAGCCGATGAAGACGCCGTCCTCGATCACGGTCTTTTGCTTGGCCACCCCGTCGTAGTTGCAGGTGATGGTGCCCGCGCCCACGTTGACGCCCGCCCCCAGCTCGGCGTCGCCGAGGTAGGTCAGGTGATTGGCCTTGCTGCCCTTGCCCAGGCGCGCCTTCTTGGTCTCGACGAAGTTGCCGATGTGAACGCCCTCGGCCAGCTCGGTGCCCGGACGCAAGTGCGCGAACGGGCCTACCACGGCACCCGGCCCGACCGTGCACTGGGCGAGCACGCAGTAGGGCCGGATGTGCACGCCGTCGCCGACCGTGGCGGCGCTGAGGATGGAGCCGGCTTCGATCCGGCAACCGCTGCCGATCCGGGTCCCGCCCCGCAGCTCCACGCCCGGGCCGATCTCGGTGTCGGCGCCCACGGTCACACCGAGGTCGATCCGGACTCGCGCCGGATCGCGAATCGTGACCCCGCCGGTCATGAGCGCGCGCGCAAGCTGCCCGTGCAGGCGCGCCTCGCAGGCCGCGAGCTGCGCGCGGTCGTTGATGCCGGCCACCTCGTCGGCATCGGCCTCGACCACCTCCACGCGCCCGCGCTGGGCCGCCATCTCGGCCAGATCGGTCAGGTAGAACTCGCGCTGCGCATTTTTGCGCCCCACCCGCTCGAGCGCCTCTCGCAAAAGAGCCGCGTCCACGCAGTAGATGCCGGCGTTGATCTCGGCAATGCGCCGCTCGGCGGGGGTGGCGTCTTTTTCCTCGACGATGCGCGCGACCAGGCCGTCGGGTGTGCGCACGATGCGCCCGTAACCATGGGGATCGGTCGGCCGCGCCGTGACCAAAGCCAGTCCGCCCGGCCGCCACCCCGCGCACAGCCGACGCAGCGTGTCCGCGGTCAGAAGCGGCACGTCGGCGTAGATGATCAAAATCGGGCCACGCGCGCCGCCCAGCTTGGGCGCGGCCTGTGCGACCGCGTGCGCGGTCCCCAGCTGCTCGAGCTGCAGCGCCACCTCAACCGCGTCCGCGCCGAATCGCTGCTCGATGACCGCGGTCACCTCGGCATGCTGATGGCCCAGCACGACCACGATGCGAGCGGCCCCGAGCTCGCGCGCGCGCTCGATCGGAAAGCACACCAGCGGCTGCCCGCCCAGCGTGTGCAGCACTTTGGCGCGGCTCGACTTCATGCGAGTGCCCTGGCCGGCGGCGAGGATCACGACCGATAGATCTGCGTGCATGGAGGCATTATGCTGCAACTGTGGCTCTGCGTGCGCGTTTTGCAGAGGCTGGCGGCGTGGCCCGCACCGACGACGAGCGGGCCCTGCTGGAGCTTCTGCTGGCGGGCTCGCCCTACCTTACGGAGCTTCTCATCCGGGCGCCCGAGCGGCTGGCGCAAGTGGCCGCCGACCCGTACCTGCACCGCGAGAAGCCGATCGAGATCCTGCGCGCCCAGCTGGCCGCCGAGATCACCGCGACCGCGGCGCCCGCACAGGCCCCGGGCCGGGCCTTGCGACGGCTGCGCGACCGCGAGTACGTGCGCCTGGGCGCGCGCGAGCTGGGCGGCTACGGCACGTTCGAGGAGGTCGGCCGCGAGCTGGCGCACCTGGCCGACGCTTGCTTCGAGGTCGCGATCGGGCAGCCGGCGGCCCCGTTCTGCGTGTTCGCGCTCGGCAAGCAGGGCGGCGAGGAGCTCAATTTCTCGTCGGACGTCGATGTGCTCTACGTGTACGGCTCCGACGCCGGCGAGGCTCCGGGCCGCCTCACCATGCACGAGTATTTTGCCAAGCTGGCCGACCGCGCCACCCGCCTGATCGCGGAGCCGACCGAGCACGGCGCCTGCTTTCGGGTCGATCTGCGCCTGCGGCCCGAGGGCGCGCGGGGCCCGCTCGTGAACTCTCTGGCCGCGCTGGAGCGCTACTACGAAACCTGGGGCCGGCCCTGGGAGCGTCAGGCCTGGATCAAGGCGCGCCTGGCGGCGGGCGACCCCGCGCTGGCTGCCGAGACGCTGGCTCTGCTGGCGCCGTTCGTCTATCCGCGCGCGGCCGGCCCCACCTTGCTCGACGATGTGCGCATCGTGCTGTCGCGGGCGCAACGCGAGCGAAGCCGGCCCGGCGACGTCAAGCTGGGCCCGGGCGGCATCCGCGAGGTCGAATTCTTCGTGCAGGCGCTGCAGCTCCTGCACGGGGGCAAGAATCCGCCGCTGCGCGAGCGCAACACGCTGCGCGCGCTCGACAAGCTCCTGTTCGCCGGGCTCATCAGCGCGCGCGAGCAGAAAGCCCTGTCGGAGGCGTACGTGTTTCTGCGCCGGGTCGAAAATCGACTGCAGCTCGAGAGCGGCGCCCAGACCCACGAGCTTCCGCTCGAGCCCGAGCGTCAGGCCGCCCTCGCGGTCGCCATGGGCTTTCGCGCGCCGGCTCCGTTCCAGGAGGCCCTGGCGGCCCACCGGCACGCGGTGCGCGAGATCTGGCAGACCCTGGGCGTCATCGAGCCGACCAAGGTCACGGTCGACTTCGGCGCGGTGCCGTTTCGCGATCCGGAAGCGGCCGCCGACGAGATCGAGCTGCTCGCGCGCAAGCCCGACTCGCCGTTCGCGCCCACCGCCAGCGGCCCCGCCGCCGCCATCGCGCCCACATTGATCGAGGAGCTGGCCGAGTGCCCGGATCCCGACCAGGCGTTGCGCCACCTGGTCGACTTCGTGGGCCGCCGCGGCTCCTGGTCGGGCGTGTGGCGCCTTCTTTCCGAGCATCGGCCGCTGGCGAGCCTCCTGGTCTCGCTGTTCGGCACCAGCGAGTTTCTGGCCCGCCGCCTGGTCGAGCATCCGGATCTGATCGATCAACTGATCCAGCTTGGCAGCGCCGCGCCCCGCCGCACGCCCGAGCAGCTAGGCGCCCAGCTGCGCGAGCGCCTGGCCCCGCACGCCTCCGACTACGAGGCCGCCCTGCGGGCCCTGCGCCGATTCAAGCAGGAAACCGAGCTCGCGATCGGCCTTCACGACATCGCGGGCTCGCTCGAGCTGGACGAGGTGTTCGAGCAGCTGTCGGCGCTGGCCGAAGCCATCGTGCAGGCTGCGCTCGAGCTGATCGCGCCCGCACCGCCGGTTCCGCTGGTCGTGGTCGCGCTCGGCAAGCTGGGCGCCCGCGAGATCGACTTCGGCTCCGATCTCGATCTCCTGTTCGTCCATGGCGGCACCGAGGTCGAAGATCACGAACGCACGGCGCGCATCGCACAGCGGCTGCTGCACGCGCTGGGCACCTATCTGGAGGAGGGCCGCCTGTACGAGATCGACACCCGCCTGCGCCCGTCGGGGCGACAGGGGCTGCTGGTGACCACGCTGCCTGCGCTGCGCGCCTACCACGACCACGATGCGCAGCTGTGGGAGCGCCAGGCCTGGATCAAGGCACGCCCGCTGGCGGGCGACCCCGCGCTGTGCGCGGCGCTCGAGGCCGCGCGCGTCGAGATCGTGTTTCTGCGCCCGCTGCCGGCCGATGCGGCTGCACAGATCGCGCATCTGCGCGCGCGCATGGAGCACGAGCTGGCCGGTGAAGCGGCCGGCCTGTACAATCCGAAGCTGGGCCTGGGGGGGCTTACTGATATCGAATTCATTGTACAATTTCAGCAACTTATGCATGGGGGCAATCATTCGGCCGTGCGCGAGCGCGGCTCTCGGCAAGCGCTCGACGCGCTGCTAGCCAAAGGGCTCCTCGACCCGGCCGCGCACGAGACCCTGGCCTCGGCGTATCGCTTTCTGCGCAGGCTTTCGAATCGGCTGCGGATCGTGCATGATCGGCCGGCCAGCGAGCTGCGTACGGAGTCACCTTCCGAGCTGGACAAGCTGGCGCGGCGCATGGGATACCGCGGCCGAGATGGAGAGATCGGTGTGCGGTTGCTCGAGGACTACGTGACCACGACTCGCAAAGTCCGCGTGCTTTTCGAACGCACCTTCAGGGCGCCATGCCCCGCACGATCCTGATTGTCGACGACGACCGCGAGGTCCAGCGCTACCTGACCGACCTGTTCGAGGCCGAAGGTTGGCGGGTGATTGCCGAGAAGGACGGCGACTGGGCGCTCAAGGCGTTCGAGCAGCGGCCGGTCGACGCGATCGTGCTCGACATCCTCATCCCGGTCGTCAATGGCTTTCAGGTGGCCGAGCAGGTGCGCGCGCATCCGCGCGGACGCGACGTCCCCATCGTGATGCTGACCGGAATCTACCGCGGCGCCGCCCACCGCGCCGAGGCAGTGCGGCGCTACGCGCTGTTCGACTACCTGGACAAGCCGGTGGAGGGCCAGCGCCTGGTCGGGCGCTTCAAGGAGCTGTTCAAGCTGCGGCCCGAGGCGGAGGCGGAGGCGGCGCGGCTGACGCAATCCCGCATGGGCAACCCCCGGGCCCGGTCCGCCGAAGGTGGCTTTGGCGAGTCGCCTGCCGACACCCTGGTCGACGAGGCGCAGCGGCGCGAGGGGCACGAGGTCGAGCATGTGTCCCGGCTGTTCACCGACGAGACGGGTGCGGTCCTGCGCGGCAATCTGCGACGCCTGCCCTTCCCGCGCCTGCTCCACCGGCTCTACCTCAAGCGCGCCACGGGCGCCCTGTTCCTGCTCAAGGACAAGGTCAAGAAGATCGTCTATCTCAAGGCCGGACACCCCAGCTACATCAAGTCCAACGTGCTGTCCGAGTGCCTGGGTCGCGTGCTGGTGCGCGAGCGGCTGATCACCGAAGGCGAGTGCGAGGAATCGCTCGCGCGCATGAAGGCGGAGAACCGGCAGCAGGGCGCCATTCTGATCGGAATGGGCGTGATCTCGCCGCACAACCTGAAGTACGGCCTCGAGCTGCAGCTCCAGGTCAAGCTGTTCGACATCTTCTCGTGGCCGGAGGCCGAATACCAGTTCCGCGAGGACGTCAAGATGCCCAACGACGTGATCACGCTCGACATGCCGAACGGGCAGATCATTGCCGAGGGGATCCGGCGCAGCCACGATCGTGCGCGTCTGGAGGCGCAGCTCGCTCCCTCGATGAGCGCGTACGTGCGGCCGGCTCATGATCGGTCCGTGCGCTACCAGGAGATGGGGCTCGATGACGACGAGAAGGCGTTTCTGGCCTCTGTCGACGGCACGCGCACGCTGCGCGAATGTCTGGCCAATGCGCCCATGCCCGAGCTGCGGGCTCTTGTGTGCGCGTACGCGATGCTGTGCGGGGGCATTCTGGAAACCGAGGAGGCGCCCGCGCCGGCGCCCTCTCCCGCGCCAGCTCCGCCGACGGCCGCGCCCGACCAGCCCGGCGAGCCCGGCGCAGCGCCCGCGGCCGAGGTCCCGGACCTGCCGGCGCGCGAGGGCGCGCTACCCGGCTCCGCCGACGGCCAGTCGCGCGAGCGTCTGGCGGCCAACCTTTTGACCCTGCGCGGGCAGGACCATTTCGCGGCGTTGGGCGTGGGCTTTGCCGCCACCTCCGCGCAAGTCGAGCGCGCCTACGAGCGGCTGGCGCGCGAGTTCCACCCTGACCGCTTTCGCGACCGCGGCAACGACACGCGCAAAATCGCAGCCGAGATCTTCGAGCGGGTGACCGAAGCGCACCGGGTGCTGACCGATCCCGGGGCGCGCGAGAAGTATAGCGAGGAGCTGCGCTCGAGCGGCGCGCCGGCGGCGGGCGATCCGGCCGGGCGCGCGCTGGCGTCCGATCGCTACTTCCGCGCGGGCGAGGAGCTACTCAGGCAGCGCCGGTTTGCCGATGCGTCGGAGGCGTTCCGGCGCGCGGCCGAGCTGTCGCCCGAAAGCGCCGAGTACCGGGCCTACCTGGGCTGGTCGCTGTTCCAGCAGGATCCGCAATCCGAGCAGCGCGCGCTCGAGGAGCTGGAGGAAGCGACCCGGCTCAATCCCAAGCTCGACCGCGCCTATCTGTTTCTGGGCTACATCCACCGCGATGCCGGCCGCGACCCGGACGCGGAGGCGCAGTTCGAAAAAGCCATCCAGTGCAATCCCGACTGCTCGGAAGCGCTGCGCGAGCTGCGCCTGTTGCAGGCCAGACATTCTTGAGGTACGCCCAAGGCATGGCCGACCACAGCATCGCGATGAAACCGGCCGAGCGCATCTGGATCGACGGCCACTTCGTCGACTGGAGCGCCGCGCACATTCATGTGCTGACCCACACCCTGCATTACGGGTTGGGCGCCTTCGAAGGCATCCGGTCCTACCGGCGCGGCGACGGGCGGGTGGCGGTGTTTCGACTGCGCGAGCACATCGATCGACTGTTCGACTCGTGCCAGGTCTGTGGGATCGCGGTGCCGTACAACAAGGAGCAGATCCGGGACGTGTGCCTGCAGACGCTGCGTGAAAACAAGCTCGAGAACGCGTATCTGCGGCCGCTCATCGTGCTGGGCGATCCGCACATGGGTCTGGGCTCGCTCGAGAATCCGGTGCGGGTCGTGATCGCAGTGTTCGACTGGGGGGCCTACCTGGGCGAAGAGGGGCTGCGGCGCGGGATCCGGGCCAAGGTGAGCTCGTTCGCGCGCGGCGCGGTCAATTCCATGATGTCCAAGGCCAAGATCTGCGGCCAGTACGTGGGCAGCGTGTTGGCCAAGCGCGAGGCGGTGGCGGTCGGCTACGACGAGGCCATCATGCTGGACGCCCAGGGTCTGGTGGCCGAGGCGTCGGGCGAGAACCTGTTTCTGATCAAGGCCGGCGTGGTCATGACCGCGCCCCTGTCGTCGTCGATTCTGGCCGGCATCACGCGCGACACGATCCTGCGCCTGGCGCGTGACGCGGGCCTGGAGGCGCGCGAGCAGACCTTCACGCGCGATCAGCTGTACTGCGCCGACGAGGTCTTTCTGACCGGCACCGCCGCCGAGGTGACTCCGGTGCGCGAGGTCGACAACCGCAAGATCGGCGCCGGCGAGCCCGGGCCCCTCACGCGCAAGCTGCAGGCGGCCTACTTCGAAGCGGTCAAGGGCGAGCGCGTGCCCTACCCCGACTGGCTCACGTACGTCTGAGGCCGGGGTTCTCTCGGGAAGCTTCTTCAGATTCTCGGCCCCGTGACGGGGCCGTTGTGGCGCGGGTTGCCGCCGAACATGTGCCAGCCGTCGAGCGAGCTGTCGGCCACGTTGAGCGCGATGACCTGACCGTCGGTGGTGCTGGCATAGACCCAGCCTCGGGCCACGATGGGCTCGGCCGCGATCGCGTGGCCAAGGTCGTAGGCCCACAGCGTGTAGCCGGTGTCGACATCGAGCCCGAAGATCTGCCCGCTGCGGGTCGCGATCACGATTTGCGAGCCCGCCACCGCGACCGTGCCCAGAGCACGCGAGTTGCCCGCGTGCGCCGCCCGCCGCACCCACAGCCGCTCGCCGGTCCTGGGGTCGGACGCTTCGACCTCGCCGCCCATGGCCACATAGCGCACGCCGCCCACCACGGCCGGCCGCGAGCCCTCGAACGCCCACACCTGCTTCCAGTTGCCGAGGCTCGACGGGACGTCCGCGATGTATTTGGCAGGGGTCGCGCCGTGACGGCGCAGCACGGCGCCGGTGGCTGCCGACACCACCACCTGCTCCTCGCGATCGCCAGCGCGGCGGCTCAAGTAGAGCTCGGCGCCCACGATCCAGGGCGCCGTGGTCGCGCCCAGCGCCTGCGACCACATCTGCTTGCCGCTCGCGCGCAGGAAACGGAACGTGCGGCCCTGGATGGTCGAGACATAGACCGAATCACCGTCGATGATGGGCGCGGCCAGAAGCTCGCCCCCGACCGTGCGCGTCCACACCTCGGTGCCGCTGCGCAGCTTGTAGGCCGAGAACTCGGGCCCGGTCTGTCCGGGATGAGCCGCAAACACCAACCCATCCGCGACCGCGGGTTGCGCCAGCGTCGGGTCGCCCAGGTACTTGAACCACAGCTTCTTGCCGGTCTTGGCGTCGACCACGAACAGCGTGCAGCTCTCGGTGTTGAAGATGACGTCGCCGTTGTCATAAACCGGCGCGGTGGGGCCGTTGTCCTCGAGCCCGTGTTGCGACCACACGATGTGCCCGTCGCCGGCGTCGAGCGCGTAGAAGCTGACCGACTCGAACCCGCCCGACACATAGACGCGGCCGTCGCCGTAGGCGACCGCGGGCAGCTGCTGCGACTCCGGGATGCGGACCACCCAGCCGCGCCGATCGTCGCCGAAGCTGAAGCCGGCCGCACCGCCGCGCGGCGGCACCGGGACCGCGATCGGAACCGCGGGACGATCGGCGCCGAGATCGAGCGGCTGCGCAGTCCGGCCGCGCGCGTGCCGTTCGGGTTTCCGGGGCAGGGGCGGTGGACCGTCCAGGTCGGCGCCGGGCGCCGGGCGCGTTACAGGCGCAGCCGCCGCCAGCCGGTGGGGCGCGGACCGGGCCGGCTGGCAGGCGCTGGCGAGGCCGAGGACGACGATGCTGAGCAGAGCTTTTTGGGGCATGGCAAACCTCACTGCGGCGCCTTGAACACGAACGGCAAGCGCACCGTGATCTCGCTGGCCGACGCGGGGAACTTCCACTTTTTCGCGGCCGCCAGCACGCGGGTGACAAACCCGTCATCCTTGGGGAACGTGGACTCGACGATGCGCGCGGCCGTGACCGCGCCGGCGGGCGCGATCACAAGCTCGAGGACCAGCCGTCCCTCGAAGCCCGGATGCGACTTGAGCGCGTCGTTGTAGACCGCCTTGATGTCGTCCTTGTGAACCAGGGTCGCAATGCGATCCCGATCGAGCGCGCCGGTGATCACGATCTTGTGCTCGGCCACCTTCACGGGCGGGGCCGGCTGCGGGCTGGCTGCGGAGTACGCCGGGCGGTCAAGGCTGCCCTCGAGCGCCTCATCCGCCCCTCCCAACACGTGAGCCCCGCCGCCGCCCGCGCCCTTGCCCGAAAGACCCAGCACGCCGCCGACCTCGCCGCCGGCCAAGCCGCCCAGCACGCCGCTGGCGTCGGCAGGCCGCATGGCATAGCGCCGCACGCCCTCGGGCACCTCGACCGGCACGGCCACGGTTTCGGCCGGGCCACCCTTGGTCACGCGCGAAGCATCCACCACCACGAACGCCGTGTAGGCGCTCATGAGGTGATGGGCCAGCGCGAGCTCGGTGATTTCCTCGGTGCGCTCGGGCCGCTCGCCGCGCACTTGCAGCCCCATCAGATCGGCGATGCGTGCGCGCGCCCACACCGACGCCAGCGCCGGCTGTGCCGGCTCGAGGGCCGGCAGCGTAACCGGCACCTGGAAGGCCACCTCGCGGCCGCCCTGGCGACCCCGCACCGTGATGGTGGCACGACCGGGCGCCTTGTAGTGGCCCACGAGCACGATGGGCTGGCCCACGAACAGATCCGGCGGCGCGGTCGGCGAAAGGTCCGCGACCTGAAGCCCGTTCCAATCGATGGCGAGGTCGGTCAGGAGCGGGCGCGCAATGCGCCGATGAAACCGCTCCACCGCCGCCTGCGTGTCCTCGTCGGGCCGCACCACCTGCACCGCGCCCCGACCGATCCGCGCCATCTCCTCGAGCAGGTACCGGTTGACCGCGGTTCCAACCCCGAATGAGAACAGCCGCGCATCGCCCAGCTGCCGCCCGACCGCGGCCAGAATCTCGTCCTCGTTGCCGATGTAGCCGTCGGTCAGGAACACCATGATGCGCAGGCGCGCCGGATCGTGCGGCACCCCGAGCGCCGCCTCGAGGCCGCTCAGCATCTCGGTGCCGCCGCCCGCCTCGAGCGCGTCCAGCCACTGGAGGGCATAGCGCAGGTTGCGCGGCTTGTTCGCAATCGGGCGCGGGCCCAGGGCGCTGGCCGCGTCGTCGAAGCGAATCATCTGGAATGTGTCATCGGGCCCGAGCGCCGACAGCGTGCGACGCACGAGCTGCTTGGCCTTGTCGAGCGGCAGGCCCGCCATCGAGGACGAGGTGTCCAGAACGAAAATGATCTCGCGCGGCGCCACCTGGGCCGCCGGCGCCTGGGCGGGCGGCTGCGCCATCAAGAGAAAGCTACCGTCGCGGCCTGGCTCCCGGTGGGTGAGCACCGCGAACGCTGGCTGCGGCCCCGCAACCTGATAGCGCAGAATGAAGTCCTGGTTCGGGATGGTGTCGCCGGCCGCCAGCTTGAGGCGCGCGCTCGAGGCGCCCGCGCGCGCGAGGTCGATCTGGTGCGACGGCGAGCGCACGTCCGTAATGGGCACGCCCGCCTCCAGCTCCACCTCGAGGCCGATGTCGTGCGACGAGCGCAGGCCGGGCGGCAGCACGGCCGGTTGCACGGCGGCTGGCGCCGTCGGCGTTTGCGCTTGTGCGGTCTTTGGCAAATAGCGCGGACCGGCCACCATCGGAAACACCAGCTCGTAGCCGCCGCTGTCGTACTCGAGCGCCTGCTGGTAGCGCAGCCGGACCGCCACCTCGGCGCCCGGCTCGATGTTGGCCACCTGCTGCGTAAACAGGTTGGGCCGCTCCTGCACCAGCAGCGCCGCCACGTGACCCTCCTTTTTGGCCTCGACATAGATGCGCTTGGCGTCCTGTTTGCGCTTGATGAGCCCCTTCCAGGTTCGCCCCGACGAGACGATCTCCATCTCGCTCACCGCCGCCCCGGTCGGCAGCGGGAACAGGTAGACGGCCTCGATCTTGCGCGGGTAGGGATTCTGGAAGGTCTGGGCGACCTCGACGTCGGCCAGATAGCCGGCGATGTGGACCTTGACCTCGGTGTGCTTGAGCGGAACGTCGATGACTTCTTTGCCGTCGCGGGTGGCGAGCTTGCCCTCGGTGACGGCGCCCGCGGCCGGGCTGGCTGCTCCCGCCGCCCAGGCGGACGACACACCCAGCACCACCGCGCTCAGCGCGACCGGTAGAAGACGCATGAGCGACCTCCTGACTCGAGCTACTGACGCACCGGCGGCATCGAGGATCTACGCCGGTCTTGCGCTTGGACAACGCGCGCGCGAGCGGGTTCCGCGGGGGTCGGGGTCAGTCGCCGAGCCAGGCCCGGTAGGCGCGCACGGCCTCGTAGAGGTCGGCCTTGCTGATGAGCTCGAACGGCGCGTGCATGCTCATGACCGGAATGGACAGAGTGAGGCCCGACACCCCGAGGCGCGTCAAGTCGGGCAGAATGCTCTCGCCCTCCACGCGCGCGCCCAGCGTCTTCGAAAAGGCAGCCACCTGGAAGGCCACCTTCTCGCGCTCGAGCAGCGCTTTCAGCCGCGTCATCATCTCGGCCGACGAGCCGGCGGGCGTGAAGCTGGGCCCGCTGCCCAGGAACGACGCATTTCCCTTTTCCCACAGCGACCGGTACAGTGGATGTGCGCTCGAGGTCGCGTCGGCCGCCAGCGCGAGTGAGCGCGCCAGGGCGTCGTGGACGTGGAGCTCACTGGCATCGCCGGCGGCCGCCAGCAGCGCGCCCACCACGCGCGGCAGAAAGTTGGACTGCGCGCCCGTGTTGCCGGTCGAGCCGCTCTCTTCCTTGTCGACCAGGAGCACGATGGCCGTGTGCTGAGGCGTCCCCTTGAGCCCGAGCAGCGCGCGCACGGCCGCCCAGGCGCACGCTCGGTCGTCCTGACCGTAGCCGCCCACGAGCGCACCGTCGAGGCCGACCGAACGCGCGGGCTGGGCCGGCACCAGCTCCAGCTCGGCGGCGCGCAGATCGTCCAGCTCGACGCCATACTTGTCGGCCAGAATGCGAGCGACCGTGGCCTCGAACGGATCGCCGCGCACACCGGCCGCCGGCATGCTGCCCGCAATCGGATCCAGATTCTCGCCCGGCACCTGCTCGCCCTCCTCGCGGTCGACCTCGCGCGAAAGCTGCGGCAAGAGGTCCGGGATCACGAGCACCGGATCCTTCGCGTCCGCTCCGATGTGCAGATCGACCCGCCGGCCGTCCTTGCGAAAGACCACGCCGCGCAGCTCGAGCGGCAGCGACAGCCACTGGTACTTCTTGAGGTTGCCGTAGTATTGGGTCCGCAGAAGCGACAGGTTGGCGTCGGCGTAGAGCGGATTCTGCTTGAGATCGATGCGCACCGCGTCGACGTGGGCGCCGACCAGGCGCGCGCCTTCCGAGAGGGGGCGCTTGCCGAGCACGACCAGCGCCAGGATTTTGCCGTGCTCTTCGAACAGCAGCTTGTCGCCTGCGCGCGCCGACTTGAGCGGCTCGACGGCGCTTGCGGGCCGGAAGCCGGCCTTGCGCGCCAGCTCGATGGCCGCCGCCACCACCTCGCGCTCGGTCTTGTGGCGGCCCAGGAAGCCGATGTAGTCGTCGGCGAGCTGAAACACGTCCGCGCGGTGGTCGTGCACAAGCGGGCTCTCCCAGGCGGTTCGCTTGTGCCCTAACGGGGGGCTCTCATCGGCGGCCGCCAGCGAGGCGGCGGACAGCAGGGCGAGGCACGAAAGAAGGGGACGCAGCATGGAGCAAGAGTAGCACCCCCGAGCTCTGCACAGCGGTGCGCCGCCGCAGCGGCTTTGAGGAAGGGGTGGTGCAGGGAAGCTGGGGGTGACGGCAGCGGTCGTGCATTTTCTTGCTTTTTCCTTGACGAGAAATTGACTCACTTGCACTTCCGCACGGCGCCACCGTCGGGACAGGCGTTGTTGTGCACTGGAGTGCGACGCTGCTGCGTTGTGTGAACGCCGGAGGGCGTCGCCGTCAACCCGGTCGAAAACGCGACCTCTGGCGCGAGCGTAGTGCGTTTCCGGAAGGGCCGAAATCGCATGGTACAGAAGGACCATGACCAAGTCCTCTGCGCTCGAGTGGACCGCCCGGCTCCAGCAGCTTGTGGGCCGGGAGCGCCAGATCCTGGTTGAGCTCGTGATCGCGCTGGCTGACTTCGATCGCGAGCGCGGCTACCTCGAGCTTGGGTACAGCTCCCTCTGGGATTTCGTGCGCCGAGCTCTCGGCCAGTCCGAGACGATGACTCACTATCGGGGTCCGCGCCGCCCGGTTCGTCCAGCGCTTCCCGCAGGCGGTGGAGCCGCTGCGGGCGGGCCGACTGTGCATCACGACCCTGGCCACTCTGGCGCCCGTCGTGACCGAGGACAACTGCGATTCCGTGCTGGCCGAAGCCATGGAGAAGCCCAAGCGCGAGGTCGAGCGCATCAAGGCTAAGCCCCTGCCCAGAGACGTCGTCCGCAAGGCGGCTCCACTTGTGCTGGGAAAGGTTGCCGCCAGCCCGGTCCAGGTCGAGATGCTGACGGAACAGCTCTCGCGGCGGCACCTGACTACCGACCGCGAGTTCGAGGAGCTTTTGGCCAGCGCCCGCTCGGCGCTCTCACACTCGATGCCGGGCGCCTCGGAGCTGGAGATCCTGAAGCAGGGGCTGCGGTGCATCATCCGCGACCACGAGAAGCGCAAAGGCCTGACGGAGCGGCCGCGTCCGTCCCAGCAGCCGGCCGCGAACCCGTCACCCGATGCAGCGATTCCGCGCGCGGTCAAGCGCGCGGTCTGGCAGCGCGACCAGGGCCGGTGCCAGTGGCCGACCCAAGACGGCGGGATCTGCGGCTCGCGCGTGCGGGTCGAGTTCCATCACGTCATCGACCGCGGCAAGGGCGGCCCGAGCACAGAGGACAACCTGATCCTTGCCTGCGCAGTCCACAATCAGCACGCAGCTGATCAAACTTGGGGCCGCGAGTTCATGGAGAAGTTCCGGCGGGTACGGCGCTCGCAGCAGAGCTCAGATAGGTCGGCCTCACCTCCGAGCGCCGGAGGCGCGATGGCCGCCACGAGCGAGCCCCCGCCTGAAACCAGCTGACGGCGGCCGTCGCGCCGAGGCGCCACCGCGCGGCGCCGACGCAGCCGCGACCTGCACTGCCGCCCTCATCGCCGCGCGGCCCGAGCCCGGCGCTCGAGCAGGCCTCGCACTCCTATCCGAAAAACCCGGGCACGAACAGAAGCAGCGCGCCCACGAGGGCGAGCAGGATGCCGAGCGGCGCCACCACGGTCCCCACCCACGGTCGCGGCTGCTGGAACGCCGCCCACACGCCCCAGGCCGCCCCCACCACCCCGACCACCACCAGCAGCCACGCGAGCGCGGCCACGATCACCGATCGCGCCGCGCCACCCGGCCGCGCAGGTTGAGGCGCACGGTCTTTTTCTTGCCCCGCACGACCTCGACGTCTTCGGTCTTGTCGCCCACCTGCACCGTGTGCATACCGGCCGGGATGGCGCGCAGGCGCAGCGGCGTCTCGCCGACCGCGGCGCCGTCAACCAGCGTCTTGACCTTGGAGGGCGTCGATTCGATCCAGAGCTTGCCCTCGCCTAGCTTGCCCTTGGCCTGCGCCAGGTAGACCCGCACGCCCACGTTGTCCGGATCCAGCCGCTGGGCCTCTTCGAGCAGCGCGATCGCGCTTTTCTTCTTGCCGTCGATGATGTCGCGGCGCGCGCGCTCGATCATGCGGCGGGCGCGCTCGCGCTTCTCGGCGCTCGAGGGCTGGGGCCGGTCGCGCTCGGGCTTGCGCTTGGGCTTGGGCGGAAGCTGCGCTGCCAGGCCGGCGTCGGGCTTGGCCTGCGCGATCGGCTGCGGAGGGGGAGGTGTGCGCTTGAACACACGAACGCCGAGCGAGGTGATGATGGCAATCAATCCCACGCCCGCCACCACACCGACGAGGACCGCCAGCTGCCGTCCGCGCGGGATCCGAATCGGAAGCCGCGGCTGGTCCGAGAGCACGGGCACGGTCGGCTCGAGCCCGGGCGGCAGCGCGCGCGCCAGAGAGGGCCGGGCCGGCGCAGCAGGCGCAGCAGGCGCCGCCGGCACCGGCGGCAGCGGCGCGGGCGTCGGTGTGGGCGTGTGAGGGGGCGCTTCCACCGCCGGACCCGACCGCTCGAAGCTGGGCTCGGCGGGCGCGTCGGCCGGCACCACCAGGTGCGGCTCCGACAGAAAGTCCGGGATCATCGGGGTGTCCTGCTCGGTCTTGTCGGCGTCCCAGGTATCGATCGGCCGAACCATCGGCTCCTGGAGCGGCTTGAGCGCCAGCCAGGGCGGGTCGTCGACCGAGATCGGTCCCGACATCGGCACCACCATCGGGGTCGGCGTCAGGCCGTCGTCCGTGATGAAAACCGGCGCGGTCTCTTCGATGAAGAGCGGGCTCAGCCCGATGCGCCACTCGCCCTGCGCCCACGCCTCCAGTCGCCCCAGCGCCGCCAGATCGGGCTTCCCGTCGACGATCACCTCGACCACGCGGCCGCCCCCGATCTCGATGTGGGCCCGCTCGGGCTCGTGGTACAGGTCGAGCTTGACGGTCAGGCGGTGTTCCTCGGCCCACGCCAGCAGATCGGCCAGCTTTCGGCTCTGCAGCGAGCCCTTGGCCTCACGCTCGGTTTGTAAATTCCCGTCGAAGTCGGGCAGGCCCTGCGTGACCCGAAACGAGCCGTCGGTCCAGCTTGCGATCAGCTTGGGATCGGCCCCGCTGACCGCCACCACCGCGCCGCCCACGATGTCGATCACGCCGCGCTGTCCGCCCGAGCGCAGCTCGGCGCGCGCGCTGACCTTGAGCTGCTGGCACTTTTCGACCACCGCGCGCGGCGGCACGGCGGCGAGGCTACCGAACCAAACGAAGGTCTGGATCCCCCTCGACATGGGGCTGCTTCAGCGTAGGCCCGGCATGCTTCGGAGTCAACGTGTGACGGTCCTGAAGGAGCGCCTTGGTGCGCTTGACCGGACGCTGCTTTCGGGGTACAAATCCGCGGTACTCGTGGTTTTTTGTGAGTTAGTCCGGGTTAGTTAGCGTAGAAAGCGAGGGATCCATGACAGTGAAGCGTTTTGCATGGGCTCTGGTCGTGGCCGTGGGCGCGCTGGGGTGCGGGGACAGTGGGGGCGGTGGGGGGAGCGGCGGCTCGAGCGGGTATCCGAACTGCCCCGACTGCATGCACTACCAGTACGTGGTGGGCCCGATGTCGACTTCTCCCAACGACCACGGCATCAAGGTTCCTGGCACCAACTCAGAGGCAACTGCTCTCGGATGCGATATCAATGGCGATAACCATGTGGACAACCAATTAGGCACAATCCTCGTCCAGCTCAAGGCGCTGTCATCGAGCTTTGACGTGCAGGCTTCCGTTGATAGCTCGTTCATGAGCGGCAGCATCATCATCCTGTTCGACATCGAGGCCAAGCCGTCCATCACCAATACAACCGTTGCGGGCGCCAAGAGCTATCTGGGCGCGCACGACACCAGCGACGGTCTGCAGGCGCCGGCCTTCTACATGGGCAACGGCAAGTTCACAGTGACGATGGCGGCGGGTCCCGGTTTTGCCGGCAAGGTCACGAGCGGTGCGGCTTCGTTCGGGCCGGGCCAGCTCACCGTGCAGTTCCCGCTGGTCATGGGCCAGGCGCCGCTGGTGACCGACCTCATCGCGGCCACGGTATCGGGTACCATTTCCGCCACCAACGTGAGCAACGCCAAGCTGTGCGGCGCCATCCCGGCCGACGAGATCAAGACGCGGATCCTTCCGCAAATAGCGACGCTCCTGTCGGCCCAGGTCAAGTCGGGCAGCCAGACCGGGATGACGATCAAGACCTTGTTCGACAAGAACCCGACCTATCCGGCCTGCGCGAACGACCCCCTGAACACCAACTGTGACACCGATCCCAACTGCACGTCGCCGACCGCTCCCAACCCCTGTACCTGCATCACAGCTTGCGAGCTCGAGAACAACTCCACGATCAGGACCTTGCTGGCCCCCGATCTGGATCTGGATCCGAACAAGACCAATCCGTTCGCGATGCCGGGTGACCCGGATTACAAGAACGACGCCCTTTCGGTCGGCCTCGGGTTCGAGGCCAACAAAGCCAGCTTCCCCGCGCAGTAAGCCCGCGCTGCCGGCGACGAGTCCGACAAGTTTGTCCGGTCTTTGGGCTCGCGACCCGTTGCGCAGCCGGTAACCACCCGATTTCTTTCCGATCGCAGTTGGCCGCCCGATTGCTCTAGCGGCTTCCCCATGAAGCTCAACCCTATGCTTGTCATCGCCTGCCTTCTGCTCGCGCCTCGCCCGGCTGCCGCCTGCGGCGGCTTTTTCTGCTCGACCGCACCGGTCGAGCAGTCGGGCGAGAAGATCCTGTTCGCCGTCGACTCGACCGGGGTCGAGGTGCACGTCCAGATCAACTACCAGGGCAGCGACGCCGAGTTCGCGTGGGTGGTGCCGACGCGGCAGGTGCCCACCCTGTCGGTGGGCGTGGACGCGATGTTCAGCGCGCTCGACTTTTCGACCGCGCCCCAGTTCCGGGTCAACGTCCACCAGACCGGCTCGTGCGGCGGCGGGGGCGGCGGCGGCTTCGCCCTGGGCTGCGGCGGCTCGGCGGCGGGCGAGGCGGCCAGCGGCGGGGGCGCGGACGGCGGCTTCGGCAGCGATCCCGGCGTCACCGTGATCGAGCGCGAGGTGGTGGGCCCCTACGACGCGGTCATCCTGCAAGCCGACAACGGCCCCGCGCTCAAGAGCTGGCTGCGCTCGAGCGGCTACCAGCTTTCGCTCGCCGGCGAGGCGCTGCTCGATCCCTATGTGCGCGAGCACGATTATTTCGTCGCGCTCAAGCTGCACCCGGGTCGTGACGCCAGCGACATCCAGCCCATCGTGCTGCGTTTTGCGGGTGGCGAGCCCTGCATCCCGATCCGGCTGACCGCCGTCGCGGCCCTGAACGACATGGAGGTGACCGCGTTTCTGCTCGGGCCGGCGCGCGGCGTGCCGAAAAATTATTACGAGGTGACGCTCGATCTGGCGCGCATCGACTGGATGACCTACGGCGGCAACTATAAGCAAGTAGTCTCCGCCGCCGCCGACGAGGCGGGCGGCAACGCGTTCGTCACCGAGTTCGCCGGCAGCGCGCGCATCATGGCGGGCCGGCTGTACGACCCGAGCCGCTTCCGCCTGGATTATCTGCGCACGCTGACCGACCCGGCTGCCTACGTGCAGGAGCTTTTGCTCGAGGGCTTTCCGTCGAGCGGCCAGATGCGGGGCGAGCTGCGCCGATGGATTCCGGAGCCCGATGCGGCGCGCGCGGCCGGCATCACGGAGCAGCAGTTCTACGCATGCGTGAGCTGCTATCGACAGTTCCTCAGCGGCTTTGCGTTTGACCCGGTCGGCATGACCAACGAGCTGGACGCGGTGATCGTGCAGCCGCTGGCTCGCGCCCAGATGCTGTTCGATCGGCTGCCCTACCTGACCCGGCTGTACACGCTGATCTCGCCGCCCGAGATGACCCAGGATCCGACGTTCGCGTTCAATCCCGATTTGCCGGACGTGTCCAGCCAGCACGTGGCCGAGGCGTATCTGCAGTGCAACAACGGTCAGCGGCAGCCGATTCGGCTGATGCTGCCCGACGGTCGCGAGCTGTGGGTGGACGGCCGGCTGCGCGACGGTCTCGATACGCTCCCGGCCGCCGAAAGCTGGTCGCAGATGGGCGCGTCGGGCCCGGCCGCGACGGTGGGCTCGAACCGCGACCGTATCACCAGCCAGCTCGCATCGCACAATGACATGGTGCGCCGCCGCTATCCGAACATGGGCAACCTGGCGGGGGCCGGCGACGACAGCGGCTGCGCGGCCGCTCCCGGTGCGCGCGGCACCATTGCGGGCGCGCTGCTGGCCTATGCCGGCGTATCGCTGCTGGTGCGGCGAAGGCGGGCGGGTTCTCGCTCGCGTCGGCCATCGCTCCTCCGGCGCTCAGGGTGACGCCGACTTATCTGGGTTTTGCCGCGTGCGCCGCGCCCGTCGGAACTTCTCCATGAATCCCCGCCCCCAAGCTTGATCGGCCGCGTACTGGTTGTGCACCGCGCAGGCAAGGATGAGGTTCTCCTCTGTGCTCGGTCCGCCCTTGCCGCGGTCGATCACATGATGGAACTGGACGCGCACACGCGAGCCGCAGATAGCGCCGTCCTCGATCGGCCACTGACACCGACCTTGGTCGCGCAGCCACACCGCGCGCTTGACCGGACGTGAAATCGCCGCCCCGGGTGACGGGCGCGCGGCCAGCTGCCGGGGCGGGCGAGGCCGCTCGGTCAAGCCCTTCCGCTTCTCGTGGTCGCGGATGATGCAAAGCAGCCCCTGCTTGAGGATCTCCAGCTCGGAGGCGCCCGGCATCGTGTGCGAGAGCGCCGAGCGAGCGCTGGCCGGAAGGTCCTCGAACTCGCGGTCGGTAGTCAGGTGCCTCCGCGAAAGCTCTTCCGTCAGCATCTCGACCTGGACCGGGCTTTTCGCAACCTTTCCTGGGAAAGGTGGGGGGGCCTTGCGCACGACGTCTTTCGGCACGGGCTTGGGCGCCAGCCTAGCCTTGATGCGCTCGACCTCGCGCTTGGGCTTTTCCATGGCCTCGGCCAGCACAGCAGCGCAGTTGGCCTCGGTCACGACCGGGGCCAGAGTGGCCAGGGTCGTGATGCACAGGCGGCCCGCGCGCAGCGGCTCCACCGCCTGCGGGAAGCGCTGGACGAAGCGAGCTGCGCTGACCCGATAGTGCGTCATGGTCTCGGACTGGCCGAGGGCGCGGTGCACGAAGTCCCAGAGAGAGCCGAGCATCACACGACGCAGCAGAGCCGCACTGCGCGCGCGCGAGCGCTTGTCCCGACGGTGGTGGAGTCAGGAAGTGCTCGTGGCCCTGATTCGTGTCAAGTTGAAAGGCAAGAAAGTACGCGTCTGCGGTTGAGGCGAATCACCATCGGAGCGTCAGAGCGACCGATCCGGGACCAGCCGACAGATGGGCTCGCGCACGGGCAAGCTGCTTGGCGCCGCGATGCCAGAGCATGCCGCCCCCGATTCCGACTAAAGCCCCAAAGAGCACGACAGTC
>DATFWX010000063.1:0-7896 GCA_035258845.1 Polyangia bacterium | reverse complement strand
GTGCGGTTTCACCTGTAACCCGGGCTGGGGAAACTGCGACGGGAACCCCGCCGGTTGCCTGTGGGATCTCACCAGCGCCTCTCACTGCGGCGCCTGTGGCAACGTATGTCCCAATCCTCCGAATGCGACGGCCACTTGCGTCGCGGGCAATTGTGCCTTCGCGTGCGCCACGGGCTGGGGCGACTGCGACGGGAACCCCGCAAACGGTTGCGAGACTGCTCTCGACAGCTCCGCCCATTGTGGCGCATGCGGCAACGCGTGTTCCAATTTTCCGAACGCAACGGGCACCTGCGTCGCGAGCAATTGTCAAATCGCTTGCCTATCCGGTTGGGGCAACTGCGATGGCAACATGGCAAACGGCTGCGAAACCGCCCTCAACAGCACATCTCATTGCGGGGCCTGCGGCAGCGTGTGTCCGGCGCCACCGACCGGCGCGACCGAGACGTGCATCAACGCTCGCTGCGGCTATGCGTGCACTGGCAACGCGTGTGGCTCGACCTGCCAGCCGGGCTACGCCGACACGGATGGGAACCCGGCGAATGGCTGCGAGACCAGCATTCAATGTATGATCACGCAAGACCCGACCACGAACTGCAGCTCGCCAATCACGGAGTTCGAGAACGTGGACAAGTTCTGGCTGGTCTCTAATTTCACGGGGCTGGAGGGCGCGATCAGCACGAACTCCTCGGGCATAGCCAGGTTCTACAACGCCCCGAACGTCCCAAACTACCCATTCTTCAACGCTACCGACTCCACCCACACGCTCTACCGCGGGGAGCCTTGCGGGTGCCCCGTGTGCCCGGACTCTGGGACCGCCCATCGCTCAGGCTCGACGATCGTATTTACGATGAACATAGGGCGCATCAGAGGCAGCTGTCCGTTCGTCATAACGTGCAGCGGCTCGGCGACGCTCGGACAGTAGCGTCTCAACCCGGCGAACAGCGGCGCCGTGTAGAGCAGGTACTTCCACGAGTGCAGGATCACGATCGCCGCCGCGTCGCGCCAGTCAAGATGCAGCGGCGGTCGTCTTCGAGATGCTGGTCGTCGGCTTATTGAGGTCTGGTTCGAAACGGAAGAGGCTGCTCGGCCTGCTACCACCAGTCCCTCGCCCGTGTACCACTCGTCGGCGTACCCGAAGCCTACAGAGCAACCGATGGGGCTCGTGAGAACGCCCCCTCCAAGGCCGGCCGCGGTTCCGAACCCTGGCACGACCGAGCCGAACGGGCACCACCGCCTATGGTCGCACGCATTAAATGTGTCAAGTGCAACCAGCCCAGCCAACTCATGTTTCCGATCCGACATGAGAACCTCCTACCGATCCAGTTGGTCAAGCAGGCCTCATGCTGGCCGTCGGCCGAGAGCTCGAGCAATCGGGCCGAGCGCGCAGCTCATCGGAATGAGTCGAGTGACCCACAGCGGCGTCGATCTCTCGGTGACATCAGGCGAAATAGGCGAAACGGAGTCGCGACAGGGGCAGCCCACCAGCGCGATGAGCCATTGGCTAGAGTTGCAGCCACTGGCGTCGCCGACTCTTGACCGACTATGACTCCGGCGCGCGACACGCGGCGCTCGACGCGCGATGCGCTAGGGGCGAGTCGGGGGCGCGTGCAGGACGTAAACGCTGTTCATGGTCTCCACGCGCAGCGTGTTGCCGTCCACATCGCCGAGCACGCGCTGCACCGGCGAGGTCAGGATGTGGCGGCGGTCGTCTTCGCGGAAGATCACCATGGGCCGGCCTATCTGAGGATGGCCGATCAAGAAACCATGGTACTCGGGGTCGCCGCCCTTCGTGGGCTCGTCCAGCCCACGCCGCCGCACCGTACGCTTCATGATCGTGACCATCCTGGCTCTGCTCTCCATGTTTGGGCCATAGGGATTCGCTGCAGAGCCCGTGCCACCAGTTTTCGAGCACGGTGGCGATGGGTTTCGGGCGGTTAGCTGGCGCCTACTCGGGTCGACGGCTCAAAACAGTGGCCACTGTCGTGGCCAGGCGCGCACCAGGCGTCCACTTGTGCACAGCCAGCCCGACCCTGCCAGGGGCGCGCGGCGCCGAGTGTCGCCGCGCCCGGGCGATGGGAAGCGCGCGCAGCCAGCAAGCCCACGCGATCACAATCGAACCCAGGCTGGCGGCGTTCTTGCTTCAAACGGGCACGGAAAGAGTCGTGGTATGCGCTACGGTGGCCTTCCGCGATCGACCGTTCGCTCGCTGTGCGCGCTGATTGCCGCCTTGGGCTTCGGGCGCGCCCACGCGACCGTGTTTGTGCGCATCCCAACCGAGCGCATGGTCGCGATGGCCGACACCATCGTGCTCGCGCAGGTCGCGGCCACGCAATCGCGCTGGGACCACGGGCGCATCGTGACGCGGGTCGCGCTGACGGTCGAGTTCTCCATCAAGGGCGTGCCGGGCCACACGCTCGTGGTCGAGGCGCCGGGCGGCAAGGTGGGCGACATCGCGATGCGCGTGCTGGATGGGCCTGAGTTCCGAGCGGGCGAGCGCGCGATCGTGTTTCTGACCCGGAGCCGCCCCGGCGACGTCCACCGCGTGCTCAACCTCTCGCAAGGCAAGCTGGCCGTGGTTCGCGACACCTCGCGCGGCGACCTGGTGACCTGGGTACCGCCCGGGACCGGCTGGGTCGAAACCACGCCGCTGGCCCAGGTTGTGACCACGCTGCGGGCGCTGGCTCGACGGGACGTGCGGTGACCAGGTCGAGCGCGAGCGCGACTGCGCTCCTGATTGCGCTGCTCTCGAGCGCGCGTGCGGCCGCGTATGTTCGCACCCGCACTTCCTCGGGCACGCCGATCGAGTGGCGCCGCGGGTGCCCGCACCTCGTGATGTCGGCGCTCGAGAATCCCGATCTGCCGCACGAACAGCTGCGGGCGGCGCTCGAGCGCGCGGTCGCGGCCTGGCTTGCGCCCACCGCCGCGTGCGGCCACCTCAACCTCTCGATCGACGGCGGCACCTCCGGCGTGGCCGACGTGCGCCACGACGACATCAACCTGGTGCTCTGGCGCCTGCCTGGCTTCTGCCAGGATCCGCAGAGCGCGCAGGCCGCCGTGTGCTCGGCGGTTGCAGCGGCCGCGGTGACCACGGTGTTTTTCTACGACCGCCCGGGCTCGGATCGCGATGGCGAGATGATCGAGGCCGACCTCGAGCTCAACGCGGCCGCCTTCCCGTTCTCCGACGACGGCGCGCCCGACAAAATCGATCTCCAGAACACGCTGACGCACGAGTTGGGCCACGTGCTGGGCCTCGATCACACCTGCTACACGTTTTCGCAGACGCGCGCGCCGGTCGACGCGGTCGGGCATCCAGTGCCCCGCTGCTTTCCGCTGGCCAATCTCGCGCCCGACGTGACGGCCGCGACCATGTTTGCCTTCGAGGCGCTGGGCGAGATCAGCAAACGGGTCCCGCGCGCAGACGAGTGGCAGGGTCTGTGCGCGATCTATCGGGGCCACTCGGACGTCTGCGAGAGCGCGCTGGCAGGCTGCCAGGTTGTGCCCGCGCGCGCGCGCCCGGGAGACGGGGGCTTGGCGGTCGTGTTGCTGAGCGGAGCGGCCCTGGTGCTCACGGTGCGCCGGCGGCTGCGCAGACGCGCCCGCTAGCGATCGGTCGCCGCCAGCTCGCCCGGGGATGGGCAATCGTCGTCGCCCGGAGACGGCTGTGCCAGGCCCCGAAACCGCGCCAGCTTCTGCTGCAGCGCCTGCCGGCTGATGCCGAGCGCGCGCGCCGTTTTGGTGCGGTTGCCGCCATTGCGGTCGAGCATGCGCCGCACGATCTCGCGCTCGCAGAAATCGAGGATGTCGCGCAGGTCGGTCGACGGCAGGGGCGAATCGGCCAGCTCGTCGACGATGAACAGATTCAGGTGCTCGGGTCCCAGGACCGCGCTCGACTGCGCCAGCGCGACCAGGCGCGTGCACAGGTTCTCGAGCTCGCGTACATTGCCCGGCCACGGGTAGCGCAGCAGCGTCTCGTGCGCGTGGGCGTTCAGGCGGATGCCGGACTTGCCCATCCGCTCCTCGGCGCGGCGCAGGAAATGGTCGGCGAGGAGCAGGATATCCTCGGGCCGCTCGCGCAGCGGTGGCAGGGTGATGGCCACCACGTTGAGCCGGAAGAACAGGTCGCGCCGGAAGCTGCGCTTGGCCATGCCGGCTTCCAGATCCTGATTGGTGGCGGCGATCAGGCGAATGTCGACCCGGATGGGCTCGGTACCGCCCACGCGCTCGATGACGCGCTCTTGCAGCGCGCGCAAAAGCTTGGCCTGCGCGCCCGCCGGCAGGTCGCCGATCTCGTCGAGAAACAAGGTTCCGCCCGAGGCCTGCTCGATGCGTCCGATCTTGCGCTTGTGGGCGCCCGTGAACGCCCCCGGCTCGTGGCCGAACAGCTCGCTCTCGACCAGGTTCTCGGGCAGGGCCGCGCAGTTGACGGCAACCAGCGGGCGCTCGGCGCGCGGCGAGCCCTCATGGAGCGCGCGCGCGGCCAGCTCCTTGCCGGTCCCGGTCTCTCCGAGCAGAAGCACGGTGACGTCGTTGGGGGCCACCCGCTCGATGGTCTCGAGCATGCGAGCGAACGGGGCGCTGCGCCCGATCATGCGGACCGAGCGCACGCGAGCGCGCGGTCCCGGGGCCGCGACCGGCGCCGGCTCGCCGGTGGGCGCAAGCGCGCCCACGGCGCGGCGCACGAGGAACGCCCGCAGGCTCGCGCGCGCGCGCGGCTCCAGATCCAGAAACCGATACACCAGCGAGCCGTCGATGTCGGTGCTCTTGGGCGACCGGCGCACGGCCACGCCCTCGACCGAGACCGTGCGGCCGTCGCAAAGCGACAGCTCGAGCCGCACCGGGCGGTCCTCGGGCAGCCCCGGGGCCACGCGCACGCGCACGCCGTCCTCCGACAGGTCGCGGATCGGGAGGTCGAGCGTGTGACCATCCGCGAGCGCCAACAGGGCCCGCCCCTGGCAGCGCACGCGGGTGCCGGCGCGGATGCGCTGACCCAGCGCAAAGCGCATCACGCGCAGCAGCTCAGCGCGCAGATTGGTGCTGGCGACCTGGTAGTCCACCTCGGCCGGGACCGGGTTGCCGTTCCCGCTCGATACGGCGACGACGATCGCCTCGGTGCCGACCGAGCGCCGCACTGCCAGCGCGGCCGCGCTCACGTCAGGGGTGCCGGAGGCGTCGATGACGACGCAACGCGGGTGCAGGCGCGTCGCGCGATCTTCGATCTCGTCGGCGTCCCGGCACCACACGGCGACTGCGCCCGTGGGTGCGGGCACGGTTTCAGGCGACACATGCTCGCCGGCGACGAAGAGCACGTAGGAGGCGTCGAGCTTGGCGGCAGTCATTGCGGTTGGTTTTGCAGCCGGCATGCCACCGAAAATGCTGAATTTTCCGACTCGCTGCCGCCACGGGCTGTTGCCCGCGCGGCAACGCCCCGTTGCCGCCCGCTCATCTGGGCGGGCGCCGCAGCGAGACCAGGCCGCCCGGCCCGGTCGCAGCCGGAGCGGGGCCAGCCCGACTCGACGGGGCAAAGCGCGTCAGGCCCGAGACCGCAGCCGGAGTTGCCCAGGGACCGCGCAACTCGCCCGGCCGCGACCAGGAAGCCAGGCGCAGAAGCGGCCCCCCCACGATGCAAGGTCCGGATTCGGCGCTGCGCAGCGTGACCCGATCGGCGTGCGCGGTCAGGGTGAAGTGCAGCCGTGCGTAGGCGTAGTCGGCCGCCAGGAGGTCGTAGATGGAAAGCGCGAGATCGAGCGCCCGCTCACGGGCCGCCAGCTCCGCCTGCGCTTGGGCTTGCGCCTGCGCCTGCTCCGGCTCGGGCAGCGGCTCGGGCAGCGGCTCGGGCAGCGGCAGCGCAGCCAAGAGCGAGCTTCCCGTGTGCACAATGACGGAAAAGTGCGCGGCGCTGAGCGCCCGCTCGGCCGCGTCGAGCCCGGCGGCTGCGCGCTCGAGCGTTTCATCGTCGGGCTGGTCGTGATCGGTTTCGCCCAGATGGGCCTCGATCGCGAGCCCGATTGCCCGCGCGCTGGCGATGCGGGCGCGGCCGGGCAAGGTCTGGCGCCGGCTGGTGGCGCGCTCGAGATCGGCCAGGAAATGCATGACCGATCCGTGGCGGCGCTCGGGCCGCTTCTCGAGCGCGCGCAAGATGACGGCATCGAGGTTGGGCGGGACCGGCGCGTGCTGGCTGGCGCGCGGCGCCGGCGCTTCAAGATGCATCTGCTCGGTGTCCTCGCGCGTGCGGCCCGAAAACGGCAGCTCTCCGGTGACGAGCTGGTAGAGCAGGACGCCGAGCGCGTACACGTCGGTGCGTGCATCCACGGGGGCGCCCTTGATCTGCTCGGGTGCCATCGTGCAGGGGGTGCCCAGGCGGCGGCTGGCCGTGCTGAAGGCGCCGTCGTCGCTGCCGTCGAGCAGCTTGGCGATTCCGAAATCGAGCAGCTTGACCACCCGCGCGCAATCGAAACGCGCCAGGAAGATGTTGCTGGCCTTGAGGTCGCGATGGATCACGCCGGCTTCGTGGGCCGCGCGCAGGGCCTGACAGGCCGGCTCGAGCAGCTCGAGCGCCTCGCGCGGCGCCAGCCGTCCCTGCACGCGCACGTGTGCATCCAGCGTGATGCCCTCCAGCAGCTCCATCACGTAATAGGGCCGGCCATCCTCGAGCTGGCCGAACCCGTACACGTCGACGATGTTGGGATGATGCAAGCGGCTCATCGCGCGGGCTTCGCGCACGAAGCGCGCCCGCATCTCCTCCGAGTCCAAAAGGTGCGCGTGCAGGACCTTGAGCGCCGCGGCGCGGCCCAACACCTGATGCACGACCTCGTAGACGCTTCCGCAGCCGCCGTGGGCGAGCGTCGCCCGCACGATGTAGTCGCCTGCCAGCGCCCCCACCGGAAGCGGCTCGCCGCGCAGCAGCCGCAGGGCGGCTTCGTCGTCCCCGGCCGAGCGGTCATGAGCGGACTGCTGTTGGGGAGGCAACACCGGGCTGGGGCTGCGAGCAGCTCGACGCGGACGGTCGAGCGCGGTCGGGTCCGCGGATTTCTTTGGTGTGGTCGTGCGCGACCAGAGGGAATCGGCGGCCGACGAGCGCGCCATGCGGCACAGCAGATGCGAGCGGCGTGCCAGTTTGCGGGGAGGTCAGGGTCGGCGGCGCGACCCCAACAGGCCCACGAGCAGGAGCGCGAGGGCGCTCAGGGAGCTAGGGGCTGTACGAGTCGAGCCGGGCACTGTGTTGCAGCCGATGTTCTGCGGCGGGCCGGCGTCGGGGCCGTTCGCGCCTCGCGTCGAGCGCGCAATCACGGGACCCGGGCCAATCACTGCGTCCGGGCCCGCCTCCACGGGTGCATCGCTGACGCTGGCGTCGCCGGGAGCGCCGCCCATGCCGCCTGCGCCGCCCATGCCGCCTGCGCCGCCCATGCCCCCCGCGCCGCCTGCGCCGCCGGTGCCCCCGCACCCGACCCCACACACGAGGCACGCATCGATGCAGCAGTCCCCGAAGTCGAAGCAGACCGCGTCGCAGAAGCAGTCGCCGGCCGCTCGCGGGCGAGTGCCGCAGCGCCCGACGCAGCTTCCGCCACCGCCGCCCGAGCCGCCGGTGCCGCCACTGCCCGCGCTGCCACCACTGCCACCACTGCCACCGCCGCCCGCGCTGCCCCCGCTGCCGCCACTGCCGCCCGCCCCGCCGCCGCCGGTGCCGCCGGTGCCGCCGCACAGATTGGGGCACGCGCTGGCTTGATCCCCGCAGCAATCGCCGAAAGCGATGCACTCGCAGTCGCACCAGCAGCCCGAGGGCGCCTGGTCTCCGCAGCTGCCCACGCAGCTATCGCCGCCCCCGCCGCCGCCGGTGCCGCCGGTCCCACCGCAATTGGCAGAGCAGGCCCCGTTCACGCAGCAGTATCCAGTGCAGCA
>DATFWX010000062.1:0-10042 GCA_035258845.1 Polyangia bacterium | reverse complement strand
AGAAGATCCGGTCGCTGTTTCCGGGCTGAGCGTCGGGCTCAGTCGGTTCCCGAGCGCTGCCGCAGCAGGTGCTCGGTCAGCACCACCGCGCGCAGCTCTTCGATCTGCTCATCGCTCAGGCCCTCGAACTCGACGCCGAAGCGCCGCCGATGCCGATCGCTCCACACCACCTTGCAGTTGACGCGCCAGGTTTCCTGATCGCCCGGAAAGCGAAAGCGCAGCCGCAGACGCGCACCCTGATCCAGAACGTGCGGCAGCGCGAGCTTCATCCCACCCGCGCTGAACTCGATGCAACGCGCCTCGTGAGTGACCTCGCCCAGCCGAACCGTGACCGGCAGATCGATCGGAGTGCGCAGAAATCGCCGCTCCTTCATCCGGCGCGCGGTCAGATCCGACCGCCGCAGCTCCTGGCGCAGCTCACACCAGCGGATGTACTCGTCGGCGCTGGCCTCGCCCAGATTGCATTTCTCGGTCAGGTCGAGAAATTCCTGGACCCGATCGTCCATGACACCCACATCGGCGCTTACGGTCCGACCTTGAACCCGCAACAGATTGGAATGATTGCTATTTTCCGGCAACGGTCATGCCAGCCACACGGAACGTGGGGCCCGCGGTGGCGGTGCGCAGGGTCAGATCGTCGCCCACTGCATCGATCGACTGCCACAGCCGATCGAAATTCGCCGACAGCGTGGCCTCGCTGACCGGCCAGGCCAGCTCGCCGCGCTCGATCCAGAATCCGCCGGCGCCGCGCGAAAAGTCGCCGGTCACCGGGTTGAACCCGAACCCCATCATGTCGGTCACGTAGAAGCCACGCTCGACCCCGCGCACGATGTCATTCGGCTTGCTGGCGCCCGCCTGCAGAATGAAATTGGAGCTCGCGCTGTGCGGGTTGCCGCCGATGGCTCGACTGGCCGACCCGGTCGAGCGGCGACCCAGCTTGCGCGCGCTGTACAGGTCGCATAGATAGGTACGCAAAACGCCGCCCTCGACCACCAGGTTGCGCCGGGTCGGCAGCCCGTCGCCGTCGAAAGGCCGCGACCCGGGCGCGCGCGGGATCAGAGGATCGTCGACCACCGTAACCAGGTCGGACGCGATCCGGCTGCCCTCGCGCCCGACCAGATAAGACGACTGGCGCCAGATGGCACCGCCCGCTATCACGCTGAACAAAAGGTCCAGCAGGGCCCGCCCGGCTTCCGGATCGAACACCACCGGAGCCTCGCAGGTCTCGGGCTTGCGGGCGCCCAGCTTGGCCACGGTGCGCTGCGCAGCCTTCAGCCCGACTGCCTCCGCATCTTCGAGCGCATCGAGGTGGCGGGCTGCGGTCCACCAGTAGCCGTTGCGCTTCTTGCCGTCGGCATCGTCACAGATCGGCTCCACGATGAGCGACGAGTAGGTGCCGCGGTAGGCGCCCGCGAACCCGCCCGAGGTCGCAAACGCGACCGCACCTGCGACCCGTGCATAGCTGGCACCCTCACTGCCGGTGACACGCGGGTCGGCCGCACGCGCCGCCGCTTCCCCGCGCCGGGCCTGTGCAAGCGCGGCCCCGGCGTCGACGGCGAGCGCGGCTTCATCCCACAGCTCCAGCTCCGGCAGTGCGTCCGCGCGTGCCAGCTCCTCGGACGCCGGCAGCTCGTGCAGCGGATCGGGCTCGGACAGAAGCGCCGCCGCCACCGCATCGCGGACGAAGCGCTCGATCCCGGCGGGCGTGAAATCGGACGTGTAGCTGGTCGCGGCCCGCTGCTCCGAAAACACGCGCAGCCCGAGCGCACGGCTCGACGCCTCCTGGACCAGCTCGGGCTCGCCCAGCCGCACCTTCACGTGCAGCTCGCTCCCGTCACGCACCAGCGATTCGGCCGCATGCGCGCCCGCACGCCGCGCGCTCTCGACCACCTTCTCGGCAACTGCCTGCAGCTCGGCTCGGGTGTCCCGCCCGGCCGCGCTCACTTCTGCACCTTGGTCCCGCCAACCGTGATGGCCGCGATCTTGACGGTCGGTGTGCCCACCCCGACCGGAACCGACTGGCCATCCTTGCCGCAGGTCCACATGCCGTCGGACAGCTTGAAGTCGCTGCCGACCGCGGTCACTTTGGTCAGAACGTCGGGGCCGTTGCCGATGAGATTGACGTCCTTGAGCGGAGCGGTCAGCTTGCCGTCCTCGATCAAATAGCTCTCGGTCAGCGAAAACACGAAGTCGCCGTTGGAGATGTTGACCTGGCCGCCCGAGAACCGCTTGGCGTACAGGCCGCGCTTGACGCTCCTGACGATGTCCTCGGGATGATCGGTCCCCGGCTCGAGATAGGTGTTGGTCATGCGCGGCATGGGCACGTGGCGGAACGACTGCCGGCGCCCATTGCCCGACGGATCGAGTCGGAAGTGGCGCGCCGAGATGCGATCCTGCATGTAAGCGGCCAGAACGCCGCGCTCGATGAGGACGTTGCGCCGGGGCAGGTTGCCCTCGTCGTCGACGTTGATGGAGCCGCGGCTCTTACCAACCGTGCCGTCGTCGACCACGGTGCAGAGAGCGCTCGCCACCGGCCGGCCCATTCGATCGGTATAGTTGGAGGTTTTCTTGCGGTTGAAATCGGCCTCCAGGCCATGCCCCACGGCCTCGTGCAGGAGGATGCCCGAGTCGCCCGGAGCCAGCACCACTTCCATCTCACCGGCCGGGGCCTCGACCGCATCCAGCATCTGGATGGCGATGCGCGCGGCCTCGCGACCGTGCGCCTCGGGTGCGGCGGCGGGCTGGTCGAAGTAGTCGAGCCCCAGGCGCCCGCCCCCACCCGAGCTTCCGGCCTGGCGCCGACCGCCCGGGCCTTCCGCCACCGCGCGCACGCCCAGCCGGATGAGCGGCTGCCGGTCGCGCGCCAGCCTGCCGTCGGAGGTCACGATGAGGATCTCTTTGATCTCCTCGGACAACGTGACCTCGGCCCGGATGATGCGCGGATCGTAGGCGCGGGCGGCGCGGTCGGCCCGGCGCAGAAGCTCCAGCTTGGTTTCGCCCGGTACGGCCAGGCTGGAGGCCGCGGGCGCATAGAAGCTGGGCAGCTCGACCGGGCGCGCACGCACCGGTTCCGGCGCCCCGCCGCCGGCTGCAATCTGGGCCGCCGTGCGCGCGGCCTCCAGCATGCGGTCGAGCGCGAGATCCTCGGTGTAGGCGTACCCGGTGGCGTCGCCGCGCAGCACCCGCACGCCCAGGCCCAGAAGGACCCCCCGCCCGACCGTGCGGATGCGCTGCTCCTCCATCACGAAGTCGCCGGAAACGCGATACTCGAAGTACAGCTCTGCGTAGTCGCCGCCGCGCCCGAGCGCGGCCGCAAGGATCTGCCCGGCCAGCCCGGCATCGATGGCAAAGGCGCCACCGCTCGCGAACGGAGCCACGTAGGGGTCTTGCGTTGAAGGGGTCACATGTTGATTGTAGCGCGTCAACCGACCGCGGTCGGCTTGTTCTCGCGACCCGAGATGCTGCTCAGGGTCTTCTCGATCGCGTGCGCGGCTTCGGCGATCTCGGCCTCCCAGCCGCCCAGCCACAGGCGCCCGAACGCGCCGAACGTGAGCACCTCGAGCAGGGCGACCGGCGAGGCCTTCTCGGCTTCGTTGGCGGCGATGGCCGCGTAAGCGGCCGGATGCACTTCCAGGATGAAAAGAGTCTGCCCCTGCAGCAGCATGTCGCCGTGGCGCATGCGGTTGATGAGCTGGGCCTGGTAGCCCTCGATGCCCGTGATGCTCTGCGCCGACACGATGCGCGGTCGCAGCCGGTCGCCCTCGCCGAGCCCGAGCCGCTCCAAGATGGCCGCCCCCGCCGAGCGCACCTCGCCCTGATCGAACGAGTGCAGCTCCAGCAGACCGTACGCGCGCTCGACGATCTGCATGCCCGGAATGACGCGCGTGCGCTTGAGCGCCACGTCGGTGATGTTGTTGATCGCGATGCCGGGCGCGATCTCGACCAGCAGCGCCGCCTGGCCCTCGAGCGGCAGAAAACCCTGCGCCACCGTCTGCAAGAACCCGGTGAGCTGCGGCTGCAGCACGTCCAGATACGTGAAGGTGCGCAATTCCATCGACGCGCAGGGTATACTTCCGCGCCATCATGATCAAGCTCTACCAGTTTGCGCCTGGATTCGGCCTGCCCAACCCCAGCCCGTTTTGCATGAAGGTCGAAACCTACCTGCGCATGACCGGTCTGCCGTACGAAAGCGTGGTCACACCCAGCCCGCGCCGAGGCCCCAAGGGCAAGCTGCCGTTCATCGAGGACCAGGGCACCGTGATTGCCGACTCGAGCGACATCATCGCCTACCTCAAGCGCACCTACGGCGACCCGCTCGACGCCCATCTCACGCCCAGCGAGCGCGCGCTCGCGCTGTTCGTGCAGCGCCTGCTCGAGGAGCACCTGTACTGGTCGGTGCTCTACTCGCGCTGGATGGACGACGCGTACTTTTCGATGACCGCTGAGGTTTTCCTGGGCGGCCTGGCGCCCGAGCTACGCACCCAGTTCGAGCCGGCGGCACGCAAGGCCATGGGCGACCAGCTCTATGGCCATGGCATGGGTCGCCACAGCGCGCCCGAGGTCTACGCGCACGGCCAGGCCGATCTGGATGCGCTGTCGGTCTTTCTGGCCGAAAAGCCGTTTTTCCTGGGCGCCCAGCCGACCGCCCTCGATGCCACCGCCTACGCGTTTCTGGCCAACCTGGTGCTGGCGCCGCTCGAGACCCCGCTCAAACGGCATGCGATGACGCTCGCGAACCTCCCCTCCTTCTGCGCGCGCATGAAGCAGCGCTACTACGCGTAACCCCGCCGTGACATCGAGCACGGTCCCGCGGTCGCACAATCGCGGCCTCGCGACCGCAGGAGGCTCGTGCCGCGTGCGCGATCGCAGCCGCTTGTGCGCGGGTCCGCGGATTGCATGGCGGCGCGGCATGCGGGCATCGGGTTGGCTTGTCATGAGGCTGGCGGCGGCCAGCGTTGCGGTTGGCGTAGCGGGGGTGGGCTGTGGCGAGGGAGGCCCACCCGGGCCGGCCTGCCACGACCCATGCACGCTCGGCGCCACCCGCTGTGACGGGACTGGGGGCGTCGCGACGTGCATGGCGGCCGGCGGCGGCTGCGCGGCCTGGTCGGATCCGGTTGCGTGCGCGGGCGGCGCCACCTGCATGGCAGGCGCGTGCGTGTCCTGCCAGGGCGGACCGGGTGCGCTTCACGATCAGGTGCTTTCGGTGAGCGGCGAGCCGCGCCATTACTTCCTCTACGTGCCGTCGTCCTACCAGTGTGCGCGTGCGTGGCCGCTCCTGGTCGATTTTCACGGCACCGGGGCGGCCACCGATCCCGGCGCTCGGGTCGAGGAGTACTACGCGCAGGACGAGCTGGTTGCGCTGGCCGAGCACGAGGGCTTTCTGGTTGCGCGCCCGCGCTCGCGCTACGCCAACGAGGGCGGCGGCCAGCTCCTGTTCCGCTGGGACGAGAATGCGGGCGATCTGGCCAAGAATGTCGCGTTTGCGCGAGCGCTCGTGGGCGACATCGCCGGCCGCTATCACGTTGATCCCGCACGCACCTACACATCCGGCTTCTCGAACGGCACCAACATGGCGCTCCAGTTCATGGGCGATACCCTGTTTCGCGGCTACGCGGTGGTGGGCGGCGGGATCTGGGATCGGGTGACGCGCGGGCCGTTCGGGGCCGACGCGCCCCGGATCTACGCGACCACCGGCTACCGCGACTACATGTACCAATACCTGCGCGAGCTTTCAGGCTGGCTCGATGCGCACGGTTATCCGCGGGCGCGCCTGATGCAGCGCCAGACCGACACCGGGCACGCCCTGTACGGCTGGCACTTCGCCGAGCTGTGGGCGTGGCTCGACCGCGGCGAGCGGCCGGGGCCAGGCAGCGGGCTGGCGCCGGGCTGGACGCAGGAGGCCCCGCTTCCCGACGGCGCCACCGCGATCCAGCTTGCGCGGACGCCGAGCGCGGATCTTCTGGCGGCGGGGGCGGAGGGCCGGCTGTGGCGGCGTGACAGCGCGACCGGCGTCTGGTCGCGCGTGGCCATGCTGAACGGCAGCGACGGCTTCGCGCCCAACCTGACCGATCTGTGCCTGTTGCCGTCGGGGCGCGGGCTCGCGATTGGCGAGGGCACGCTCGCGGTCAGCGATGACGGGGGCGCCACCTGGACGGTGGCGCCGCACGTGCCCGAATTCGGCGCCATGAACTTTGGCTTCTCGTACCTGAACGGGATCGCGTGCGCAGGCGGGCTGGTGGTCGGGGGCGGCTACTGGTCGGCGGCCCTGAGCCACGACGGCGGCCACACCTGGAGCGCGGCCACCATGAGCGAGGGCTCGTACGGGGCCCAGGTGGCGGCGGTGCACGCGACCGCGGACGGAGCCTGGATCGCGACCGGGTACTACGACTATATCAGTCGCTCGACCGACGGGCAGACCTTCGAAGCAGTCGCGACCCCGGATCCGCGCGAATGGTGGAACGGCATCGCCAGCGCGCCCGGCGGCCACGTGTGGGTGGTGGGCGAAGCGGGCGGCCTGCTTTCTTCCCGGGATGGTGGGCGCAGCTTTGTGAGCGCCAGCGCGCCCCGGCGCGACGACCTGTACGCGGTCGCTTTCCGAGACGCCCTGCACGGCCTGGCGGTGGGCCTGCACGGCGCTGCGCTCGCAACCAGCGACGGGGGCGCCAGCTGGCGCGACGTCTCGAGCGGGCTCGATCTGACGCTGACCGACGTGACCTGGCTGGATGCCCGGTCCGCGCTGGCGGTCGGCGAAGGCGGCGCGGTGCTCACATACGCGCCGTGAGCGCGCGCGCAAGCGCCGCCGCAGCCTGCGCGTCCACGTCGATGACGTCCGGGTGAAAGCTGCAGCGGCCGATGACGAGCGTCTGGCCCTCGCGCACGTGCGCAATCAGGGCGGCCGGGTGCTCGCGGGTGGGCTCGGGGGCCACTTCCAGCTCGATCCAGAGCGCGCAGCTCTTGGGCGCGCTCGCGATCCAATCGGCCATGCCGTCGAGATAGGCGGCCCGGACCATAGCCTCCAGGTATTCGCGAAAGACGGTCTGGTAGGCCAGGACCAGCGTGCCGGGCGCCAGCACGCGCTGGAGCTCGCGGATCCGATCCGTAAACGAGCTGGCGTCCATTCGCTCGATGACCGGCACGTTGCCGGCCAAAACCACTTCCACGGCGGCATCGAAGCGCTGGCGGCGGGTGGCCTCGCCCGGCCAGATGCAGGCGCGCATCCAGGCGCGGTCCTCCGCCTGTCGCACGTCGAGCGGCGCGCCGTCGAGCCCCAGGCGGGCGACGGTTTGCACCGCTCGCGCCACCGGAAGCGGCGCCCCCGCGCCATCACGCCAGGCCGCCGGCAGCGCGTCGGCGATCAGGTTGAGCCCGGCGCTGGCGCCCACGTCGACCAGCGCGAGCGGGCGCGCCCCGCGATCGCACCCGCCCAGCCAGGCCGGCCACAGCCAGGCCACGGCTCGCGTGGGGTCGTTGGTCTGCACGTGTCGGCGTGCAAGCTCGGTCCACAGTGCGTCCGCAGACAGCTCGGCGGCAAGCGCTGCCCCCGACAGGGCGTCCACCTGGGGCGCATCGTCGCCCAGTGCGGGCCCGAGCGGATGGGCTGGGCCGGCCGCCAGCACACGCGCGCGCAACACGGCCAGGAGCAGCAGCGGCCGATCGAAAAACGCCGGGAACGAGCGCTCGCGCCAGGCCTGGTCGAGCCGCGCAGCCAGCTCGGGATCGCGCAAAAGCTCCGCCAACAGCTCGACCGCACGCGCGTAAATCGGCGAGCGATGCGCGAAATAGCCGCGCATGAGCGCCAGATCATCGAAAAACCCGTCGGTACCGCGCCGCGTCACCCTACGATCGCTCGTGCTTGCGAGCACCGCGCGCGCGCAGCCGTTTGGGCCGGGCCGCGCCGACCAGTCGCCGCAGATCGGAAATCTCGCGGTCCGAAAGCTCGCGCGTCTGGCCCTCGGGCAGCCCCTCGATCCCGATGTCCGCGAACGCCACCCGGATCAGGCGCAGCACCGGATGGCCGATCGCCTCGCACATGCGCGGCACCTGGCGCGGCCGATTCTCGGAAAGGCCAATCTCGACCCAGGTGTGCTTGCCGGTGGCGGTCACCAGCGCGACCCGGGCGGGCGGCGTACGGCCGTCCTCGAGCTCGACGCCCCGGCGCAGCCGAGCCAACGCGCCCTCGTCGACCAGCCCGCGCAGCTTGGCGTGATAGATCTTCTCGATGCGCCGCTGGGGATGCACGAGCGCCTGCGCAAGGTCGCCGTCGTTGGTGAAGAGCAGCGCGCCCGCGGTGGCCCAGTCGAGCCGTCCGATCGGAAACACGCGCGCGCCCAGGTGCCGGGGCAAAAGGTCCGCCACCTTGGGCCGCCCCTCCGGATCCGACATGGTGGCGACCGTGCCCGCGGGCTTGTTCATGATGAGGTAGACCTTGTCCTCGGGCTGCACGCGCCGGCCGGACACCGTGACCCGGTCGCGCTCGGGGTCGACCTTGCTGCCCAGCTGGGTCACCACCCGGTTGTTCACCCGCACCACGCCCTGGGCGATGAGCTCCTCGGCACGCCGGCGCGAGGCCACGCCCGCCATGGCCAGAAACCGCTGCAGCCTGAGCGTCATTGCGTCGGCTTCTTCTCTTCCGCCTTGCTCTCTGCCTCTGCCTTCTCTGGGTTTTCTGCGTTCTCTGCGGTGAATTCTTTCTTTTTGAACGGCGCGCTCGCGCTGTCGGCGGCGTGCTCGGCCGCCACAAGATCCCCCAGCAGCGCCTCCTCTTCAGACGGATCGACCGCCGGCAGGTCGACTGCGGTCGGGCGCGCATCGGGGGCCGCCGGCGCGACCGCCGCCGGCTCGTCCGCAAGCTCATCCACCTGGGCGCGGTGCTCCTCGGACAGCTCGTGGAACTCGCGCAGCGTGGGCAGGTCGCGCAGATCCTTCAAATTGAAAAACTCCAGAAACTCTTTGCTGGTTCCGTAGAGCAGCGGCCGCCCCGGCTCTTCCTTCTTGCCCAGGATCCGGATCAGGCCGCGGTCGAGCAGCAGGCGAATGACCGCGGCCGAATCCACGCCGCGGATCTCGTCGATCTCGGGGCGCGTGATGGGCTGCCGGTAGGCCACGATGGCCAGCGTCTCCAGCTGCGCGCGCGTCAAGCGCACCGGCCGCACCGCCAGCAGCTTCTGCACCCAGGCGGCATTTTCGGGCGCGGTTCGGAACTGCCAGCCACCCGCCACTTCCAGAAGCTGGAGCCCGCGCTCGGCATAGCTGTCCATGAGCGCGCTCAGCGCGGCCCGGAGGACGTCGCTGTCGCGCTCGCCCGTGAGATCCTTGAGCTGGGGCAGGCCGAGCGGCTTGTCGGCCGCGTAAATCAGGCTCTCGAGGATCGACGCCAGGCGGTCGCCCGCGACCAGAGGGGCCGGCTCGGCCGGGGCGGTCCCCGCGAGCGCGCTCATCACGGCGGCCAGATCCTCAGCGGTCGCCGGCTGCTCGGCACCAGCATCGGTGGGCGCCTCGGTATCGAACTCGCGCTCGGCCGCTTCGCCCAGCGGCTGCTGTCGGTCGGGCCGCGTGGGCAGCTCGTCGAAGTCGTGATCGTCTGGCTCGCTCATCCGGAGTACTCCTCGGCGTGGAAGCTGCGCAGGGCCGCATCCAGGTCGGCGGCCGCGCGCGTGATGTAGATCGACGGCGAGCCGGCCGGCTGGTGGAGCCGGATCATGCGCAGGCGTGTCATCTCGAGCAGGGCCAAGAAAGTCGCCACCACCCGGTTGCGCAGCGACAGCTCGTCCGGCGCCTCGCTGATCGCGAAGCACGACTCGAAGGTAAAGCTCGACTCCAGCTCCAGCCGGTCGCACAGCTCGTGGATCTGGTCGGCGATCGACACCCGATCGACCACCACATCGTGGGCCAGATTGACCTGGGCGCGCGCGAGCACGCTCTGGAGGGCCTCGATCAGCTTGAACACGCTGACCTCGGCCAGCGTGGGCTCGCCCAGGGCGGCCGGGTCGGGCAGCGCACTGCGCACCCATACGTTGCGCCCCAGCACCGGCCGCTCGCCCAG
>DATFWX010000061.1:0-24429 GCA_035258845.1 Polyangia bacterium | reverse complement strand
AATACGGGAGTGAGCCTGGAGCGGTTGCCCATCTTCCCGCTGCCCGATGTCGTGCTGTTTCCGCACGCGCTCTTGCCGCTGCACATCTTCGAGCCACGCTATCGGGCGCTGGCGCGCGACGTGCTGGCCGGCGACCGCACGCTGTCGATCGTGCGCCTCAAGCCCGGCTTCGAGCGCGACTACGAGGGGCGGCCGCCGATCTATGACGTTGCGGGCCTGGGCGAGGTCATCCAGTCCCGCCAGCTCGACGACGGGCGCTACGATATGCTGGTGCGCGGCCTGGGCCGGATCCGCATCGAGCGCGAGCATCCGCCCGAGCAGCCCTACCGGGTGGTGCTGGCGCGCCAGCTCCACGACGAATACTCGGGTGCCGACCTGGGCGTGCTCGCCACCACTTTGCAGGCGCTGGCCGAGCGGCTGGCGACCGCGCTGCCACAGGGCGGTGAGGTTCTGCGCGCCATCATTCGCGACGCGGCCGAGCCGGGGGCGCTGGCCGACGTGCTGGCGGCCAGCGTGATCGTGGATCCCAACCAGCGCCAGCGCCTCATCGAGACCGTCGACGTGGCGGGCCGTCTGCAGCGAGTCGGCGAGGCGATCGCGGAGCTTCTGCGTCGGCTGCCCACGCCAGCGGGCACGGGCGGGCCGGTCAACTGACCAGCTGCACCACAGAGAACGCAGAGAACGCAGAGAACGCAGAGGAAAGAAGCGCCGCCCGACTCGAGCCCGGGCAGCCAATCCGGCGATCTCCGATCCTCCGCGTTCCCTGCGCTCTCTGCGGGGAACCTCCCCTACCCGATCGCGAGGAACTCCACGCGTGGTCCAAGTTGCAAGCGGTGTTCCGGGCGCGGCGCCGTGCTTCTGGTGACTTGCGCACACCGTCGGTGGCTAGTGCGCTTGCGGGTGCGGCTGCTGGGGTTGCTACTTGCGGCCCTTGTCTCTCGGTGGCGACGCCAACGGGTGCCTGCCGGTGTCACCGACACCCTTGAGCGTGCGCAAGAAGGGCTGCGAGAGCGGCTGCGTGGTTGCGATGGCATCGTCCGCCTCCAGCTCCGCAGTCTCGCCTTCGGCCATGCGCTGGCGCATTTTTTCGGCCACTCGCTGCGCCTCCGGCGATCCGGGCACCAGCGCCGCCGGCGCCGGTGTCGGCGTCGGGCGCTCCTTGGGCTTGCCGCTGCGCGGCGCTGCCAGCGCGGTCGTGAGCGCCGCCGCAAAATCGCGCATGGTGGGCGGCCGCGTCGCCGGATCCTTGGCCAGCGCGCGCATGATGAGCTGCTCGACCGCGTCGGGGACCTCGGCGCGCGGATTGGTCGTGCGCAAGGGCGGCACCGGCTTTTGCACCTGCGCGCGCAGGATCCCGGGCAGCGTGGTGCCGTCGAACGGCACGCGCCCGGCCAGCATCTCGTAGCAGATGACGCCCAGCGCGTAGATATCGACGCGCGCATCGGCGGGCCGGCCCTGGATGGTTTCGGGCGCCATGTACTGGGGCGTCCCCAGCAGCGTGCCCGGCTTGGTCGGCCGACCCGCGGGGGCGTCGATCATCTTCGCCATGCCGAAGTCGAGCACCTTGACATGCTCGCCCGCGCCGCGGCGCTTGAGCATGAGGTTGGCCGGCTTGAGGTCGCGGTGGATGATGCCCTTGTCGTGCGCCACCGCGAGCGCGCCCGCGACCTGACCCGCGATGCCCGCGGCTCGTGACAGCGGCAGCGCGCCCTCCTCCTCCAGGATCTGATCGAGCGGCTTGCCGTCGACGTACTCCATCACGAAGTAAGCGCATCCATCGGCCAGCTCGCCGAAGTCGCCCACATCGACGATGTTGGGATGACCGATGGTGGTGGCGGCCAGCGCTTCCTGGAAGAAGCGCGTCACCAGATCGGCCTCCGACTTGAACTTGTCGTGCAGGATCTTGATGGCCGCCCGCTTGGGAATGAAGATGTGGTCGGCCCGGTACACCACGCCCATGCTGCCCCGGCCCAACAGGCCGGTCAGCCGGAAGTTGCCGACCTGCGAGCCCAGCCGCGGGTCCAGCTCCTCGCCCGGGCGCAGGCGGGCTCCGTCGCGCAGACAGTGCCGGGCGCTGTCGCGAAACACGGCGCCGCAGGTGGGGCACATCTGCATGGTGCTCCTTCCGATTCTACTCGGTTTGATCGCACAGGTCGCGCAGCGCGTGCGCCAAAACCAGGGTCCCGCGCGTAAGGTCCGCGGGCGCGGTGTCCTCCTCTTTGCAGTGGCTCTTGCCGCCACGCGAGGGCACAAACAGCATGCCGGCCGGGCCCAGATCGGCCATGTGCAGCGCATCGTGGATGGCGCCCGAGGGCAGGGAAAGGTGAGCCAGCCCGACCGCCTCGGCCGCTCGCGCAAGGGCGCCCGTGACCCGGGGATGCATGGGCCCGGGCGGCACTTTCTGGCGCAGCTCGATGGCAGTCTCGACGCCCCGCTTTTCGCCCGCGCGGCGGATGGTCTCGCGCAGCTGCTCCTCCAGGTGATCGAGCAGCTCCGCGCGCGGCGCGCGCAGATCGACGCCCAGGGTGGCCTGGCCCGGGATCACGTTGAGCGCCCCCCCGTCGCCAAGCTCGAGGCGGCCCACGGTGCCGACCGCGCCCCCGCCGACCGACTGGGCGGCGAACTCGACCGCCACCACCACCTCGGCGGCCGCGGCCAGCGCATCGTGGCGCAGCCGCATCGGGGTGGCCCCGGCGTGGTTGGAATCGCCGCGCAGCCGTACCACGAACTGGCGCAGGCCGGCGATCGTCTCCACGATCCCGATCGGGATCTTCTGCTGCTCGAGCACGCCGCCCTGCTCGACGTGCAGCTCCACGAACGCCCGCATCAAGCCCGGTGCCAGGCGGGCCGGTGCGCGGCAGGGCGGATCATCGCCGTAGCTGGCCAGCGCGTCGCCAAAGCGCACGCCGTCGGCGTCGGTAAGTGCCCGGATGGAGGCCGCCTCCAGGTAGCCCGAGGCGGCGGCGCTGCCGAGGGTGCCCCGCCGAAACCGCGAGCCCTCTTCGGCCACGAACACCACCAGGCACAGATCGCGTCGGGTCGAAAGGCCGGCCGCGTTCCAGGCCCGCACCACCTCGAGCGGAGCCACCACGCCGAGCGGCCCGTCAAAGCGCCCACCGGACGGCACGCTGTCCAGGTGGGAGCCGGTGAGCACGAAGGGACCGCCCTCGGCGCTGCCGCGGCGCCGACCGAACAGGTTGCCGACCTCGTCGGCCCACACGTCGAGGCCCAGCGCGCGCATGCGGTCGCGCACCCACGCGCGTGCGGCCGCATCGGCCGGGCTCAGCGCGAGCCGGGTCATGGCGCCGCCCTCGCCGCGCCCCCACGCGGCCAGCGTGTCCAGGTCCGCGACCAGGCGCCGCTCGTCGAGGTCGAGCTTCATTGCGGGGCGCGTGGTCAGGTGATTGCGACCAGCCCCGCCACCCGGCGCGGGCCGCTCATGTGGATGGTCGAGATGCGGCCCGCCACCTTGGACGCGATGTCGCGGAAGATGCGCGCATGTTCACCGTCGGGCTCGCTGATCACGATGGGCATGCCAAAATCGCCGCCCTCGCGCACCCGGGTCGCGATCGGGACCTCGCCCAGAAACGGGGCCCGCGCCTCCTCGGCCAGCCGGCGCCCGCCGCCGCGTGAGAAGATCTCGTCGTGATGCCCGCACTCTGGGCATACGTAGTACGACATGTTCTCGATCACGCCCAGGATCGGCACCTCGACCTTCTGGAACATCGAGATGCCGCGCACCACATCGATGACCGCCACCTCCTGCGGCGTGGTCACCATGACCGCACCGGTGAGCGGGATGAGCTGGGACAGCGAGAGCTGGGCGTCGCCGGTTCCAGGCGGCAGATCGACCAGCAGGTAGTCCAGCTCGCCCCAATCGACGTCCTCCATGAACTGCTGCAGGAGCTTGTGCACCATCGGTCCCCGCCACACCACCGCGCCCTCGCGCTCCACGAAGAAGCCGACCGACATCACGCGCATCCCATAGTGCACGGCCGGGATGATCTTCTGCCCGCTCTGCATGCCGGCCGGCGTCTCCGGCCGCCCCAGCATCTGCGGAACCGAGGGCCCATAGATGTCGGCATCGAGCAAGCCCACGCGGGTGCCCCACTGCTGGAGCGCCAGCGCCAGATTGACCGCAACCGTCGATTTGCCGACCCCGCCCTTGCCCGAGGCCACCGCGATGATGTTCTTGACCCCGGGCAGCCGCCGGTTGTTGGTCTGCACGACCCGCCCCACCACGCGCGCGCTCAGGTTGAGCTCGACCTTCTTGACGCCGGGCAGCCGGGCCACCGCGTCGCGCACGCTCTGCTCGACCTCGGCGCGTAGCGGGCACGCGGGCGTGGTCAGCTCGACGTCGACGGTGACGGTGCCGCCGTCGACCGCGACCCGCTTGATCATGTTCATTTGAATGAGGTCCTTGGCGACCTCGGGATCCTTGACCGCTTTGAGCGCCTCGCGGACGGCGGCTTCGGTCAGCGCTTCTGCCATGCGCGCATTCTCATCATGTCGAGCACCTCGGGCAGATGACCCATCTTCTCCTTCTTGACCTCCAGGTACTCTGCATTGTGCTCGTTGGGCGGCGACCAGTGCGCAACCCGCTCGCTCACCTTGACGCCGGCTGCCTCCAGCCCCTTGATCTTTTCAGGGTTGTTGGTCATGAGCGCAACCGAGCGCACTCCCAAGTCGGCCAGCATGCGGGCCGCGAAGTCATAGCGCCGGAGGTCGGGCGCGAAGCCCAGCTCCACGTTGGCCTCCACCGTGTCGCGGCCCGCCTCCTGCAGCGCGTAGGCGCGGATCTTGTTGCCGAGCCCGATGCCGCGGCCCTCCTGGCGCAGATAAATCACCACCCCGCGGCCAGCCTGCGCGATGGCGTCGAGCGCGCGCTCGAGCTGCTCGCGGCAGTCGCACTTGAGCGAGCCCAGGACCTCGCTGGTCCAGCACTCGCTGTGCACCCGGCACAAGACGCGCTCGCAGCCTTCGACGTCCCCGCGCACCAGTGCCACATGCTCCGAGTCGTCCGTGCAGTCGCGATAGACCACCACCCGGAAGCGGCCGAGGCGGGTGGGAATTTCGGATTCTGCGTAGCGTGTAAGCATGGTTTTGTCGGCTTGACCTGGGGCCAATGTAATGTAGAATTTTGAATTGTCAACGCTATTTAGCCGTTGACGCAGTGCGCGCAAGGCATTAAGAAAAAGCTGACGTAGGCAGATGGCGATTCATCCGATCCTCCGCTACCCAGATCCGCGGCTGCGGCAGCCCACGCACAACCTGGAATCGATCGAAGAGACCACGCGGACGCTGGTAGCGGACATGATCGAGACCATGTATGCCGCCAACGGCGCCGGGCTAGCCGCCATCCAGCTGGGTGCGGATGTGCGCGTTTTCGTGGTCGACGGCCACATCGCGGGCGGCCCCGAGGACGCACCGGCCAAGGTGTTCATCAATCCCGAGCTGACGTATCTGTCCGAGGACACCGACGGGGGTGAGGAGGGTTGCCTGTCATTTCCGGGCGTGTTCGTGCCCATCAAGCGGGCGCTGCGCGCGCGCTGCCGCGCGCTCGACCTCGAGGGCCAGCCGTTCGAGATCGAAGGCGAGGGCCTGTTTGCGCGCGCCCTGCAGCACGAGATCGATCACCTCAACGGCCGGCTGCTGATCGACATGGTGGGCCCGGTCAAGCGCGAGATGATCAAGCGCAAGATGAAGCGCGCCGCCGAGACCGGCGATTACGAAGAAGCGCGCGAGTAGGCGCTTGAAGATCCTCCAGTACCTCATCTATGCGTGCGGCCTCCTGATTCTGGTGGGCGGCGGCGGCACCATCGTGGGGCTGCTCGCGCACGCGGAGGCGGCGCGATTGCCGTTCATGGTCGTGCTTCTGGGTGGCCTGGGTCTGTTCGCGCTGACGCTCCTCATCGCGCTCGGCGCGGGCGCGTATCTTTATCTTTTCACTGACCGCCGCTCGCTGGGCTACTTCAAGAGGCAGTAGTGCGGATCCTCGCGCGCGGGATCGAGTTCGAGGGTCGCCACGGCGCGACCGCGGCCGAGCGCCGCTCGACGCGCCGTTTCCAGGTCGACCTCGAGGTGGTGGCGCCTGATGGGCGCGCGGCCCAGACCGATCGCCTCGAGGACACCATCGACTACTCCAAGCTGTGCGAGTTGGTGGTCGAGATCGGCACCAGCGGGACCTGCCGGCTGCTCGAAACCCTGGCCACGCGCATTGCGAGCGCGATTGGCGAGCGCCATCGGGAAGCGGAGGTGACGGTGGAGGTGCGTAAGCTGCATCCGTCGTGCCCGGGTCATCCCGAGTACACGGCGGTGCGGGTGACGCGGCCCCCGGTCCGGTTCACCGCAGAGAACGCAGAGAGCGCAGAGAAAAAAGCCGGACCCGGCTTGAGGCAAGGACGGCCAACTCCTTAGGGCTTTCCGATCCTCCGCGTTCTCCGCGTTCTCTGCGGTCAATTTTCATGGCGCCCCCGGCTTTCGGCCTGGGAGCAGATGATCTCCCACGAAATCAGTGGGCTGCGGCGGTGAGCATCCTGGGAGGGGCGTCCGATTGGGCGCGCGCGTACGCGGCGCCGCCGAGGACCACCGCCTGCTTGTGCAGCCGCTGGGCCAGGACCCAGTGCTCGATCAGGCCATGATGGGGCGGCGTGCCGGCGCGCTTGCACGAGTGCTCGCTCGGATCCTCGCGCAGGATGAGGGTCTTGCCCTCGAGCACGTAGCGGCCGCAGGCCCATCGGTGTAGCGTCCGATTGGGTCCGGACAGCTCCTGCATCCACTCGTAGGTGGCGTCCCGATGAAACCGGTACCACTCGTTGACGCCCTCGACCGGCTGGGCTTCGAAGCGGCCGTGCAGCCGACGCTCGGCGCGCGCGCCGGTCGGCACCAGCGCGATCAGAGCCACGATTGCAATCCAGGTTCTCATGATCCCTGTATCGACGGGGCGAGATCAAAGTTGAGCGGCCGCGAAACGACCACGAACCACCACCTCCCCACGACCGCGACCGCAACCGACCGTGGGCGGGCGCCCGGCCTAATCAACTGATATCAATCCAAAACTAATTCTACTGTTTGTCGGTCAAGAAACTGCAAAAATTTGCTTGACACCCCTTCGGCCAGTCCCCATGTTCATACACATGCCAGCCGAGCAGGAGCTTTCGCTCTACGACCTGCTCAATTACGCGCGCCCGGGCGAGATCCAGGACCTGGTCGACGCGATCCGCAAGTTCGAGACCGGGGAGTGGTCGCCCGATCAGTTTAAAAAGTTTCGCCTTTCGCGCGGGACCTACGGCCAGCGCCAGCCGGACGTCAGCATGGAGCGGGTCAAGATCCCACAAGGGATCCTGACCGCCGACCATCTGGAGGTGCTCGGCCAGTGCGCCGAAAAATACTCGCGCGGCTTTGGCCACGTGACCACGCGCCAGAACATCCAGTTTCATTTCTGCAAGCTGGCTGATATTCCGGCCCTGCAGTACCGGCTCGCCGAGGTCGGGCTGACCAGCCGCGAGGCCTGCGGCAATACGGTGCGCAACGTGACCGCGTGCCCGTACACGGGTGTGGCGCCGGGCGAGGCGTTCGACGTCACGCCGTACGCACAGGCGGTCACGCGCCACTTCCTCCGCAACCCGATCTGCCAGGATCTGCCGCGCAAATTCAAGATCGCGTTTTCGTGCGGCCACGCCGGCGACTGCGCGCAGGGCGCCATCAACGACATCGGCCTGCTGGCGCGTCTGGAGGGCGACGTTCCGGGCTTTCGCATGACCATTGGCGGTGGCCTGTCGACCTCGCCCGAGAACGGGCACCTCTTGTTCGACTTCCTGCCCGGCGATGAGCTCGTGCCCGCGTGCGAGGCCGTGGTGCGCCTGTTCGATCGCACCGGCAATCGCCAGAACAAAGCGCGCGCGCGCCTCAAGTACGTCATCCGCAAGCTGGGCTGGGAAGAGACCCGCCGCCTGGTGCTCGAGGAGCTGGACAAGATCCGGGCCCAGGGCGGCGCCAAGCTGGCCATCGATCCGCGCCCGGCTGGCCAGCTCGCGCGCCCGCGCCTGCCGGTCCTGTCTCCCTCGCCTGCACCCGCGAGCGACCCTGCGTTCGCGCGCTTCCTCGATACCAACGTGATGGCGCAAAAGCAGCCGGGCTATCACGCGGTCACCGTGCGCCTGCCCCGCGGCGACGTCACGGCCGCGCAGTTTCGCGCGCTGGCCCGGCTGTCACGCCAGCACGGCGACGGCACCGTGCGCACCACCAACCAGCAAAACATGCTTCTGCGCAACGTGCCGCAGTCGTCGCTCTTCGCGCTCTGGCGCGCGCTCGGCGAGGCAGGCCTGGAAAAGTCCGGCGCCGCCACCATCGTCGACGTCACCAGCTGCCCGGGCGCCGATAGCTGCAATCTGGCGGTCACCACCTCGCGCGACCTGGCCAGCACCATCACATCCGCGCTCGAGAACGCCAACGGGCACGCGGACGCGGTGGCGGCGGCGGCGGACCTCGACATCAAGATCAGCGGCTGCCCCAACTCGTGCGGACAGCACCACGTGGCGGCCCTGGGCTTTCACGGCACGGTGCGGCGCGTGGGCGGCAAGGCCATGCCCGAGTACCAGCTCCACCTGGGCGGCGGCATCACCGAGCAGGGTGGCGCGACGTTCGGCCGCCAGGTGGTCAAGATCCCGGCGCACCGGGTGGCCGAAGCCGTGCTCCGGCTGTGCGAGCTCTATCTTCAGGAGCGCATGGGCGGCGAGCGGCCGCGCGCATTCTTCCAGCGGGTCTCCGAAGAGGCAGTCAAGGCCAAGCTGGCCGACCTGACTGCGGTCGACGAATCCACGGTCAAGCCCGAGGAGTTTCAGGATCTCGGGATGGAGGACGCCTTTTCGGTCAAGATTGGCGCGGGGGAGTGCGCGGCGTAGCCGCGGGCGCGAGCGGCCGACCCGCGAACAGGAGCCGCGCGGCCGTCTTGAAGCTTTGCAAGAGGCGGTTGGCGTCGACGGTGTCAGGGTCGGTCAGGTACTGAAGCGCGATGCCCTCGACCACGGTGAGCAGGAGCAGGCCGATGGTGTCGCCATCGGTGATGGGGCCCAGCTGCGCGAAGTCACGCTCCACGATGCGCGCGATGATGCGGCGCACGACCCGAAAGTGCTCGCGGATCACCTCGCGCAGCTTGGGATTCCAGCGCGCCTGCGCCCACAGATCGATGTACACCATGAACACCGGCTGCTCGGTGTAGGCGCGGAAGACCTCGTCGAGCGCGAAGTCGACCAGCGCCAGCGTGGCTTCTTGGGGCAGGCGCCGGACGAACTGGTCGGCCTTGTCCTGCAAAACCCGGTTCAAGACCTCGAGGATGAGCGATTCTTTGGTCGCGAAGTGATGGCTGAGCGCGCCCCGCGAGACCCCGGAGGCGGCGGCAATGTCCGAGATCGTGGTCTGCGTGTAGCCCTTTTCGATCAGGCACCGGATGGTGCCCTCCACGATCTTCTGGACCGTCTCCTCGGCGGGCACCGGCCGGTCCTCAGGCAGATCCAGAGCGGATGCGGACCGAAACGTCGTCCCAGTAGCGCTCCCAGGCCTCGCTGGTCGAGGTGAGCAGGATGCCGACGCCACGCGGGCCACCGCTGGCGCGCCCGTCCTCGACCTGCCGGACCACCACGCCGACCGCCATCACGGGCTCGGCTCCATCGACGTCGAGCCGCAACCGGACCAGGGTCCCGGGCGGCCGCAGCTGATCGACCTCGGCGAACAGGCCCTCGCGCGACAGGTTGGAGGCACGACCGCGAACCGCGGGGTCGAGCGTGAACCGCAGCTCGATCGGCAAATCGATGGCGACGCGCGGCGATCGCCGACGGTCGCGACTCGATGTCATCGCCCGAGATCGTATCTCGTCGGCGGCTGGTTTGCAACGGCCTGCGCAGCGAAGCGTCAGTTTGCCTGTCAACGAACTTTCAACTCGCCACACTAGGGAGGATTCACCGCAGAGAGCGCAGAGAACGCAGAGGGGGGACCAGACATCCCTCCGTGCTCTGGCCAGGCTTGAAATCGTCTCTGCGCTCTCCGCGTTCTCCGCGGTGAGTTTCCGAGCTCACTCTTGGTTGCGGCTACGAGGCTCGTCGGACCCCCGCACCTGCTGCCGATCGATGCCCAACCGACGGAGCTTGCGGCGCAGCGAGCGCTCGTCGATGCCCAGCTCGGCCGCGGTTTCGCGCATGCGGCCGCCGTTGCGGCGCAACGCCTCGGTGACAAAATGGCGCTCGAAGTTCTCGACCGCGACCGCGAGCGCGCGCGGCTCCTCGGAGGCGGCGGCCGCGCTGGCGGCGGTGCCCAGGTGGGCGTAGTCGGGCGGCAGGCCCGCCGCCGTGAGCAGCTCGCCCGGCTGCAGCGCCAGCATGGTGAGCAGGAGGTTCTCGAGCTCACGCACGTTGCCAGGCCAACTGTAGGCATAGAACGTGGTGAGCAGCTCGGGCGCCACCCGCGGCGGCGGACGTCCGCGGCTGCGCGCGGCACGCGCGAGCAGGCCGTCGGTCAAAAGCGGCAGGTCTTCGAGCCGCTCGCGCAGCGGGGGCAGATCGATGCGAAACATGCCAATCCGGTAGAACAGATCCTCGCGCAGGCGGCCCGCCTGCACCGCCTCGCGTGGCTCCTGGTTCATGGCGGCCATCACGCGCACCTGGGCGCGCTCGTCGTGATCGGCGCCCACCGGCGTGTAGACGCGCTCCTGCAGCACCCGCAAGAGCTTGGCCTGCAGGGCCGGCGGGGCCGCACCGATCTCGTCGAGAAACAAGGTGCCGCCGGCAGCGGCGGCAATGCGACCGGGGCGCGCGCGGTTGGCGCCCGTGAACGCGCCGCGCACATGGCCGAACAGCTCGCTCTCGATCAGCGCATCGGGAATGGCCGTGCAGTTGAGCGCGACGAACGGACCCTGCGCGGTCGGCGCCTGCTCGTGGATCGCGCGCGCGACCAGCTCCTTGCCGGTTCCGGTTTCGCCGCTGACCAGCACCGGCACGTCGCTGCGGGCGGCCGCGGCCACCAGCTCACGCACGCGCCGCAAGGCCGGGCTGCGGCCGATCAGCCCCTGGGCGGGCTCGCCCAACTGCGCCTTGAGGTCGCGCACCTGGCGGTCCAGGCGCATGCGCTCGACCACGCGCGAGAGCTTGGCCAGAAGCTCCTCGGGCTCGACCGGTTTGGTCAAATAATCGTAGATGCCGGCTCGCATCGCGCGCACCGCGCTCTCGATGGTCGAGTACGCGGTCAGGATGATGACCACGACGCCGGGTGCCCGCGCCAGGATGCGCTGGCCCAGCTCGACCCCGTCGCAATCGGGCATGCGCAGGTCCTGCAGCACGATCTGGATAACGCCCTCGTCGAGCGCGCGCAGGGCCTCGTCGGGCTTGCCGGCGGTACGGACCAGGTAGCCTCGGTTCTCGAGAAACCCGCGCAGCGTGGTGCGGATGTTGGGCTCGTCGTCGACCACCAGGATGCCGACACCCTGCCCGCCTGCGCTCGCGTTCGCGCCTGAGCTCGGGCCCGCGCTCGGACGCGCGCTGGTGCTCGCGCTCACTCGTGCGCCTCCGGCAGATCGATCACGAAGCGGGCCCCGGGCGCGCTCTCGGCCAGCCAGGCGCGTCCGCCCGCGCGCTCGGCGAAGACCGATACCTGCGACAGGCCCAGCCCGGTGCCGCTGGTCTTGGTGGTGTAAAACACGTCGAAGATGCGCTCGCGCACCCCGGGCGGCACACCCGGTCCGTTGTCGGCGATCGCGATGCGCACGCGCTGCTCGGCGGCGGCCACCGAAACCACGATTTCGGCGCCCTCGAAAACGGGCACTGCCGAGAGCGACTCGATCGCGTTCAGGAGCAGGTTGGAGGCGGCGGCGAACAGCTGATCCTCGTCGACCCGCACCACCGGCGAGCCGCCATACTCCTCGCGCACGCTGAGGCCGGATGCGCGCGGGTCGTCGCGGTAGCGCGCCACCACGCGCCTGAGCACCTCGTCGACGCGAACCAGCTGGGTCGCGCCCTCCTGCGGCCGCGCCACCGACAGGAAGGTCTGCACTCGATCGCGCATGCGCCGGATGTCATCGGCCAGCGTATCGAGCGAGGTCTCGAGCGCCTCTTGCGGCGCACCCGGGCGTGCCACCAGGTCACGCAGATTCTGCACCCCGAAGGTCATCGAGGTCAGTGGGTTCTTGAGCTCGTGCGCGATGCCGGAGGCGAGCTTGCCGACCGCAGCGATGCGCTCGGCTCGGATGAGCTCGTCCTGGGCGGCCCGCAGATCACGCAGCGCCGCCTCGAGCGCGGCCGTGCGCTCGCGCACCCTGAGCGCGCTGCCCACGTGCGAGCCCACCTGCTCGCAGAACCCCAGCTCGTTCTCGTCGAAGCCGTCGCCGGGGCCGAACCGCTTCTCGAGCAGCGCGACGCCGACCAGCTGATCCTCGACGAACATGGGCACTGCGACCTGGGTCGGCTCCTGCGCGCTTTGACGAGGCACCACGACCGGGCGGCCGCGCAGGACCGCCTCGCGTAGCGGGCCCGCTTCGCGTGCGATGTAGACCGACCGCGTGGACGCCGGATCGAGATGAGTCGACAGCGCGAGAGCGAGGCGATCGTCGTCGTAGCGGTAGAGCGCGAAGCGCTCCACGCCCAGAAGCGCCGGCAGCTCGCTGCCGATTACACCGAGCAGGCTCGCCAGATCGGGCGCCGCGCTCAGCCGGCGCAGCACCGCCTCCAGGCGCCGGAGCCGCTCGTCGTCCGCGCGCTGCCGGGCCAAGAGCTGGTGGTGTGCGGCCGCCCGCCCGACCGCGAGCGACACGTCATGGGGATCGAACGGCTCCTCCAGATAGTCGAACGCGCCCGAGCGCAGGGCCGCGATCAGGTCGGGCCGCTCCCCGTGCCGGGTGATCAGGACGACCGGGGTGTCGGACTCCCACTCGCGCAGGGCTGCCAGCACGCGCAGGCCGCCCCCGCCCGACATCGACAGGTCGCACAGGACGGCCTGGTAGGCGCCGCGCCGCAGCATCTCGAGCGCGCCTGCGACCTCGTAGCTCACATCGACCCGGTACCCGGCTTGACGGAGCAGCGCGCTGACCTCGCCCAGGGCGTCCAGCCGGCCCGCCACCAGCACCCGCCGACCCACGTCAAGGGGTGGCTCAATGAGTGGGCTGCCAGCGGAAGACACGGGAGTGTCTCGCATTTTATCACGTCCGGACACCTCGGTCAGGCCTCCTGGAGGCCGATCGGACGTTTGGGTCCGCCCGCCGCACCCCATCACCGAAGAATCACATAGTGGTTTCAAGTACTAAAATTATCACGAAAATCTAGCACGACTGTTGCTAGGGCTCAAGTAGGAATGAGTTTTGCCGATTACACAACTGGGATGGCAAAAAGTCTGAAATACCAGACCATGCGTGGCCAGCGCGGTATGACCCTCCTGGAAGTACTGATTGCGCTTATGATTTCTGCCATCGGCATGGTAGGTACGCTTTCCCTGGTCGCCTTGGTGGTGCGGGGTAGCGACTACACGCGCTCGATGACCGACGCGTCCCTGATCGCGCAAACCCAGCTCGAGCGATTGGTCACCGTTCCCAAGACCCAGCTGGCAGCGCAATGCACGGCCGTCAACGGCTCCACGGTCAGCCGTTTCACCGGCGGCGTGTCGACCCCCATCCGCTACACGGTCGGCTGCACGCGCAGCACCTGCGGCACCTTGACCTGCATCGACATCGGCGTTTCGTGGGTCGACTCGGCCAATCGCAGCCACACGGTGACCCAGCAGCGAGGGCGAGTGCCGTGAGGGCGCGCGGCTTCACGCTGGTCGAAGTGATGGTGGCCGCCCTGGTGGCGAGCCTCCTGGTCACGTTCGTGCTGTCGCTGGCGCGCACCCAGATCGGCGCGTTCGAGCAGAATAGTCAGGTCAGCGGGGCCCAGCAGAACGGGCGCGCTGGCATCGAGTTCCTGGAGCCGGTTTTGCGCGACACCTGCGCCGGCATCTCGTCGGGGCTCATCGAGGTCAACCTGGCCAGCCGCGGCGGCGCCTCGGCAACCGATTTCCAGACCGCTTGCCTGCGGGTCTGGAACGGCGCCAACATCACGAGCGGCGTCGCCAACGCCACCGCGAGCGGCGGCTCGTTCTCGCCCGGCGCGTCGGCCTCGCGGCCCGATGCCATCGAGCTGGTCTACGCCAATGGGCGCGCCTACACGCGTGCGGTCGGCAGCGCGGCCACCGGGACCAATCCCGTGATCACGGTGCCCGACACCACGGGCTTTCAGACCGGCGACTACGTGCTTCTGACCAACGACTACGTCACCGCCGTCCTGACCGGCCCCGTCACGGTCAATGCGACCGCGGGCACGATCACGGTGAGCGGCCTGTCGGTGGCGCTCGACAAGGCGAGCCGCGCGGCCTCCTTGATCGATACCACCCTCGGGACCTCGGTCTTTTCCGCGCGCTCGATCGCGTTCTACGTCGACCAGTCGAACGCGCAGAACCCGGTTCTCATGTACGACCCCGACGGGCTGGCCGGTCCCACGCACTCCGATGCGGTCCCGCTGGTCGAGGGGGTCGAGGATTTCCAGATCGCGGTGGCCAACGACGGCCGCACCTGCCCGGGCTGCGTAAGCTGCGACGGCATCGCCCAGGGCACGGGCGCGACCGCGCCCAATGATGAGTGGATCGGCAACGACCCTTCGGCCGACGAATTTCCGCTGCCCACGCCCTCGACCGCGGCGCCGTGGGTGCCCGTCACCTGCACGGCGGGCGCGGCGCGCCTGCTTTCGCTTCGGGCCAGCCTCCTCGTGCGCACGCTCAACAGCTACGCGGGCGCGAGCACCAACGTTTCCGTGATCGAAGACCGCACCAGCTATTCGGCGACGCTGAGCGGGGGGCCGCGGCGGCGCGTCTTCCAGCTCGAGGTGGCGCCGCGCGAATGGAGCCTCACGGAATGACTGTGCGCAAGCGATCGGGCGAGCGTGGCATGGCGCTGGGCCTGGTGCTCGTGCTCATCACCGTGCTGCTGCTGGCCGGGAGCGTGGCCGCCTGGAGCCTGCGCAGCGAGATCGGCGCGGCCGGCAGCGACACGCTGTCGCGTCAGCTCTACGATTGTGCCGAGCGCGGTCTGGCCTTCGGCAAGCTCTACTTCTCCAACACCAACATCGCGATGAACGATTTTCTAAGCACCGATTTGTGCGCGGCCGGCCTGCCCTGCTACCCCAACGGCCCCTTCCACAGCATCCCGACCACCCCGGCCGCCTGCGGCACCGCGGTCAGCGGGTATCCGAACGGCACGCTGCCCGACAACACGCAGCTTCTGCAGAACATCACGGTGGGCAGCCGCACGCTCCAGTTCCAGGTCGCCGTCTATGACGACGCCGACGAGAGCAGCACGACCCAGAACTACGCGTGCGATCTCAACAGCCAGGTCGTGGTGTGGGCCTCGTGCCGCGACCTCGTGACCGGCCAGAAGCGCACGGCATCGGCCGTGCTCCAGCTGACCGGGCTGCCCTCGAGCGATTACATCGGCCAGGCCGGCCATGGCTTCCGCAACCAGGGGAACGCGAACTGATGCGTACGATTCGGATCTCGATTCTCGCAAGCGCCGCCATCCTCGTGCTGGGAGGCCGCCGCGCCCACGCCGACACCGACTTCCAGCCGGGAAGCCTCGTCATCCCGATGGATAGCTGCGGCCAGCTCGCTCAAACGCCCGCCTACTGCAACTGGAACGCGGGCTCCTGCACCTGTCCCTCGCGTCCCTCGTGCGCCTTCGTCGGGTCGGGGTATCCGACCGGCGGGAGCGTGAAGCTTCCGTTCGGCCTGGTCTACCTTCTGGCCACCAACGGCATCCCGGTCAACGTTGCGCTCAGCTCGACCAAGGTCACGCTGGGCGACCCGGACTTTTCGATCGCGCAGCCCAACTCCTCATCGATCCCGGCCACCGTGCTGACGTGGAGCAGCAGCGCGTCGAACCCGCTCGACGGCGGCACCGGCAGCTACCAGCCGCACGACAGCTACATCAAGTCCGGCACCACCAGCATGTCCTACGGCGGCGGCTCGTTCGTCGTCGACGCCGCCTACGCCCAGGATGCGCTGCGCGTCTTGTCCTGGTTCAACCGGCTCGACAACACCTTCAATGGCGTCGTAATCCACATGTCCTACAACGTTTTCACAGCGCCCATCGGGGCCGTCCTGCAGTCGCGCCCGCGTCCGGTCGGCATCATGTCGAACGCGCTCGATGACTTCTTCGGCGAGACCGGCATCCCGAATGTGCTCGACCAGAACGCGCCCTGCACGTCGAACTCGCAGTGCGCCGGCAACCCGGGCTCGACCGTATCCGGCACCTGCAACACGCAAGCCGGCTACTGCCGGGTCGACTACTGGGTTCAGCTCAGCTACACCAACGGCTCCAGCCCGGCTAGCTACAGCTTCGGCCGCACCGGCTCGATGCCGCAGCCGGCCGGCGTGTGCAGCGCCACCAGCTGCACGCAGCTGGTCTGGGACACCGGCGGCGGCAACATCGATCGCCTTCTCGACGTGATCTGGATGGACCAGCTGGGCGACTCGGGCGACTGGGTGAACTGGGCCGCCAAGCCTTACGGTCTCGATGATTTTCTGGCCAACGGCGGCCGGCTGTTCGGCATCGGCAGCGTGGGCGACCAGATCGAGAATGGAACCGGCTCGCGGCGCTACATGACCGCGGGCTCGACCTACGCGCCCCAGGACAACGGCAGCAGCTCGGACCACGGGCCGTTCTGCCCGACCACATTTACCAGCTCCACCACGACCGCGACCGCGGACGCGAGCGCGAGCCCGTTCCCGGCCTCCAACGCGGTGCTGCAGACCGGTGGCATCGTCTACGACATCAACGGCGGCGGCGGCGGCGTGACCGGCCTCCACGTCACCGGCAGCAAATCGGGCGAGAATCCGTCGTGGGACACCAACGCGGAGAGCTTGATCGACGGCCTCAACATGGGCACGCTGGCCGACAATCCGGTGATTGGCGGCAAGCGCTCGGGCTGGGTGATTTACGAGGGCGCGGTCAACTCCTGGCACGGCAATGCCTCGCACAAGGACGCCGGGCTGCGCATCATGTACAACACGCTCCTCGACTTCAATGGCGAGCCCGGCGGCACGGTGGCATCGCGCTTCACTACGACCGAGCTGTCGCGCTCGTCGCTGACCCCGAGCCCGTCGAACGCCAGCAGCTACTACGGTGGCACCTTCACCTGGGCGGTGCCGGCCAACCCGGCCCGCTCGGGCAACAACTACTGGACCCCGCCCATCGGCGCCTACCCCGCAACCACGGGCCACTTCCGCGAGTACACGAGCGCGACCACCGGCTTCGGCGGCAACTGCTCGAGCGGCAACCCGTGCAGCTGGGACGCGGCCGTCAAGATCGCCGCGCAGAGCTCGCGCAAGATTGGCGTGGTCGACCTCAGCTCGGGCGCGATCAAGGACTGGCAAGATTCGAGCCTGAGCTCCGACCCCGCCATCACGTGGATGCGGGCCCAGCTGGGCGGCCAGCTGGGCGGCATCGATTACTCGACGGCGGCCGTCATCCAGTCCAAACAGAAACCAGTCAACCTGGGCAACTCGCAGAAGCGCCCGACTCTGGCCTACGTGGGCGCGCGGGACGGCCTCCTGCACGCCCTCTGCGTCACCCCCAGCACGCAGTCGCTCACGAGCGCGGTCAATGGAACCACCGTCTATGCCGCCAACACCTGCTACGGCCGCGCGCGCGGCGAAGAGGTGTGGGCCCTTCTGCCCCGCGTCGCCCACCGCATGATGCCGACCACGAACCCGTCGCTCCAGGACTGGTCGTCGGTCAACGTGGGCGGCTCGATGCGCGTGGCTGACATCAACCTGACCCCGACCGCGGCTGCGACCTGGCGCACGGTGTTGTTCTTCACGACCCGCTCGGCCAGCGCCTCGGTCCGCGACTCGCTGAGCGCAATCGACATCTCGGATCCGGACCCGCTCAACATCGGCGCGACCACCCCCACAAGCCTCAAGCTGCTCTGGGAGAACGACGGCACCGGCAGCAACATCACGAGCGGCGCCAACTGCCCGCACTTCACGGGCGGCTGCGCAATGGGCGCGTCGGCCGGCGCCACGGTGGCGCAGGTAGGCTCGTCGTTCTACCTGGTGGCGACCTCGGCCACGGCCGCAGCAGCGGCCGGCACCGGGATCAATACGTATCTCTTCGACGCCTCCAACGGCAAGCTGATCGGCTTCGACCAGATGCTCTACTCGAGCGCCACCCGCGGCGGGCTGAGCGCCCAGCCCACGGTCGCGCCCATCAACAGCATCGTGACCGCGGCCATCGGCAACGACGTGCCCCCGCCGCCGACCCTGCTCAATCCGACGCAGGGCGGAACCGACGATACGATGGCGCTGGTGCCCGACCCTTCTGGCCTCGTGCGCAGGTTCACGATGCCGGCCGGCAACCCCTCGAGCATCGCGGCCACCACCAATGGGCTGGCCTCAATCACCACCATCTTCAGCACCCACAGCAAGGACCAGGCCTATTCGAATTCGACCGGCAGCCACACCTACAACCCGACCTCGACCCCGCTCTGTCCGAGCGTGGGCGGCGTCAGCAACACGGCCTGCGAGCCCATCGGGGCCTCGGCGGCCATCATCAAGGACTCGGCCACCAGCCCCAGCTTCTTTGCAGTGGTGGCAACCGGAGGCGCGGATTGGGCCTCCAGCGATCCGATCAACCGCGCCAACACGCAGTTTCACATCCACTACCTCGATCCGTCCGGGCTGGGACCGACCACGACCGACGGTGGCGCGACCTGGACCGCCACCGCGACCAATGGCCTTCGCAACGTGGTCGCGCTGCCGAGCGCGATCACCACGCCCACCAACAAGGTCATGTCGCTGCGCGTGTACGGGCAGCCCGCGGTTTCGGGCAACGACCTGTTCGTGCAGGCCACCACGCTCGCGCAGGGTTCCGAGGTTCAGCTGGTGCAGCCGATCCTGTATCCGGACTATCCGAGCGGGTGCACGGGCAGCGCGTGCACCAAGTACTGGGGGCGCGGCATCCGCGTCGCCAACGCCGATCAGGCCGGCGCGTCGATCGACAACACGGTGTTCGTGGTCACGGGTAGCGGCCTGTCGAGCGTGCTGGTGTCCACCACCGGCGCGGTCGGCTCGCAGGCAGTGACCGCGTACTTCATGGGCAGCAACCGGATCTACTCGGTTTCGTCGCCGCTCAGCGGCGCCGCCAACTCCACCTACTCGATCCAGGCTCTGTCGACCTCCAACTTCACGGTCCGCGCCTGGCTGGGTCTCAACTGATGACAATGGAGCGTAAAAACGCCCTTTCGGGTCCGTCTCGTCCTTCCGAGCTCACACTGTGCTGCGGCAGCTGCGGCACCCGTGCCCGGCCGCTCGTACAGGCATCCGGTGCCACCGGGCTGGAGCTGCGCTGTCGCTTCTGCGGCGCGCGCGTCGAGATCGCGCCCGATCCGGTCCGTCCGGTCGTGCGCGCGCAGGGCGGCTGCCCGAAGTGCGGCACCGCGCGGGCCGAGCTGTCCTGCCCGCGCTGCGGCCTCATCTACGCGCGCTGGCGGCCCGACGAAACTCGGGCATCGCCGGCCAGCGCGAGCGGTGAGACGGCCCGGCTGTGGGCGCAGGTGCAGGAAGATTTCCTGGCGCCCGCTCGCCACGAGCGCTTCCTGGCCCACTGCCTGCACGCGGGCTCGCTCGGCTCTGCGGCCGCCTGGTACGCCGAGGAGGAGGCGAGCCCTGACCTCGAGCGCGCGAGCATCGCTGGCGTGAGGCGCCGGCAGATCCGCGCCCTGGTCGAGGCCGCGTACCTGCAGCCGCGGGGTGATCAGCGCAGCCGGCGTGGCGCCACCACCCGCAAGGTGACCCTGTTCGCGGGCACGCTCGCGTTGGTGTCGCTGGTGCTGTGGATGGGCAGCACATTGGCTCGTGCGCGCACAGTGCGCGCTCAGCGTCAGGGAGCCGCGGTCACCCTGCGGGTCCCGCACTCGCCGTAGGCCGGCCCGCGCCTGCTCTCAGTTCGCGGGCGGCCCCCGCACAGGCACGCCGCGCGCGATGGTAAGCTGCAGACCGACTCTCCGCTCCCCTTCGGCCACAGCAACCCCACCCAGCCCAGCCGCATGGCCGTCGCTCGTCGTGACCACGAGATCGTAGGTTCCCGGCGCAAGCCGATGGATGACGAACTTCCCCGACCGGTCGTGCACGGCCCTCTTGTCGGCGGCGCCGGCAGCGGGTTGCGAAACGCTCTCGGACTGGTCCGGCAGCGCGCGGATGACGTATTCAGTGACCGGGTTGCCGATCGAGTCGACGACGATCCCCGCGACCACCGACTCGGGCAGGAAGCGGATCCGTAGGCCGGTCGCATCGGCCGGCACGTGCGGCGCCTGCGTGTCGCGGAACCGGCCATGCGAGGCCCACACGGTGTAGCCTCGGCGCGGCAAGCCGCCCGGCAACCCGTCGATCGTGAAGCTGCCGTCGGCGCCGGTGTGGACTCTGGTGTCGACGCCCAGGACCGGGCCGCCCAGGCTGCGGCCGCCGATCTCGGGCACGGCGGCCACGGCGGCGCCGCGGACCGGATTGCCGTCGGGTCCCAGGACGACGCCGCTGATCGTGTGGTTGCCGCCTGGGAGCGTCAGATCGACGCCCGTCATGTGCTCGCCCGGGTCGAGCTGAACCACTTTCCGTTCGGGCGCGCCCCCGAGGATCGAGATCAGGCGGCCGCCCTTGCGCAAGGCCGTCACCACCACCGGGTCGTTCGGCGGCAGCGAGAGCTGGTAGCTGCCATCGGCGGCGGTGGTGGCCATCCAGGAGGCGCCCGTGCTCGCGAGGCCGCGCACGCTGATCCCCGCGGCCGCCGTCCCGTCGTCCCATCGCACGACCCCGGCGACGCGACCTCCGGCCGAGTCGGCGGGCGCACTCGGCGCTCTCGGCGCAGCCGCGGCCGGGCGCTCCCGGGCGGCCGGCGCGGACCTTGCGCTGGCGTTCGAGCGCGTCTGGTGCCACACGTGCGGGCCGGCCACAGCAGCGACGACGCCGAGGAGCAGGGCACGCACGCGCGACATCAAGAGGGGCTTGTTCAAGTGGCGTGCCAGGCTCAACTGCCCGTCGCCAAACGCGTGATTGTGCAGATTGGGCAACTTGCGTTGGGCAAGTTGCCCAAGGCAGCGCTACACGGGTAGCCGCCTGCGCAAAAAAGCCTGCGTCACCCGAAGGAAATCGGCCTTCCGGTCGCCGAACACCGGATCGTGCCCGACCCCGGGCAGGATCCAGAGCCAGGCGCGCGGAATGGACCGATACAGCTCGACCGCAATGGTGACTGGATAGAACGGATCGCGGTCGCCGCCGACCACCAGCGTTCGCGCGGAAATGGTGGCCAGCTCGGACGCGCCAAAGCTCAGGTCGTCGTAGCTGTCTTTGAACGCGTTGGCCTGCCGCCACAGCGCACGGATCTGCTCGTCGCCGTGTGCGTGCAGGGCTCGCATGGCCTGCCACTCTTCGGCCGATCGGCTCTCGACCGTCACCTGCGCCATGAGCTTGCGCGCCGGCGCCGGGAAATGCGTGGTCGCGCTCGCCAGCACCATGGCCTCGATGCGCTCGGGCTGCTGGGTCGCCATGTGAAGCAGCGCGTTGGCGCCTCCGCTCACGCCCACCGCGCAAAACTTCTCGATGCCCAACCGATCCACGAGCGCAAACAGATCGAGCGCGCACTGCCGATGCGTAAACGTCCCTGATGGGTTTTTCGATCGGCCGTGGCCGCGCAGGTCAGGCACGATGAGCCGATGCTCGCGGCCCAGCTCATCCAGAAATGGGGCCCAATTGACGCCCGCTCCCAGAAAGCCGTGGAGCAGCAAAAGCGGCCGGCCGCGTCCGTGCACCTGGTAGTGCAGATCGATCGCGCCCGCGCTCATCGGTTCCACCAGCGGCCGTCGCGCAGCACGATGCGCGACGGGGTCGCGCGCAGCCGATGGCGCTCCGGGAACGGCAGGCCCTCGCCGACCGCGCTCGCGTATTCGGGATCCCACGGCAGAAGCAGCGCGAGGGTGCCTTCGAAGGGCGCGAATTTGGGCAGAATGGGCACGATCTCGCCGGCGGCCGCACGCGCGCGCGCTTCTTCGAACAGTGCGCTCACGTCCGCGCACGCCGCCAGCTCCTCGAGCGTGCGCAGGGTGGGCGGCGGCAGCTTGAGGGTGCCCTGGGCCTGCGCGGCCACCGCGGCCGCGGGCGAGGTCCACAGCTCCGCGGTGGTCTCCTCGGCGTCGTGGGCCGCCATCTGGCCGGGCGGCATGCGGGCCAGAAAGAAGCGCACGTCGAATCGGCGCGGCTCCACCGACGGCGTGATCCAGTGCGCCCAGGGCGTAAGCGCGTCCGCATCCACCTGCACGCCCGCCTCCTCCCGTAGCTCGCGCGCGCCCGCCTGCGCCGGCGTTTCGCCCGCATCGAGCTTGCCGCCCGGGAACACGAAGCTCGAGGCCATGAAGCTCGACTTCTGGTGGCGCCGCAGAAGCAGCACCTCGAGCGGCTCCCGAACCAGGATCACGGTGGCGGCCGGAACCGGCACAGCCGGGGTCATGGCCGTCACACGCGGTTGCGCTCGAACAGCGCCCGCAGCGGCTGGGGGATCTCGACCGCCTTCCAGGTCCGCATGTCCACGCACACGACCGTCATGCGCGCCTCGGCGGCCAGCTCGCCGTCCTTGCGCCCGCGATACCGGAAGGTGGCCGAGCTCCTGCCGACCCGCTCGACCGCGACCTCGATCTCGAACACGTCGCCGAACTTGAGCGTGCGAAAAAAGTCGGTCTCCACGTGCACGGTCGGGAAGCCGAGCCGCTCGACATCGAGCACTTTCTGATAGTCGTGGCCCTGCTCGTTGAAGAAATCTTCGAATGCGATGTGGAAGAAGTTGTAAAAGCGCGGATAGTAGACGATCTGCGCGTGATCCTCGTCGCCGAAGCGCACGCGCACGCGCGTTACGAACGCCATTACTTCACGTACTCGGCCTGCGACTCGGGCGCTTCCTGGATGGTGGCCACCTGATCGAGCGGCACCAGCACGAGCTGGCCACCCACCCGGACCTTGAGCAGGTTTCCGGGCTGGTCCAGCTCCTCCACGCGCCCGCTGACGTAGTGATACGACATCGTACCGATCATGACCTTCTTGCCCACGAACGCCCTAAACTCGTCACGCTGGATGCGCGGGTTCAGGTTGGTCATTGTATTCCTTCGCGGCTCGCAGGCCTCGAAACCCCGCTCCTGCGCTCGCCGCTCATGCCCAGACGGTACCGAGATTCCGAGACCTGTCAAGGGGTTACGCTTAAGAACCGGATGTGCGAGCACTGCTCCGCCACGCCCACGCAGGTGCTCGTGTTGTCGTCGAAGACCGCGAGCACGCTGGCGCCGCTGGCGGTGGCGCCGATGTAATCGCCCAGCCAGGTGCGGGCCGTGCGCACGCCGGTCAGGGTGCCGGTCATGCCGAGCGGCGCGCGCGCCCAGCTTCCGCCGCCGTCGGGCGAGACCGCACGCTCGAGCGTCGCCGGCCCACCGTCGGTGCCCGCGTAATAGATGACCATGAGCAGCCCGGCCTGTGTACGCGCGAGCGCGGGCAGAAGATAGCGCTCGCCGGCGGTGGCGGCGGTCACGGTGACGGGCGCGCTCCAGGTCACCCCGCGATCGCGCGAATGCACAACGCGCACGGATTCGGCGAGCGGAGTCTGCATGCTCGACCAGATGCCCGAGCCCTGCGCGTAGGCGATCCAGACCTCATCGCCAGCCACCTCGCAGGTCGGATCCTGGAACACGGCATCGGTGGCGGGATCGGTGATGTAGGGCTGGGTCCAGGTCGTGCCGCCGTCGATCGAACGGCGCAGGCTCACCACGGGCGCCTGCGGGTCGGTGATGGTCAGGAAGGTCAGGTACAGGGGCGCCGAGGCGCCGGCCGCGCGGTCGAGGCACGGGTACATCAGATTGCCGTCGCCGGGCACAGTGGCCCCGGTCCAGCTCACCCCGTCACTCGAGCGAGCAGCGATAAGCTGATTGACACCGAAGTCGAGCCAGGTCACGTGTACGACGCCTGCATTGTCGACGATGACCCAGGGCTTGTCGAAATCGCCGCCCGCGCCCTGATCGACTGCACTGGGGGCGCCGAAAGTGGTGCCGCCGGGCGCAAGGTGCGACAGATAGATGTGGGCGTCGAGCGTGGTCATGTTGGGCTGGAAGCCCACGAACGACACGTAAAAGCCGCCCTGCCCGTCGGCGGCCACGCTGGGATCGCCGGCCTCGCGACCGCCCGGGGCCATGATGTGCTGGGGGGCGCTGAAGGTCGTGCCGCCGTCGCGCGAGATCGCGTATCCGATCGTGAGCAGGCGCGGCATGATGAGGTGATCGATCCAGGCCACCACCACGCTGGCGCTGCTTGCCGCCAGGTGGGTTTCGCTCTCGAAAC
>DATFWX010000060.1:0-14067 GCA_035258845.1 Polyangia bacterium | reverse complement strand
AACCAGGCCGAGTTCGAATTCGAAGCGGGGCCGTACAAAGACGGGGCGCTCCAGGTGATCGGGTTTCAGGGCCAGGAGACCCTGTCGCGCCCGTTCCACTTCGAGGTCGAGCTGGTGGGCCAGCCCGATCAGACCGTCGACACCAACGAGCTGATCGGCCAGCCGGCGTTGCTCACGGTCAACCTGGCCGGTGGCGGCAACCGATTCGTGCACGGCATGGTCCGGCGCATGGCGGCGCTGGGCACCGGCTCCGGGCCCAAGCGGCGCCGCTACCTGTGCGATGTGGTGCCGCTGCTGTGGAAGCTGCGCTACGTCCAGCGCAGCCGCATCTTCCAGAACCTGTCGGTGCCCGAGATTTTGAAGAAGGTGCTGGACGAGGGCACGGTCAAGCAGCGCTCGACGCTGGATGCCGGCAAGTACAAGAAACGGATCTACTGCGTGCAGTACCGCGAGTCGGACTTCGCCTTCGTGTCGCGGCTGATGGAGGAAGAGGGCATCTACTATTGGTTCGAGCACAAGAAGAACGAGCACACGCTGGTGCTGGCCGATTCACCCTCGACGCCCAAGCCCATCCCGGACGGAGAATCCAAGATCGTGTTTCGCGAGGGCGCGGGCATGGTGGCCGAAAGCGAGGCCATCTACGCAATTTCGCAGCGGCGTGAGCTGCGTCCGGGCGCGGTCGCGCTGCGGGACTTCAACTTCGAAAACCCGGCGCTCGATCTGACCGCCCAGGACGACGACGACAAGGGCGATCCCGCGCTCGAGGTGTACGACTACCCGGGCGAGTACCAGGATCCGGGCGCTGGCAAGAGCTACGCCAAAGTGCGGCTGCAAGAGCAGCGCTGGCGCAGCCTGGTCTGTGCGGGCGCCAGCGTCTGCCGGCGCCTTCAGCCCGGCTTCACGATCGAGCTCGAGGACCATCCGGACCTCGACGGCCGGTACCTTCTGGTCTCGGTCAAGCACGGCGGTCAGCAGCCGCAGGCGCTGACCGACGAGCAGATCACGGAGCCCCAGGACGGGACGGGCTATCGCAACGAGTTTTCGTGCATTCCGGCCGATGTTCCCTTCCGTCCTCTCAGGCGCACGCGGCGGCCGATCGTGCAGGGCCCGCAGACCGCGATCGTGACCGGGCCGTCGGGCGAGGAGATCCATACCGACGAGCACGGCCGCATCAAGGTGCAATTCCACTGGGACCGCGACGGCAAGAACGACGAGAACACCTCCTGCTGGATCCGCTGCACGCAGGCCTGGGCGGGCGGGGGCTATGGTGCGCTCTACATCCCGCGCATCGGTCAAGAGGTGGTGGTGGAGTTTCTGGAGGGCGATCCCGACCAGCCGCTGGTGACCGGGCGCGTGTACAACGGCCTCAACCCGCCGCCGGAGTCGCTGCCGGGCGAGAAGACCAAGAGCACGCTCAAGTCCAACTCGTCCAAGGGCGGCGGCGGATCCAACGAGCTGCGGTTCGAGGACGCGGCCGGCTCCGAAGAGGTGTTCCTGCACGCGCAGAAGGACCTCAACATCGACGTCGAGAACGACAAGACCCAGCGCGTGGGCGGCAACGAGCACCTGCACGTGGTCAAGGATCGCAGTCGCGAGATCGACGGCAACCAGGATCTGACCGTCAAGGGCAACGACCAGAGCACGATCAGCGGCGACCAGACGCTGAGCGTGACCGGCAACCGCACCGTGAGCGTGACCGGCAATCACACCGAGACCATCACGGGCGGCCAGCAGATCTCGGTCAAGTCGAGCCGTACGCTGATGGTTCTCCTGGCGGCCTCGGAGAGCGTGGGCCTGGCCAAGGCGCTGGCGGTGGGCGGCGCGTATATGGTCACGGTGGGCGGGGCCATGAACGAGGCCATCGGCGGCCTCAAGTTCGAGGCGGTCGGTGGCGCCAAGGTCGAAGTGGTCGGTGGCCAAAAGTCCGAGACCGTGGGCGGCTCGCGCACCGTCAAGGTGAAAGGCGATCTCAGGGAGGATGCCAAGGGGAACCGCAGCGTCAAGGCGGGCCAGGACATGGCGGTCGCGGTCAAGGGCGACTACCAGCACCAGGTGGAGAAGACCTACGGGCTCAAGGCCAAGGAGGTGGCGCTGGCGGCCCAGGACGGTCTCGCGATCACGGTGGGCTCGGCCAAGATGGAATTCGCCAAAAGCGGCGACATCGTGATCAAGGGCGGCAAGATCGAGATCACCGCCGACGGCGATGTGGTGATCAAGGGCTCCAAAATCACGGAGAACTGATGGCGGAGCCTGGGACCCAGACCGTCGACCCGCAGGCCGGCGTGCGCGAGGCCAACGCGGTCTTGAACCGCGTGCTCGCGCGTCTTGGCGAGCTGGCCGAGCCCGACATCGATCGAGCCGGGGCCGGGCAGGCCCTGGTCGCTGCCATCCGAGCGCTCTACGACGCGCTCGCACCCACGGCCAGCGAGGGCAAGCGAGCCGACGCGGTCACCGATGCCATGCGGCAGCTCTCGGCTGGCCTGGCGCTTTTGCAGGAGCGGCCGCTCCAGAGCACGGAGGCGACGTTGGTCCTCCACGAGACCGCGCGCGCGCTCGCCCTGCTGTTCCCGGTCCAGAAACAGCTGCAGGAAGTCGCGCTGGCCAACTTCCAGAACCGGAAAGCGATGCGGATGGACCCGGCCGGGCGCGTGGGAACGGGCGCGGGCGTGCTGTACCAGTGGAGCCGCGCCAAGCTGCTGCTCCACGCCATCGATCGATTGACGGTCGGGCCTACGTTTGCGCCGGCTCCCCAGGCCCCGCCGCCCGAGCCCGAGGAGCCCGACGACGCGCCACCCGGCTTCACGATGGAGGAGCTCAAGGCCATGGCGGCCGCCATCCAGCAGGGCGGACCGCTGCCAGGCTCGGAGCCGGAGCCAGAAGCGGAGGAGGCCCCTTCGGAGCCCCCGGCGCCGTTGACCCTGCCCGTGCCCGAGCAGCCGCTGCCGGATGACCTTCTGGCCACGCACCTGGCGGTGCTGGCCACTCTTTACGAGCAACGCCGCTTTGAACAGGGCGATCCGGGGACACCGTGGATTCGGTTGGCGGCGACCGAGCAGCGCATCTACGAGCGCGTGGACGCGGTGGCCTGGTTGGGCGATGACGTGGTGGCTCGGCTGGCCGAGGCGCTCGAGGGCGTCGACGGCGCGCCGGCCGGGTTTGCAGCGGCGCTGCCGCTCTGCGCGATCAGCGGCGTGGATGCGGTCGACGCGGTATTCCGCGCGCTGGAAGCGCTGCCCGAAGCGGCCCACCCGGGCGTTCTGGAAGCCCTGCGTCTGTCGCCCCATCCCGAGGTGTCGGCGCGCCTGGTCGGGCTCTTGCGAGTCGAGGCCCCAGGGTCCGTGCGCGCGGGCGCCGTGACCATCGCGGCTGAGCGGGGCCTGCTGCAGGAACATGCCGTGACGGCGCTGCTCGCCGACCCCGACCCGGCCGTGGTGGCGGCTGCTGCCACCGCAGCCCTGCGCACCGGCAAGCGCCATCTGGTGCCCAAGCTCGAGGAGCTTTCGCAATGGGCGCAGATGGAGCCGGCGGCGAGCGCGCTTCTGACCGCAGCCGCGGTGCTGGGCGGCGCCCGTGCACGCGAGCGCATGCGACGGCGCGTGGCCGACGAGCCCGAGCCGCCGGTGCGGCTGGTGGAGGTGTTGGCGGCGTGTGGTGACGAGCGCGACGTGGCGGCCCTGGCGCAAGTGGCGCGGGCGGGTGGCGAAGCCGCGCCGGTCGCCATCCGCACCTTGGGCTGGCTGGGCGCCTCGGCGGCGCTGGAGATGCTGATCCTGCTCGTTCGTGACCCCGAGCTGGGCGAGCACGCGCTGCCCGCGCTCGAGCGCCTGACCGGCAGCCCCGATCCCGCGCGCGCCCAGGTCGCCTCCGGGCGGCGTTATCGGGGCGCTCCCTGGACGACGGCCGTCCCGCTGGCGGTGCTGGCCGACCCGGGCGCCTCCGCACCCGACCGCGATCTCGCGTTTCTGGATCTGGTCGCGCGCACCGGGCTGCACGTGCCGTTCGACCCCAGCTGGCCGATCGAGCGCCAGCGGGGCGCCATTTCGGGCTGGCGCAGCGAGCTCGAGCCCCGACTGAAACGATTTGCCACCGGCGGGTGGCTCTATGGCGGCAACACCCCGCCGTCACGAAAGGGATGAGGATGAAGCGAGCACACAAGCTGAGAATGAAGCCGCAGCCGGCCGTACCGCGAGGTGTGGTCGTGGACGGGCAGGTGACCGCGCTATCAGAGGACGGCACCGCGCAGGTCACGACCGAGAGCGGGGCCAGCCTGGACGCGCGACTGCCGCAGCACGTCGACGTGCGCTGGCTGCGGGCCGCGCTTGCCGTGGCGCCGGTCGAGTGCACGGTCGCCCTGACCGGGCGGCACGCGATCCTGTGGTGCCTGCTGCCGGGCGAAGAGCACGCCGAGGTCGAGGTCAACCTGGTCATCGCGGCGCCGCACGTCACGCTGCGCGCACGCGAGGGGGTCCAGATCGTGTGCGGTCGCTCGTCGCTCAAGCTCGATGCCGAGGGCAAAGTGCAGCTGCGCGGCAAGGACGTGCTCAGTCGCGCTTCGCATTCGAACCGCATCAAGGGCGGCATCATCCGGCTCAACTGAGACGCGCACGATGGCGATGTTTTCCAACTTCACGCGTTTTGCCGTCGGCGAGATCATCGGCATCGATCCCGAGGCGGTCGAGTTCTACGCGCTGATCGTCAAGGCCACCTATAGCTGGGACGAAAAGGGCGAGCTCCTGCCGGCCGACCCGCAGCCCCTGGTCGAGGTGGACGTGTACGCAGGCGAGCCCGGCTTGTCGGGGCCCCTGTACGAGGCCGATTACTGTCCGTTCAAGCCGCGCGTCGACGTGCTTTTGCACGGCGCCCTCGCGCTGCCGACTCCGGTTGGACAGATCGACGCCACGCTCGAGGTCGGCAATCGCATTCGCAAGACGGTCCGCGTGTTCGGCGATCGGGCCTGGATCCCGGGCGTGGTCAAGACGCTGGCGCTCTCGAAGCCGCGCCCGTTTGCGCGCATGCCGCTCGAGTGGGAGCGCGCGTTCGGCGGCACCGATCCCGACGACCCCAAATGCTTCGAGCCCAAGAACCCGTTCGGACGCGGGATGCGGCGCAAGGCGCCGGCCCTGGAGGGCCAGCCTGCGCCCAATTTCGAGGATCCGCGCCATCTCATCGAGTCGTGGGACGACCATCCGGCGCCGGTCGGGTTCGGGCCCGTCGGCAAGAGCTGGCAGCCGCGCATTCGGCTGGCCGGCACCTACGACGACGCCTGGATGGAAGAGCGTTACCCGCTCGCGCCGGCCGATTTCGATCCGGCTTTTCACAACTGCGCACCCGCCGATCAGCAGCTCGACGGCTACCTGCCCGGCGAGGAGGTGCGCCTCCATTACATGACGCCGGCCGGCCACGATCGGTTTCGTCTGCCTGCGCTCGAGGTGCCAGTCGCGTTCCGCGACAAGCGCGGGCGTGAGATCTATGAGCGGCTGCGATCCGACACCATCGTGATCGAGCCCGCCCAGCGTCGGGTCTCGCTGGTGGGACGGGTGTGCCACTTCCCCGAGCCCAACGTGCTGTCGCTGGCCAGCGTGCTGGTTGGTCAGCCTTGGCCCGGAGTCGTACGTGCGATGAAAAGCGGCAAGCAGTACCTGCAGCCGCGCTCGCTTTTGCCCGGGATGCCGACATGAGGCAGCTCGCGATCCAGTCGGTGGGAGCGTTCACACCGGTGGGCTTGAACGTGGGCCAGACCATGGGCTCTCTGCGCACCCGGTTGGCGCGGTTTCAGGAGGTGCAGGTGTACCCGCCCCAGGAGGGCGAGCCGCTGGTGTGCGCGCCCACGCCCATCCTGAACGATGTCGCGGTCGGCGCCGACCGGCTGGTGGTGATGGCCTCGCATGCGCTGGCCGAGTGCGCCCGCGGCTTCGAGGCCGAGCCGGCGCCGCTGCTCCTGTGCGCGCCCGAGCCCGACGAGATGACGCTCAATGCGGAGGCGCTCCTGGGCCGCATCGCCGAGCACGCGAGCGTGCGCATCGAGCTCGAACAGAGCCGCCTGTTTGCGGGCGGCCATGCCGCGGTGGTGCCCGCGCTGGCGGCCGCCGACGCGCTGCTGGCCTCGGGACGGGTGCCCGCCTGCTACGTGGCGGGCGTCGACAGTCTGCTCGACCTAGCGCGGCTGCGCCGCCTGATGGGCGAGCAGCGGATCGCGACCGAGGACGTATGGGACGGCGTCATTCCGGGTGAGGCGGCGGCCTGCCTGCGGATCTCGCGCCGGCGCGACGCGCGGGCGCTAGCCTGGGTGCGCGGGTTCGGCATGGCCGAGGAGCCGGCCACGCGCGCCTCGCGCAAGCCCAATTCCGCCCAGGGCATGACCCGCGCCGTGCGCGCCGCGCTGGCCGACGCCGAGGTCACCATGCAGCAGATTGCGCTGCATGCCTATGACCTGTCGGGCGAGCGCTATCGGTTTTACGAGGCCGCGATCGCGCACACACGCTTGCGGCCCCGACGCAAGGATCGGCTGGCAGCCCTGACGGTCGCGGTCAGCGTGGGCGAGGTCGGGGCCGCGCTGGGCCCGCTCACGCTCGCTTATGCGGCTTTCATGCTGCGCATGGGCGGCGTTTCGGTGCCCGAGGAGCTGGGCGCAATTCCAGCCGGCGTGCTCTACACGGGTGGGGCCGAAGGGCCGCTCCGGGGCGCCGTCTTCCTGAGCGAGATCGGGCATGGCTGACAACATCTTCATCAATGGGCGCAGCGCGTTTCACAAGGATAGCTCAGGCAAGGGCATGGCCTGTTTCCCCGACGTGTGCCTGTGCCCGCCTCCGCCACCAGCCGGGCCGATTCCGACCCCGCTCCCCAACAACACCATGGCGAGCGATGTCACCGATTGCGCGAGCTCGGTTCTGGCCGACTCCAACCCGATCGCGACCAGCAAGTCGAACATCTCCAAGTCGACGGGCGACGAGGCCGGCAAGCCGCAGGGCGGCAATGTGGTCACGCACAACACGCAGGGCAAGGCCTACTTCCGCAGCTTCTCGTTCGACGTGCAGCTCGAGGGCGAGTCGGCGGTGCGTCATCTCGACATGGCCACTCACAACCACATGAGCGATCCGCCCGGCACCGGGCCGTGGGTCCAGGCGGCCAAGCAGGCCATGGGCAACGGCAAGCCATGCGGCCCCAATTGCGTCCTGTCGGCCTGGAAACCCAACACCTGCCCCAAGTACAAGAATGCGAAGGGCAAGTCGATCCGGAAGACGCCGCACCACATCATTCCCAAGCACATGTTCAAATTCCCGGGCTCGAAGCGCGGGCCCAAGCGCTGGAAGTACAGCGCCCGGAAGGCGCCCTGCATTTGCGTGACCGGGCGCAATCAACACCTCTTGCAGCATGGCCAGGCCCACTTCAAGATGGACGGTCTCGAGTACTCGGCCGCTGCCGCCAGCGGCGGCACCAACAAGTGGGGGTTTGGCCAGGCTCGTGATGCAGGCATCGAAGCCGTGATGTCGACGCTCGATGGCTGCGACAAAGCCTGTTTGAAAAAAGCGCTCAACGACGGGCATGGCAACCCCGAGGAAGACCGGCCGGTGCGCTGCGACTCCGCGCCGTCCGGCGCCGAGACCAAGGGCCAGAAAGCCCTCAAGGCAATGAAGGCCATCTTTGCTAAACTCGCGAAGAAGGCAAAGAGCGATTGATCGCGAAAGGAGAGCGCTGATGGCTCTGGTGGCAAGCTACGTCGACATGTCGTACAACGCCAAGCGTCGCCGCATCTCGATCATTTCGATTCCGGATGAGCTCGAGCACGACCAGCAGGCGACCGTGATTTCGATCTTCGAGACCAACCCGCCCGATTGGGGCGCCTCCCAGGTTCCCAATGTGCGCGGCCAGTCCCTTGTGGTGGGCGACACCTGCACGTGGATGGTCTGTCGGACCGGCGAGTTCATGCTTCTTTCGAGCGCGGGCAGACAGACCGAGCAGCTCCCAGACTCGGGTTACACCCACGGCCGCAAGCTCGGCCCCCCCACCATGATGCGCATGATCGAGGGCGAGCTGTACGTGTGTGGCATGTCGGGTCAGGTCTATGTGAGGCGCAAGGACAAGTTGCAACACATGGACGACGGGCTGGCCGAGCCGGGGCCCAACACCAAATCGCAGCTCACGCTGAACGCCATCCATGGCACCGCCGCCAACGACATTTACGTGGTCGGGTCGGGCGGGCTGATCGCGCACTGGAATGGGAAGAAGTGGACCAAGCTGCCCGTGCTGACCAATGTGCAGCTCTGGGGCGTGCGCTGCTTTTCGAAGAACCACATCGTTGCGGTCGGCAGCATGGGCGTGATCGTCGAGGGCGACGGCAAGAAGTGGAAGGTCGAGCAGCTCCCGGACGGCGCGGAGCTGACGCTCTCGGACGTGGAGACGTTCAAGGGCGACCTGTACGTGGCTGCGGTCGACGACCTGTACGTGCGCAAAAAGGGTCGCTGGGACGTGGTGGAGCATGGCCTGGACGAGGACAGGACCGATTTCTATCGTCTCTTGGTGGCCGAGGAGCGGCTGTGGACCATGGGAACCCACCGCCTGAGCTCGACCAATGGGCGCAAGTGGGCCGCGCACATCGACCCCGACAACGGATGATGGCGGGCGCGGACATCAAGAGCACGCTGCTCGAGCGGGCGCTGCCGCGCGCCGAGCGGGAAGCCTTTGCGCGCGAGCTGGTGGAGTATCAGATCGAGGAGCTGAACGGTCTGGGCGACCGTCTGCGCTACGTAGCAGAGCAGGAGCAGGGGCCTGAGCGCGAGCAGCACCAGGCCCAGGCGCACGCGCGCGTGACCGAGATCGTCGAGGCGCTGCGCTGGAATGCCGACGAGGTCGTGCGCTACGTGTGGCAGTGGCTCGAGACGCCGCTCGCCGAGCCGGAGGACGTGTTCGCGCCCGCGCTGCTCTTGCGCGCGCTGGGGGCTGACCAGGCGCGGGTCCAGCGTTGGCTGGACGCGCTGCCCGAAGCGACGCGGCGCCTGGCGGACGCCTGAGCCGCGCGCGCTTGACGCCGCGCCCGTAGGCCGGCATATGTCTCGGGTGGCGCAGCGCCTCGAGCCCAGTCGGGCCGTCCGGATCCGGGACCAGCATCGGACCTGGCTGACCATCCATTTCCTGGTGCTCGCGGGCGGGCTGGTGGCGGCATTCGCCGTCAACCGATTCCTCACGCCCGAGACCTTCTGGGCGCAGTGGGTCGCACTGGCCTGGGGTCTTGCGTTCGGCGCGCACGTGGCGGTGTTCGCGCGCGCAACCCTGGCCACCATGGGCCGCCGCAAGAAGCCGGGGCCGGATTAGCGTAAGGCGCGCCGAAGCAGGGCGCGGGCCAGTCGCCCCTTGTTGAGCCGCCCCCGCCGCAAGACCCACACCCGCACCGCTTGCCCGGCCAGCATGTGCAAGAGCCACCAGGTGGCAAAGCCCGCCAGCACCGCGCCTGCAGCCGCGGGGGCCGACCAGGGCGGGGCGAGCGCGATCGCCGGCCGCAACAGGAGGAAGCCGGCCGCCGCTCCCAGGAGGATGGCGAGCACGCGCACGATCATCCCGCGCCGGGCGCCATACTGGAGGCGGATGTAGCGCCATACCTCCTCGGGGAACTGCTGCGCATCGTCGGCGAACGGGTCCACCAGGGTGGCGCCGCACTGTTCGCACGCCAGGCCGCCGGCCCAGGTGCTGCGGCAACGCGGGCAGATCTTGATCACGACGGAAAGGTAATGGAAGCCGCCCCGCCGCGCAACTGACCGCGTCTGCCACGAGTGCGCTATGCTCGGCTCACCATGGGCCCGGAGGACCGGGGGCTGCGCGGCCTCGGCATCGAGGTCATCACCGACGCCGAGGATCCGCGCGTGCACGGAGAGTGCGTCCGCATCGCGCGCCGCGTGCGGCAGCTGCAGAAAAAGGTCATCGGGCTGGTGCCCGCGTCGGCAGAGGTGGCGGTTCCGCCCCTGGCCGTGCAGCTCGGGCTGGCTCTGGTGGAGCTGTCGGGTGCCACCGTTGCCTTCGTGGATGCCAACGTACGCTGGCCGGCCATGTCGGCGCTGGTCGAGGGCGAGCCCGCCGGCACCGATTCCCTCTTCGCGACCCGTTGGCTGCGCGGCTCGCTGGCTCTTCTGGTGCCACCGCGCGCCGGCGACGCGGGTGCAGGGGTGCCGCAGCTCAAGCGGCTGATCGAGCACGGCGCCGAGCTGTTCGCGCACGTGCTGGTCGATCTCACCGGCTTCGACCGGCTGGGCGAGCACCTGTCAGCGGTCGCGCTGTGCGAGGGCGTGCTCATCGTCGCGCGGGCCGGCCGCACGCGCGAGCCCGAGCTGCGCCGGCTGGCCGGAGAGCTGCCGAGTGAGCGCAACCTCGGCGTCGTGCTGATCGGTTGAGCGTACTCACACGCGCGAAGCCATCGTAATTACCCAGGGCACCTGAATGAGCGCGAGCGCCGTCAGCCCGCCCCAGAACAGGTACCGCCTGCGTATCGGCGCCGGTTGGACCGCAAAGGCGGCTGCAAATGGGAGGAACAGGGGCACGATCGGAAAGTGGTAGGTCGGGTGCGCGAAAGAGAGCCAGTAGGGCACCGAGTACAGGAGGGCAGCCGCGAGCGCCAGCGTGACCAGGCGTCGCCCGGGGGGCTCGAGCGGCCAGTGGGCGGCGAAGAACGCCAGCGCGGCCGCCACGACCAGGAGATACACGAGCGCGTCCACGCCCAGCACCAGGAGGCCCGGCAGGCGACCTGCGCCCCCACGTTTGATCAGGAACGATCCGGTGTAGGTGTCGAAGGCGAAGTAGACCTGCAGTCGGTTGAGCGAGCGCAGCACGAACAGATCGGGGCGCGCTCGAATGTGATCGAGCGCGGTGCGCGTGAACAGCCGGTCGCGCTCGGCGGGCGGGTGCGCGCCGATTGAGCGATGCAGGGCCACGAACTGGGTGGGCACGTCGGGCTCGCCCGCTTTGTGCGAGCCGAACCACCAGGTCCGGTACAGGGGCGTCCACGGGTTGTTTCCGTAAAACAGGTTCTGCGCGTTGGCATTGTTGATGAAAAAAAAGCGGCCGGTCATCGCGTGCGCTTTCCAGGTCCAGGCGCCCACCAGCGCGGCTGCCAGGGCGAGCGGCACCAGGGCCGCGCGCACGCGCCGCGGGCGGGTCAGGAAGACGAGCGCAAGCGGCAACCCAAGGCACACCAGGGCGCTGGGCGGACGCACGAGCACCAGCGCACCCAGGCACAGACCCATCGACGCCAGGGGGGCCCAGGTGGGGGCATCGCTGGCTCGCCAGGCCGAAAGCACGGCCGCGACCAGCAGGAACGCGGTTGGAAGCTGGGTGAGCGGCGTGACCGCGTGCAGGATCTGGGTGGGCGCAAGCGCGATCAGGAGCAGGGCCAGGTTGGCAGTGGCCCGGCCCTGCAGGCGATAGGCCAGAAGCCACACGACCGCCGACAGGCCGAGGTAGAGGAGGAGCATGCTCGCACGGGCGACCAGCGCAGAGGGGCCTGCGAGCGCGGCCGCGGCGGCGAGGAAGTAGGGCAGACCGGGCGGCCAATCGGGCTCGAACCGGAGGCCGGCCAGAAGATCGAGCGCCATGCGGTGATAGTCGAGAGCGTCGTCGAGCAGCGGCTGGGCGGCCGAGAGCGCGAGCGCGGCCACGCGCACGCCCAGGCCGCCCGCGAGGATGAGGGGGGCGGCGCGCGGCGAGTCGAGGCCGGCCAACAGGCGAGCGGGCAGCACGCGAGAGGATCGGTAACATGCGCCTGGCCGCGCGCGTCAAGTTTTCCGCTCTGGCGCGCCCAGTTTTCCGCTCCCGCGCGTCCAGTTTTTCCGCTCCCGCGCGTCCAGTTTTCCGCTCCCGCGCGTCCAGTTTTTTCGGCTGCGCCGACGGTTGGTTGGTTATCGCTTTCAGAGCGCGCGAGTAGGCTATGCTGGGGGACCAGATGCTGGCGCGGATGCGAGGCAAGAACCTGCACACGTGGCTGGGCGGCTATGCGCGCCACCTGGCCACGCGCGCGGCCCGCCGGCTGATCCCCGTGCGCGCCCCCCGGCATCTCCTGTTCGCGCTGTGCGACCATTACGAGCCGCTCTGGGGCGACGCACCAGCCGAAATTGGCGAGGCGCGGGTGCGCGCGTGGCACGAGGGCTACCCTCAGCTGGCCCGGGAGTTCCGCGACGCCGATGGACGGCCGCCTCGCCACAGCTTTTTTTTCCCGGGCGAGCAGTATGCACCGTCCTACCTCGAGCGGCTGGCGGCGCTCGCACGCGCCGGCCTGGCCGAGGTGGAGCTGCACCTGCATCACGATGGCGATACCCGCGAGAAGCTGCGTCACGACATCGGGCGCTACCTGGGCGCCTATGCGAGCCACGGCCACCTCGCGCGCGAGGCCGGTGGCCGGCCGCGCTACGCGTTCATCCATGGCAACTGGTGCCTGGCCAACGCGCGCGCCGACCGGCGCTGGTGCGGCGTCGATGACGAGATCCCCCTGCTCCACGCGACCGGTTGCTTTGCCGACTTCACCTTTCCGTCGGCCCCCGATGAGTGCCAGCCCGGCATCGTCAACCAGATCTACTGGCCGGACGGGGACCTTGCGCGCGCGCGCGCCTACGAGCACGGCCTGCGCGCGCGGGTGGGCCAGGTTCGGCATGACCGCATTCTCATGGTCCAGGGGCCACTCGCGCTGGCGCGTCGTCCGGGCGGGCTCAGGCTACGCGTCGAGAACGGCGCGCTGACGGCCGCCGATCCGGCCACACCTGCGCGCGTTTGCACCTGGGTCGCGCAGGGCATTCACGTGGCCGGCCGGCCCGAGTGGGTGTTCGTCAAGGTGCATACCCACGGAGCGCCCGAGACCCAGGCGGCCTCGCTGCTGGGCGAGGGCGGCCGCGCGCTGCATCGCGAGCTGTGCGGCCGCTACAACGACGGCGTCCGCTGGGCGCTCCACTATGTGACCGCGCGCGAGATGTACAACCTGGCGCTGGCGGCGATGGAGGGCATGACCGGCAACCCGGCCGCCTTCCGCGACCACGTGCTACCCCCACCACCCATCGCCCGACGATGAGCGGCTACAACGTAAGCTCGAAGAATTGAGCGCCCGGAATCGGGTTTTCCCGATAGGGCGCGATGCTCACGAAGCCCAGTGAAAGGTAGAGCGCGCTGGCCGCGCCCATGAACGGCAGCGTGTCGAGCCGCATGCGCAGATAGCCAATCGTCCGCGCCTCCGCGATCACGGCCTGAGCCAGCAGGCGCCCGAGGCCGCGTCCGCGGAAAGCCGGGCGCACATATAGGCGCTTCATCTCGCACAGGCCGCCGCCGGCGCCCAGCGGCCGCAGGGCCACGCAACCCGCCAGCGCGTCGCCGTCCCAGAGAAGGAGCAACCGACCGGACGGCGGCGCGTAGGCGCCCGGCAGCCCGGCCAGCTCCTGGGCGAAGCCCTGAAACGACAGGTCGACGCCCAGGCCGGCCGCATATTCCTCGAATAGCTGGCGCGCCGTGGCCACGTCGGCCGCCGAGCACACACCGACGATCCGCATGCTCAGCGCGACGTGCAGGCCGCCGCCGACATCCGCAGCGCGCCCGCGGCCGAAGCGGTCTGCCCGCCTCGCCCGGCGGCCAGCACACGCACGCTCACCGTGCACCGACCGGCGGCGGCGGCCGTCACGTCGACCTGGTAGCCGTGCCCAGGCCGTAGCCCCGACACCACCACCAGATCGGCGCCACCGGGCAGAGTGGCCTGGCCGCCGTCCTCGTTGTCGACGAACAGCACCGCGACCGACCGGCCGCCCACAAAGCCGCGTCCGCCGCGAAGCCCGCTGCCCGCCACCCGCTCGGCCCGCGGCGCCGAGTCGCGGGCCCCGCCCGCGGTCATCCAGGCCAGAAAGCGCCGCTCGCGGCTGCCACGCGGGCTCGCGACCTCGATGCGGTAGGTCTTTCCCCAGATGTGGTTCATCCGATAGATGTGATCCGGCGTCGGCGTGGGCTCTTTGAGCACGACCGGCCGAGCGGCCTCGGGCTCGAGCATGCGCAGATCGGCCCGCGAGCCTTCCACCTTGACCGCGACCGCGTTCTCGCTCGCGGTTGGCGGGGCCA
>DATFWX010000059.1:0-25641 GCA_035258845.1 Polyangia bacterium | reverse complement strand
TCGCCATTGCGGGCGCTTGCCTGGGCTGGGGTCTCGAGAACAACCTGACCCAGAAGCTGTCGGCGCGCGACCCGCGCGCGATCGTGGCCTGCAAGGGGCTGGGTGCCAGCGCGTGCGCGCTCGTTCTGGTGTGGGCGACCGGCGCCCACTGGCCGAGCGGTCGGACGGCGGCGGCGGCGCTCGTGTTGGGGGCCCTGAGCTACGGCACCAGCCTGCTGCTTTTCATCCGCGCGCTGCGGGCCCTCGGTGCGGCGCGCACGGGCGCCCTCTTCGCGACGGCTCCCTTCGTGGGCGCGTTGGCATCGCTGGCTCTTTTGGGCGAGCGGCCGAGCGGGCGGCTCCTGGGTGCGGGCGTGCTGATGGCGCTCGGCGTCGCGCTGCTGGTGCGCGAGCATCACGAGCACGCGCACACCCACGACGCGCTCGAGCACGAGCACCTGCACGTGCACGACGAGCATCACCAGCACGCCCACCGCGGCGACGAGGGGCCGGAGCCGCATTCGCACCGGCATCGCCACCAGCCCATCACGCACACGCACCCGCACGCGCCTGATCTGCACCATCGACACGGCCACTGACCGACCGAGGGCCGCAGCTCCAGCAGCGATAAGCTCCTCAACGTTGCATTCGCCGAGCGCCGGGAACGGTACGCCCGAGCCGGCGTAATCGTCCGCCACCTGCTCGACGGTGGCTACCGCGTCTACCTCGGCAACCAACTCACTGCCCGCGCAAAGGGATCTCCGCCGACAAGCCCGATGAACGAGGGAGCACGCACGCCGGAGCAGAAAGAGGAGCAGCAGCGACGCCGAAACCTGAGACCGAAGCTCAAGATGGAGGAGGCGACAGATTCACTGACCAGAGGAGCATTGTGCATTTTTTTGCTTGACGAGAATCCGAGTCATCTCCACTCCCTCACAGCGGCACCGTCGGGACAGGCGTTCTCGTGCGCGCAGGGGGGCGCTGCTGCGTCATGACATGGTCGGAGGGCGTCGGCGCCAGGTCGGTCGAAAACGCGCCTCCTACGCGCGCGGAGCGCGTTCCAGGAACGCCCGAAATCGCGTGGTAGAGAAGAATCATGACCAAATCTTCTGCCCGCGAGTGGACCGCCCGGCTCCAGCAGCTTCTGGGCCGGGAGCGCCAGATCCTGGTCGAGCTCGTGCTCGCGCTGGCTGACTTCGATCGCCAGCGGGGCTATCTCGAGCTCGGCTACAGCTCTCTCTTGGGATTACGTGCGCCGCGCCCTCGGCCAGTCCGAGACCATGACGTACTATCCGGTCCGCGCCGCCCGGTTCGTCCAGCGCTTCCCGCAGGCGGTGGAGCCGTTGCGCGCGGGCCGACTGTGCATCACGACCCTGGCCACTCTGGCTCCGGTCGTGACCGAGGCCAACTGCGACGACGTGCTGGCCGAGGCCATGCAAAGACCCAAGCGCGAGGTCGAGCGCATCAAGGCCCGGCTGGCGCCGAAACCCGTGCCCAGAGACGTTGTCCGCAAGGCGCCCGCACCTTTCCCAGGAAAGGTTGCGCAAAGCCCGGTCCAGGTCGAGATGCTGACCGGAGACCTCGCGCGGCGGCACCTGACTACCGACCGCGAATTCGAGGAGCTTCTGGCCAGCGCCCGCTCGGCGCTCTCGCACACGATGCCGGGCGCCTCAGAGCTGGAGATCCTCAAGCAGGGGCTGCGGTGCATCATTCGCGACCACGAGAAGCGGAAGGGCCTGACCGAGCGGCCACGGCCGCCCAGGCAGCCGACCGCGAGCCCGTCACCCGGTGCAGCGATTCCGCGTCCGGTCAGGCGGGCGGTGTGGCAGCGCGACCAGGCCCGGTGCCAGTGGCCGACCGAAGACGGCGTGATCTGCGGCTCGCGCGTGCGGGTCGAGTTCCATCATCTGATCGACCGCGGCAAGGGCGGCCCGAGCACCGAGGACAATCTCATCCTTGCCTGCGCGGCCCATAACCAGTACGCGGCCGATCAGACGTGGGGACGAGCGTGGATGGAGAAGTTCCGGCGGGCACGGCGCGGCCAGCAGAGCTCAGACAGGTCGGCCTCACCTGCGAGCGCTGGAGGCGCGATCGCCGCCGCCTGCCAGCACCCACTCGAAACCGGCTGACGGCGGTCAGCCTTCCAGCGCAAAGCAGCGCATCGACAAGTTTCCGTGCTGAAAGCCCTCGAACACGTCCACCACGCGGTCGCCGGGCAGGGCCGCGCCAATCGTGAAAAAGAGCGGATCGAAATGCTCCGAGGTCGGCATCGCGAGCGCGGCCTGGGGCGCCTCCGTGCGGTACCGGGCCAGGCCGGCCGCATCCAGCGCGCCCACGCGCTCGCGCACCCACCGGTCGAACTCGGCCGCCCAGGCGTCGACCGGCCCATATTTCTGAACCCAGTTGAGGCGGCGCAGGTTGTGCACGGTCCCGCCCGAGCCCATCAGCAGCACGCCCCGCTCGCGCAGCGGCGCCAGCGCGCGCCCTATCTCACCCAGCCGCGCGGGCGCACCCGGTCCGGTCGGCAGCGACAGCTCGACCACCGGAATCGACGCCTTCCGATACAAGATGTGCAGCGGCACCCACACCCCGTGATCGAGCCCGCGCGCGGGCTCGATCTGCGCCGGCACGTCCGCGCCGCGCAGCCGCTCGACCAGCTCCTCGGCCAGCGCGGGCGCGCCCGGGCACGGGTACAAGAGCTGGTAGAGCTTGGGCGGGAAACCGCCGAAGTCGTAGATCAGCGCGGGCCGCTCGCTCGCGGTTGCGCGCACCGGCAGCCCCTCTTCCCAGTGCGCCGATACCACCACGATCGCTGCCGGCACCGGGCGAGCAGCCGACCAGGCGGCCAGCGCTTGCGTGTAGGCGTCGTCGTCGAGCGCGACCAGGGGCGAGCCGTGGCTCACGAACAGGGCGGGCTGACGAATGTCAGTGTCGGCTGGCATGATGTTATGGTGCCCGGACCAGCACCTTCGTGACGCGCGGGGGCAGCTCCACCACCACCCGGCCCGCGCCATCGACGGTCACGGTCTCGTTCTGGTCGGGATAGACGGTGCGCAGGGTGGCGCCGGGCGGGAAGCCGGTCGGCATGGCGGCGCCGGCCAGCGAGGTGTGCGAGCGCTGGGTGTCCGACACGCTCAGCGCCACCAGCACGCGCTCCTCGGCGGTGGCGCGCTCGAACGCGTATACGCCCGCGTCCTCCTCGGTTCCCACATGATCGGTGACCCAGCGGATGGTCAAATCGCCGCGCCGCAGCGCCACATGCTGCTTGCGCAGCGCAATCAGGGTCTGGATGGTGCGGAAGGTCTGGCCGCCGCTGGCAAACCCGGTCGACCACAGCCGCTCGCGATTGGCCGGATCGTTGCCGCCGGCGAACTCCTGCTCGGTGCCGTAATACAGGCACGGGATGCCGTCGGTCGTGAAAAGATAGGCCAACGCATTTTCGAGCGCGGGCGCGGATGGCTGGTCGAAACGAAAGCGCGGTACGTCGTGATCATCGAGGAAGTGCACGAGCGCATCGCGCGGAGCCAGCCCGATGCCGCCCGGCGCCGCCGCGGCCGCATAGTGGAGCGCGCGCTCCTGGTACAGGCGCTGGATCTCCCGGGTCGGTCCCGACGCCTTGAACACCGCGTCAATCACGCGAAACTTGTGCGGAAAGTAAAGCAGCGAGTCGAGCCGGCCGTTTTGCGAGTAGGAGCCCACGAACGCGTCGTCGCCGTCGAAGACCTCGCCAAACAGGAAAAAGTTGCGCTTTCCGCGGGCAGCCGCGTGCTCGCGCAGCTTTTGTGAGAAATATTCAAAAAACTCGGGCTCGACGTGCTTGGCGGTGTCGATGCGAAAGCCGTCGAAGTCGGCCGCGTCCATCCAGTACGCGTACGCCTGCACCAGCGCATCGCGCACGTCGCGCCGCTCGGTGGCAAGATCCTTGAGCCCGCCCGGAAAGTCGCCCTCGAGCACCTGCATGCGGTCGCTGTAGTCAATGATGCGGCCCTTGCGATGGTAAAAGTCGGGATTCTGGAAGAGGGCCGGCTGCGGCGGCATGCGGTCAATCGCCGGCTCATAAAGCCAGCGGATGGGCGCCGGCCCGGCCGGCCCCAGCGCGGTCGCGGCCTGGACGCCGCGCGGATCGAAATCCGGATCGAACTCGGTCACATGGCCCACCGGCGCACCGCCGGGTGCGCCCAGCGGCCCCGCCGAGCCGGTCCCAATCACGGTCTCGTCGGGCCGCCCGTTGAGATTGATGTCGTAATAGAAAAGCTGGCCGATGTGATTGACCACGATATCGAGGATGACCTTGATGCGCCGCTGATGGCAGGCCCCCACCAGCTCGCGCAGCCCGGCCAGATCGCCAAAATGCGGGTTGGTTCGACCAAAGTCCTGCGGCCAGTAGCCGTGGTAGCCCGCCACGCCGGCATCCTCCTCGACCGTACGCGTGACCGGTGAGATCCAGATTGCGGTGACGCCGAGCGCCTCCAGGTAATCCAGGTGCTCGAGGATGCCCTGAAAATCGCCGCCCTGGTAGCGCGCCAGCGCGAGGCCGCTCCGATCGACGCTCTGGTCGTTGTTGGGATCGCCGTCGGCGAAGCGGTCGGTGACGAGCTGGTAGATGATCTCGTCGCGCCAGTCGTCGACCAGCGACTGGGGCGCCGGGTTCTGGGCCACTGCATCGACCTGGTAGCAGCCGCCGCACACGAGCAGCGCACAGACAAGCAAGCGCATGGGACCTCCTACTTTTATCGATACGCCGAGTTGAACCACCACTCGGCCTGCACACCCAGATAATGGATGACGGCGGCGTCGAGGCGGGCGTCGGTGCGCGCCAGCTGCGTACGCGCCCCCTGGTCGAGCAGGCTGGCCGTGTAGACCACGAGCAGCTGCGGCCGTCCCAGCACGCCCGGCGCCAGCGTGACCACGGCCGGCATCGCGGTCAGCTTGAGCACGTCCGAGGTGGCGGGTCGGCCGGTCACCGGATCGAGCCCGTCGGCGTCGCGCCGCTGCACCGACAGCTCGCCGGCCACCCCGAAGTACTGGCTGAGAAAGAGGTGGGGCCGCGCCGCCACCATGAGCTCGACGAAGCGCGCGAGGCTGAACGGGCCCGGCTGGGCGGCTTCGAACCTGCGCGCATAGCCGCCTACGAGGAGCCCGAGCCGACGCCAGTCGTGCCCCAGCGCGAGCGCGCCCACGAGCTCGCGCGCGTCGGCGGCCCGCTTGTCGGCCCCCACCGCAAACGGCACCGCGAGCTCGCCGTAGGCTGCCAACCCGCCCGCCCAGCGCAGCCACAGGTTGAGGAATCGACCGGGCCCCCACAGACCGAGCTGCCCACCCAGAACAAACCCATAGTCGTCGGGCAGCCGCTCCTGCGTCCGATCGGGATGCGTGAGAATGCCCTGCCCGATCTCGTGCAGCTCCGTGTACAGCACCGCCTTGTAGCCGGCGCCGAGCCAGCTCGCGCGGGCCGACTCGATCAGGCGCTGGCGGTCCAGGTTCACCACCTCGATCGGCGCGCCCCCGCCGGGCGCCGGCTGCTCGACCGTCTGGAACTGGTAGGCGTCGTCGAGCCGATTGGCGCCCACGTGCAGGGCCAGCTCCCAGCGCGTGCTGCGCCAGATTGCACCCGCCCCCACCGTGTTCAGGTTGTCGAGCGGCCAGTAGTCGAACAGGTAGATGTCGTCGCCGCGATACATGCGCGAGCCCACCCACAGCGACAGGCTCGGGTGCAGGACGCCGTCGGTTTGCAGGTAAAGGTTGCGCAGCGCAACGTTCTGGTCGAACAGGCCGGTCGTGTGGGGCAGATTCTGCCCGAACGCGATCGAGCTGACCATGCGCCAGGACGCGCCGGGCGCGACCGAGCGTGCATAGTAGAGGTCGAGCTCCAGATAGGGCGCCTCCTCGAGCCGGCTGCCATGTGCGACCACGTTGGTGGCGACCCCGGGCCCGCCGTCGAGGTCGCTGGCGACGCCGACGCGACCGTAGCTGCCGAAGTCGAAGCCTTCCCCGATCAGCGCCGCCAGAACGAGCGTGGTCACGGCCCGCCATGCTACCATTTGCCGCTATGTCGACCAGCCCTGGAATGTGCAAGCTCATTCTTGTGTTGGCGGTGGCGGCGGGCGGCCCGATTTCGATCCCGAAGAGCTGGAGCGCGCGCGAGCGCGACGCCGCCGAGGACGTGACTGCGTCCGTGCTGGCGGCCCACGTGCGCTTTCTGGCCGACGACCTTCTGGAAGGGCGCGCGCCCGCCTCGCGGGGCGGCGAGCTGGCCGTGAGGTACATCGCATCCGAGTACGAGCGCATGGGCCTGCGACCGGCCGGCGATCAGGGCGGGTGGCTGCAGAAGTTCGACATCGTGGGCCTGAAGACTGAGTTGAGCGCGTTGCCCACATTCCGCGCGTCGGGCGGCGGCGCGCCGCTCGTGCTTCACCCACCGAGCGAGGTCATCGTCGGGCCGGGCATGCAGAGCGAGTCGACGAGCGTGCAGGCCGCCGAGGTGGTGTTCGTGGGCTACGGCATCGTGGCGCCCGAGCAGCGCTGGGACGATTTCAAGGATGTCGACGTGCGCGGCAAAGTCCTCTTGGTCATGAACAACGACCCGGCGGACGATCCGGCGCTGTTTGCCGGCAAGACCCGACTGTACTACGGGCGCTGGACCTACAAGTACGAGCAGGCGGCGCGCAAGGGCGCGGCCGGCGTCATCATCATCCACACCACGCCCTCTGCGGGCTACCCGTGGCAGGTGGTGCAGTCGAGCTGGGGCGGCGAGGGATTTGAGCTGCCGGCGGGCCCGGTCGAGCAGCGCCTGCAGGTCAAGATGTGGGCCACCGAGGAGGCATCGCGCAAGCTGGCCGCGCTGGCGGGCCATGACCTCGACGAGCTGCGTAGGCGCGCCGAGCGGCGCGATTTTCGGCCGGTGCCGCTGGGTGTCAAGATGTCGGTCGGGCTGCGCACGCGCGTGCGCCGGCTGCAGACCGCCAACGTGCTGGGGCTCCTGCCGGGCGGCGACGCGCGGCTGGGGCAGCAGGTGGTGATCTACAGCGCGCATCACGATCATCTGGGCATGCGCGAGCCCAAAGGCGGCGACGGAATCTATAATGGCGCGCTCGATAACGCTTCCGGAGTGGCCGCCATGCTCTCGATTGCGGCCGGGCTGACGGAGGCCAAGCCGCGGCCCAAGCGATCGATCCTGTTCGCGGCGGTGGCGGCCGAGGAATCGGGGCTTCTGGGCAGCGAGTACTTCTGCGCGCATCCAACGGTGCCCGCCGGGCGCATCGCGGCCAACCTCAACATCGACGGCATCAACATCTGGGGACGCACGCGCGACGTGACCTACATCGGGCTCGGCAAGTCGACGCTCGATCAGGTGGTGCGCACGGCGGCCGGCCAGCAGGGGCGGGTCGTGCGGCCCGATCAGTTCCCCGACCGCGGCCACTTCTATCGGAGCGATCAGTTCAGCTTTGCGCGCATCGGCGTGCCCGCGGTGTACCTGGAGTACGGCACCGATTTCCTCGGACACGAGCCGCAGTGGGGCCGCGAGCGGATCGAGGAATACGAGCGGTTGCGCTACCACCAGCCCAGCGACCAGATCGACGCCAGCTGGAACCTCGAGGGTGCGGTCGACGACGTGCGGCTGCTGCTGGTGGTGGGGCTGCGGGTGGCCGACGCGCACGAGCTGCCGGCCTGGCGGCCCGGCGACGAGTTCGAGGCCGCGCGCAAGCGGGCGCTCGAGGAGGCGGGTGCGCTCGGGCCCGGGATCGGGCGGCACTGAAGCGGGCCGCTAGGTGCGGGCGGGACGGCGCCGATCGCGACGCCTGAACAGAAGCGCGAGCAGATAAAACGGGGGCGTCGGCGGACCGCCGCCACCGACCGCGCATCCGCAACCGGAGCCCCCGCCTGCGCCCGGGTTGCCTCCCGAGCCGCCGCTGCTGCCACCGGCACCGCCGGCGCCACCGGCTCCGCCCCCACCGCCCCCACCGCCGCCGCCCACGCCGCCGCCTGCGCCGCCCGCGCCACCGCCGCCGCCCGCGCCGCCCGCGCCACCGCCGCCGCCCGCACCGCCCCCGCCGCCGCCGCCGCCATCGGCTCCCCCGTCGGGCGGCGGGGTCATCAAGCGCTCCTTGAGGTGGTCGAAGGCCGGCTTGCGTTGAAAATTATCGGCGTAAGTTGGGTCGGGATCGCTCACCCGCAGTGCGAGCCCCCAATGAATGTTCGGCCACAGGCCGCCCGGATGCTCTTCACTGAGCTCGTAGAAAAAGCTCTTCTGCCACCACGGCCGCATGGACTGCGCGTCCAGCAGAAGGTCCACGAAACGGCGCTGGTTCTCGAGCGCAGTCGCGTCGCCGATGGCAGCCTCGCGCCCGGTTTCCGTGATCCAGACCGGCAGATTTGCAAACCCTTGCGCGACCAGCACTTCGCGCACCGATAAGGCCCCCTCGTAGACGACCGCGCCGCCGATGCGGATGACGCGATGGGCATCGAGCTTGTTGTAAAAGCTGTCCGAGGTGACGCCGGCGCCCGCATCCTCCTCCGGAAACCGCGCGTAGATGTGCCACGACACCACATTGAGCATGGGCCCGCGCGCCGCCAGCGCGGCCTGCAGATAGTCGGCGTACTGGCTGCCCACGGTCGCCAGCTCGGGCGCCACCACCAGACAGCCCGGGCACCCCGCTCGGATTCCGTCGACGCCCGGCTCCAGCACGTGTGCGATCCACTCGTCGCGCGTGCCCTCGAAAAAGCCGGTGAGGTTGGGCTCGTTCCAGGGCCCCCAGGCCGCCACGCGCCCGTCGGCGTAGCGAGCCGCGGCCGCGCTCACGAAGCGCTGGTACGCGGCCGCATCGGGCACGTCATTGCCGGGACCGTCGCCCGCGCGGTCGGCCGACACCGACGCCCAGGCGGGGCCGTAACCAATCGACGCAAACACGCTTAGCCCGCGCGCGTGCGCGGCATCGATCACCGCGTCGAACGGCGTCCAGTTGTACGCGCCCTGGGTGGGCTCGGCGACGTCCCAGTTGAAATCGATGCGCACCCAGCCCGTGCCCAGCTCCTGGGCCAGATCGAGCGTGTCAGCGGGCGGCAGATGGACATTGACGCCGACACCGTCGGCGAGTAGCAAGAAAAGTCCCCACAGAATGGGCATGAGGCGCCCATCCTAGCGTGCGCGCACGAAAGTTCAAGACGGGCGCGGCTATTTCGGGCGCCCGGGCAGCTTGGATTTGACCCCGGCCACCAGCGCGCGCCCGAGCAGGCGCCAGGTGTCCACCTGCTTGCGTGCGGCCGCTCCGAGATCGCCTTTGAGCAGCGATCCCAGGCTGTCGAGCTGCGCCAGCGCGACGCTGCCCAGCCCGGGCTCGAGCTCCCGCAGCTCCTCGCCGGTCACGCCCTGATGCAGATCGATCATGCCCGAGAATTAGCACGCCGAGGCCGCCTCTGCTAGGGTTCGGACAACACATGCTCGTTTGCGCCGACAACCTGGCGCTTCTGCCCACGCTCGCCGCCGGCTCGCTCGATCTCATCTACATTGATCCACCCTACGCCTCCGGCAACTGCTACCCGGGCGCCTACGACGACGCCTGGACCGACCTCGAGGCCTACCTTGACTTTTTGCGACCCCGCCTCGTCGAGCTGCGGCGCACCCTGGCTGCGCACGGCTCGCTGTTCGTGCACCTCGATCAGAATGCCGCGCATTACGTCAAGATCGAGCTCGATCGCATCTTCGGCCGCGACCATTTCCGCGGCGAGATCGTGTGGCTCAAGATCCGGGTCAAGAAAGCGCAAGCCGCCGGCTTCCCGCGCGTACACGACACCATCCTCTGGTACTCGCGCTCGGACCGCTTCCGCTACGCGCACCAGCACGCACCGCTCGACCCGGCTTATATCCGCTCGCACTACGGCCAGCGCGACCCGGCAACCGGCCGTCGCTATCAACTGGTGTCGCTGATTCAGGACGGCGCCGGCCCGGCGCGCCGCTTCGGCGACCGCGTGATCGCGCCCCCGCCCGGCAAGCACTGGATCTGGTCGCAGGAGCGCATCGACGCCGCTTTTCGCGCCGACCGCATCCGGTTCACGCGCAGCGGCCGGCCGCGCCTGGTGCGCTTTCTCGCGGAGGCCCAGGGCAACGTGCACGGCGACGTGTGGACCGACATCCCGCCCGTCAACTCGCAGGCCGCCGAGCGCGCCGGCTGGCCCACCCAGAAGCCGGTCGCGCTGGTCGAGCGCATCGTGCGCGCCTGCACGCAGCCCGGCGACCTGGTCGCTGACTTCTTCTGCGGCAGCGGCACCACTGGCGTGGCGGCGGCCCGGCTGGACCGGCGCTACCTCTTGTGCGACTGCTCGCAAGCCGCGGTGGCCCTGGCCCGCAAACGACTGGGGAGTTGCAAACCCATCCCCACCCTGGTAGAAGGGGCCCGTGGCTCGTAACGAACACGTGGAGATGCCCGGGACCGTGGTCGAGGTTCTGCCCGCCGGCTTGTTCAAAGTGGAGCTGCAGGGCGGGCACAAGGTGTTGGCCTATCTCGCGGGCAAGCTGCGGCACCATCGCATTCGCGTGGTGCTCGGCGACCGCGTCACCGTCGCGGTGTCGCCTTACGATCCCACCCGCGGGATGATCGTCTTCCGATCGACCTAGCTGCCGTGCGCTCCGCCAGCAAGACCGCTCTGGTGGCGGCGGCCCATCGCGGGCGCGCCAGCGACCGCCCCGATGCCATCTGCCACGACATCTGGGCGACCCGACTGGCCGGCCCCGAGGGCGCCGAGTACGCGCGCCACTACGACCAGATCTACGCCTATGCCGAGCTGTGGATGGCGGTGCGCACCGCCTTCATCGACGCCCACACGCGCCATGCGCTGAGAAGCGGGATGCGCCAGGTCGTCATCCTGGGCGCCGGTCTCGACACGCGGGCGGCGCGGCTGGCCCAGGTGGGCGCGCGCTTTTTCGAGGTCGACCAATCCGAGAGTCAGGCCGACAAACAGCGCCGGCTGCGCACGCTGCCCGACTACCCGGTCGACGCCGCTCGCTACGTCACCTGCGACTTCGAGCACGACGACTTTGTCGAGCGGCTGACCGCGTCTGGCTTTCGCGCCGACGAGCCGGCCTTCTTGATCTGGGAGGGCGTCACCTACTATCTGACCGAGCCGGTGGTGCGTGCCACGTTGCGCCGGGTCGCCGAGGGCTGTCATCCCGGCAGCACGCTCATCTTCGACTTTGTCAGCAAGAAGCTGATCGAGGGTCAGAAGGAAGACCAGCAGCGCATCCGCGGCATGGTGGGCGCGCTTGGCGAGCCGTTTTACTTCGGCACCAACGACCTCACGCCGATCGTCTACGAGGAAGGCTTCCGGCACCTGCGCGTGGTGTCGTTTGCCGATGCCTGCTTGAGCCTGACCGGCACCTACGATCGAGCGCGCGCGTTTCGCTTCCAGGCCTTTGCGCTCTGCAGTCGCACTGCTCCCGATCCTCCCTGAATAATTAGGGAATTTGTCAGAGTAATCATGCTGACGCGGGCTGTCAAGTCCTTGCGGCAGCGCGCGCGGATGGCTACCTGTGTGCGTGCAACAAGGAGGAACGACGATGATGTTGGAACTGTGGCGACCCCATTCTTTTGATGGCTTCCGGTCGATCGAAAACCAGATGAACCGGATGCTGACTGATTTTTTCGGTTCGACCTCGCCGAAAGCGGCAGCCTGGCTGCCCGCGGTGGACGTGGTGGAGACCAAGGATGGCTTCGAGCTGCGCGCGGATCTGCCGGGCCTCAAGTCCAGCGACGTCAGCGTGCAGGTCGAGAAGGGCCTCTTGACCATCCGCGGCCAGCGCAAGGACGAGCATGAGAAGAAGGGCGCGACCTATCACAGCTACGAGCGCCGCTACGGCTCGTTCGTGCGCAGCTTCGAGCTGCCCGGGCTGGTCGACGAGAGCGCGGTCAAGGCGAAGTACGCCGACGGCGTGCTCACGGTGACGCTGCCCAAGCGCGAAGAGGCCAAGCCGAAGTCGATCGAGGTCAAGGTCGAGTAACTCGACCCTGCCGGGTGACTGCGCCCGCTAGCCCGGCCCGCCATCAATTGCGCGACCTGCGCTTTGCTGGCATACCCTATGCTTTCAGGCACGGGCCATGGCGGAAACCCTGCTGGCGCAAATTCTGGACGCCGTGCGGAGCCACGCCCCGCGCGGCGTCGTTGTATTCGATCTCGATTCCACGCTATTCGACAATCGGCCGCGGCAGGCGCGCATTTTCCGCGAGTTCGGAGCCGCCTATGGCGTGCCCGAGCTTTTGGCTGCGTCGGCGCAACATTGGCGGGGTTGGGATTTGCGGGTGCCGCTCGGCAAATTGGGCCTGGACGAGGCTCGCATCGCAGACATCTACCCGACATTGCGTCAGTTTTGGTGGGACCGCTTCTTCACCAGCGAATACTGCCGCGATGACGAGCCGGTGCCGGGCGCGGCCGAGTTCGTGCGTCAAATTGCACACGCGGGCGCGCAGGTCATCTACCTGACCGGTCGCCACGAAGGCATGCGTGCCGGCACGCTCGAAACGCTGGCACGCCACGGTTTTCCGGTGCCGCCCGGCAACGGCGCGGGCGTGCACCTTCTCATGAAGCCGACGCTGGAAGAGAGCGACGACACCTTCAAGGCCGACGCGCACGCGACCGTACGTGTCCTGGGGCCGGTCATTGCAGCCTTCGACAACGAGCCCACGCACGCAAACGACCTTCAAAAATCATTCCCTGAGGCGATCGTCGTGCATTTGGACACCGACCACTCGGGCCGACAAGTTGCGGTTGCTCACGGAATTCCTTCGATTCCCGACTTCCGTCGGGGCGCAGACTGATAAATGCTGACACACCCGGCCGGCTTCCGGCAGCGGCGCGCGCTCAACTGGCTGCTGGCCGGCGCCATGTACGCCTTCTTCTATATGGCGCGCTACAACTTCGCGGCCGTGAGCGCTCTTCTGGCCGAGCTGTTCGGTTGGTCGAACACCCGGCTCGGTGTGATCTCGGCGGTGGGCACGACCGTCTACGGGGTGTCGGTGTTTTTCAATGGACCGCTGGCCGACAAGATCGGCGGGCGGCGTGCAATCCTCGTGGGCGCGGCCGGCGCGGCCGGTTTCAACCTGCTGTTCGGCCTCATGCACCTTTCGCTGGCCCAGCCCGCGGTCTGGGCTGGCGAGGGCGCGGCGCGCCACGTGGTTTTGGCTGCGCAGATCCGCATGGGCATGACCGGCTCGACGGTGATTGCGGCGTTCGCGACCCTGTGGGCGTGCAACCACTACTTCCAGTCGTTCGGCGCGCTCAGCATCGTCAAGATCAACGCGGCCTGGTTTCATGTGCGCGAGCGCGGTTTTTTCGCCGGCATCTTCGGCATCCTGATCCGAGCCGGTCTCATCCTGGCGTTCTATGGCTCCCCGCTCATCCTGAGCGTCCTGCCCTGGCAGTGGGTCTTCTGGGTGCCCGCGCTGATGCTGGGCGGGCTGTTCGCGGCCAATTTCGTGCTCTTGCGCAACACGCCGCGCGACGCTGGCTTTGGCGAGTATGAAACCGGCGACGAGACCGCGGCCGAGAAGGCGGAGCCGGCCTCGCTCGGCTTCGTTCTCGCCAAGGTATTCGCAAGCCCGACCGTGTGGACCATCGCGGGCGCGTCGCTGATGATCGGGTTCGTCCGTCGCAGCGTGATCGACGACTGGTGGCCCAAATACTTCGCCAACGTATTCGGCGCCGACCCCAAGCACCTGGCTGCTTTTCCGCCCTACCTGGTGGCGGCCTGGGGGATTGCCCTGGCCGGCATCGTGGGCGGCATCGTGTTCGGGCTGCTCAGTGACCGCGTGTTCGGGGGACGGCGGGCGCCGGTCGTGGTGATTGCGTTCGGGGCGCAGGCGCTGCTGCTGGCCGCGTTCGGGTTGGCCGAGCGCGCGGGCGCGGGCGCCATGACCGCGGCCTGCGCGCTGCTTTCGATCTCGTTTTTCGTCAACGGCGCGCATGGGATGGTGGGCGGCGCCGCCAGCATGGACTTTGGAGGCCGCAAGGCGGCCGCCACCGCGGCTGGCCTCATCGACGGCGTGCAATACCTGATCGCGGGACCGCTGGTGGGCGTCGGGATGGGCCGGCTGCTCGACACCTATGGCTGGAGCGTGTGGCAGCTCGCGCCGCTGCCGTTCGCGCTTGCGGGCGCGCTGCTGATGAGCCGTTTATGGAACGCACTGCCGGCCGCACGCCTGGCCGCGGGCGAGCACGCCAGCAAGCCCGCGGCCGCGACCCAGTGACCGGCTGCCAGCCCGCATCATTTATGAGTGGCGCGGGTCGCGCGGCGGCGGGTCCTGCCGCAACCCGCTGACCAGATCCAGTTGACTAGACCGGCTCGTGTGGCGAGTTGAAAGTTCGTTGACAGGCAAACTGACGCCTAGGTCCTCGGAAAAAGACGTAGTGTCCCATCAGAAATTCGTAAACGAATTTCTGATTCGGGACACTAGGTGAGGTTCATCTCTTTGCGCAGGCGCTGGAGCAGCGCATCGAACGCCTGGTCGAGATAGTTGGTCGTGCGGCGCACCTCGTCGGTCACGGTCTCGTTGTACGAGCGCACCGCCTCCTCCCAGATCGAATCCATAGCGCGCTTGGGATCGGTCGAGCGCGCCGCCTGCTCGACCATTTCTTTGTGGTAGAGCGCGATGTCCGACACGATCACGCGGGCGCGGCGCTGTGCGCGCGCGTGCGGGTCGATGACCTGACCGACCGGCGCCAGCCCGCCCGTCGGCGGGTGGGCCCCCAACGGGGGCCCGGGCAAGGGCCGGGGACGCGGGGGCGTGGGCTGGGCGGTGGTGGGCGTGGGAGCGGACGCGGACGCGGGCGCCGAGGCGGCCGGCCCGACGCCCCGAGACATGGGCGAGGAGGCGGCTGGTTGCGCGGGCCCGCGCGGGAGCGAGGCCCGCACTTGACGCTCGATCTCGGGACGCAGACGCGCCTCTACCTCGCGCTCAACCTGCTGGCGCACCTCCGCGGCCAGTCGAGGGCGTAGCTCTTCCTCGTACTGGGCGCGCAGCTCCTCGGCCAGCTTGGGCCGCAGCTCGTCCTCGATCTGCGGGCGCAGCTCGTCCTCGAGCGCGGGGCGCAGCTGGTCGGCGATCTGGGGCCGCAGCTGGGCGGTCAGTTGCGACGCCAGCTCGCTGCGTGCGCGCTCGCGCTCGGCCGACTTCTCCTCGGCGTCGGCCTGCTGCTCGCCGATGGGGTCCATGGCTTCGGTCAGGCCGCACGCCGGGCAGCGCGCACCGTCGTTGCGCATGGCCGCCAGCATCACGCCGCCCAGCGCGCCCACATTCGCCACTGCCACCGCAACCGGCAACATCTTGAGCAGGACCAGATAGGCAGCGCCGCCGATGCCGGCCGCAGCCAGCAGGAGCGGGAGGATCAGAGGCACCTGCGCCTTGCTATAGGGCACCATGGTGTGGCGACAGGCTTTACACCGCATATCGCTATCTTAGCCGCTTTGGCCGCTCGAGGTCAAAAGCACAGCCCGACGCGCCGGCGGGCGGTCAGGCAGTGGCGGCCCGCCACCTCGAACTCGCGACAGGGCCGGGGACGGTCGTCGTAGATGGTGCACGCGTAGGGCCCGCCGTCGTCGCCGGCCAGGGCCGCGCAGCGATCGCCGGCGCGCGCGAGCTCCCGGTAGCGGCCCCGGTCGACCACCAACCCAGGATGGCGCAACCGAACCAGGTCGCGGCGCGAGATGGTGACCGAGTCGTAGGCGTGCCGGCAGCAGGCCGCACAGGCGCGGCAGTCGAGCGCTCCTTCCCAGCGCGTACATGCGCGCTCGCTGGCGGCCACCTGCAGGCGACGGGGGGCGGCCTGGCGGCACTGGCCGCCCGCAGTGCGCCAGACGCAGCTGCCGCAGGTACGCTCGGCGTCGCCGGAGAGCGGGAACCCGCTGGCATGGAGCGGAAGCGCGCGCAGATGAGCCGTGCGCGCGAGCGCGTCGTGAAGCGGCCCCCGCCAGGGCTCGGCGGCTGCGCGCGCGGCCGCCTGTCGGGCGCATGGATCGGGGCCCAGAGCGTCGGCGGGCAGCGCAAAGTAGAACGCGCGCACCTCGGTGGTCGGGAAAAGCAGGTCGCGCAGGCCGTAGGCCGCGGTCAGATGCGCCTGCAGACGCACCGCCGACAGCTCGCGGCCTCGGTCACGGTCGGTCGTGTTGTCGAGGCCCCAATCCGGCAGGTGGCGCGCGGCCGGACCTTCGACCAGCGCGTGACACAGCTCGTGCAGGATGAGCTGCCCGAGCGTGTCGTCGGCATCGAGATCGACGGGCGGCGCGATGTGGAGCCGGTGGCCGTCGAAGTGCACGTAGGCGTCGCCGTCGCGCACGACCGGGATGCCCAGGCGGGCCGCCGCGTCCAGCCAGATGGCATCGAGCTCGCGCCGCTCCTGCTCCTGCTGCTGCTCCTGCTTTTGCTCTTGTTCCTGCTCCACCAGCAAACTATACGGTCAGGGGCAGCGGTCGCGCCAGGCGGTGGCGGTGTCGGAGCGGGCCAGGCTGCCGCTTTCGCCCCAGACCGCCTCCAGCTGGCGATTGGGCAGCTCGCCGCAGCTTCCGCCGTCGACCTCGACGGTGGGCCAGGTCCCGCGCGTGTACTTGTACAGCACCAGGGCGCCCTCGGGCACCGCGAGCTGGCCACTCGCGCGCGTGCCGTCGGGCGAGCGCGTGAGCGCGAGGCCGGCCGGATCCCAGGCCCGGGCGCTGGTGGCGACATAGATGGGACCCGGCGGCGTGGCGGGCGGCAGCGCCACCTGAAGGCTCACCTGCACGGTACGGGCGGCGGGCAGAGTTGCGGCATCGTAGCGCACCACCAGGCGCCGGGCGGCGGCGCCATCGGCCAGGCGCAGGCGGGCCGTGCGGGTGCCGGGGTCGTAGCTGAGATCGGCGGCCGCGCCGTCGACGGTGGCGCCAGTGGGCGACTCCGCCAGGCCATGGATGCGCAGCTCGATCGCGCGCGGCGGCGGGACAAAGGCGCCTGCGCGCGGCCCCAGATCGATGGTGACCCCGGCTGGATCGGTTGTGAGCGCAATCGGCGTGCGTGCGAACAGGCCGCGCTGATAGCCCAGCGTGGCGCCGTCGTCCTCGTAGAGCGCGCTCGCGCCGGCCGTGCCGGGCGGGCCCGGAAACACGTCGAGATAGAGCGTCGCCAGGGGCATCTCGCCGACGTAGTGCAGGGGATCCTGCATCGGCACCACGCTACCGGCGCGCACGTAGAGCGGGCTGCGACCGAGGGGCGCCGAGGCCTGGATGGTGGTCGGGCCGACCACAGCCGCGCCGCCGTAAAAGTCGTAGAACACACCGGGCGGCAGGTAAACCGGGCGGGTCGTGACCTGCGGCGTCAGCACGGGCGCGAACAGCAGCGCGGGCCCGAAGAAAAACTCGTCGTCGTGGCCGGCCGCGCCGTCGTCGCTCGGGTGGGCCAGCCAGAGCGGCCGCAAAATCGGCGTGCCCAGGCGCGCCGCCTCTTCGAAGGCAGTGTAGAGATAGGGCAGGAGCCGGTAGCGCAGTGCAAGCGCGCGCTGGGCGAGCGCCTCGACCTCGGCACCGAACGCCCACGGTTCCTGCGCCGGCGTACCGGTGGCGACGTGGGTGCGGAAAAACGGCGAGAAGGCGCCCAGCTCGAACCAGCGACCGAACAGCTCGCGCGAGGGCCCGCCCGAGAAGCCGCCCACGTCCGAGCCCACGAACGGCACGCCCGAGACACCCAGGCCGGCCAGCATGGCGGGCACCAGGGCCAGGTGCTCCCAGGTGCTCTCGACGTCTCCGGTCCACACGGCCGCCCAGCGCTGGATGCCGGCGAACCCGGCGCGCGTGAGCACGAACGGCCGCCGGTCGGGCCAGCGCGCGAGCGCGCCTTCATAGGTCGCGCGCGCCATTAGGAGCGCGTAGGCGTTGTGCACCTCGGCATGCGTGGCGGCGAGACCGTCGCCGTCGAAGCGGACGTCGAGCGGGATGCCGGTTGGGGTCCAGCTCGTGGGCTCGTTCATGTCGATCCAGAGCCCGCGCACGCCGATGTCGGCAAGGCCGGCCACGTGGGCGCCCCAAAACCCGCGGGTGGCGGCGCGCGTGAAGTCGGGGAACAGCGCGTCGCCCGGCCACACCGTGCCGACAAAGGGCGTTCCGTCGGCTGCGCGCGCAAAGTGGTGGCCGGAGACGCCGTCGTCGTAAACGGCGTAGCCGGCGCCCGGATCGCGCTTGATGCCGGGGTCGATGATGGCGGTCAGCTTGAAGCCGGCCGCCTCGAGACGTGCGACCAGCGCGGCCGGATCGGGGAAGCCCGTGGGGTCCCAGGTGAAGGAGCGGAATCCGCGCATGTAGTCGATGTCGAGCCACAGCCCGTCGCAGGGCAGCCCGCGCTGCCGGAACTGGTTGGCGACGTCCTCGAGGCGCGACGCGGGCGCGTAGCTCCAGCGGGACTGGTGATAACCCAGCGTCCAAAGGGGCGGCAGCGGCAAGCGGCCCGTCACGCGCGTGTAGCGCTCGATGACGTCGACAGGCGCGGGGCCGAAGAAGAAGAAGTGATCGAGATCGCCGCCCTCGGCGCCCAAGCTCAGCCGGTCGGAGGCGGTCGCGCCAAGGTCGAAAAAGCTGCGGAACGTGTTGAAAAGAAAGCTGCCCGTGGCACGCCCGCCGTCGAGCGAGAGCAAGAAGGGGTGCGATTGGTAAAGCGGGTCGGTATCGGGCGCGTAGCGGCCTCGGGGATCGGTCCACACGGGATCCGAGCTCCAGAGAGTGAGGCGCCGGCCGCGGCGGTCGGAGGCGCCGGTCTTCTCGCCGAGCCCATACAGGCGCTCGCCGGGTCTGAGCGCGCGCGAGATCTGGACGGCGCCGCTCGCCTGGTCCGCGGTAAATGCTCCCCCATCATCCCATAGCACATTGCTCTGACGGTCCTGGATGGTGACCGCGCAGGCGGGGCCAGCGACCTCGACCGCGAGCGCGGCCGTGGTCAGGTGAAGCCGCGCGGGCGTATCGTCGATCGCGAGCGCGCTCGGGCCGCTGAAGCCGCTCAGATCCAGAAACCACCCGCGCTCGGGCTGCTCCTCCGAGCGGTGCAGATAATGGAAGCGCACGACCGCGTCGTCGAGCACGGTGATGCGCAGCCGAAAGCTGCCGCAGGGGCGCTCGAACGACTGCACACCCGGGCCGGCGGCGTCTGGCGGAATCTGGTCCCGCCCGGCGGCCGCGTCGGCGATGGCCGCGTCGGGGGGGCTCACGGGCGGAGACGCGCACGCCAACACCGGCAACCCTAGCAGCATGGCCGTGCGCATGGCAGGTACAGCTGCGCAAAGCAAGTGCAATGCCGGACCTGGGCTCAGTCAAATCGGTCAGTTGTGGCTGCGGTCGAATTGCGAGCCGTTGCAAGCCACAACCGCCGTGCGCTCTTGTCACGGTCCGGCCCGGTGAAACCAGGCCAGCACGCGCCGTTCGAACTCTTCTGGTGCAGTGGTGATGGCGCCCGTGTGCGCCGCTCCAGGGACCTGCCAGAGCTCGCGGTGGCGTCGAGCGAGGGGTTCCTACGCAATTATCAGCCCAACTTCCGCTCTGCGTCATTGGTGCGTGGGGCGAGCGAGAGCGCAGAGCGGCCAATCTCGGCGGCGGAGCGAGAGCCAAGTCGCAACGTCGATACCAACCCCTGGTTGCGATTGTCTGGTGGCGCGGGGCAGGATCGAACTGCCGACACGGGGCTTATGAGACCCCTGCTCTACCGACTGAGCTACCGCGCCGTCTTACGCCCAAGCCGACGGCAGGGCCAAAAGAGCAGTCCGGTTCTAATTGAAATTCGCTCGTCCTGCAAGCGCCGCGAGCAGGTCAGATGGAATTGAGGAACGCTATGATGTTTGCTCGATCCTGGTCGCTCAGGGCGGCGAAGCGGTCGCGAGCGCCCTGAGCCTGCCCGGCGTGACCCAGAACCGCATTTTCCAGCGAGTCGGCACGCCCGTCGTGGAGGAACTTGGTCAGCGTGTGCACGCCCCACAGAGGCGCCGTCTTGATGAAGCCGCCGGTCGCCAGGCCCTGCTCGATGCCGTCGCCCAGGGAGCCCATGTCATGCAGCATGAAGTCCGAGAAGGGGTGGAAGGTGACCTGGTTGAGCGCGGCCGACGCGTTGTTGCCGGTTTTGAACGACGCCCAGTGACAATGGTTGCAGCCGATCTCCCGGAACTTGGCCCGCCCCAGCGCCGCCGCCAGCGTGCGCGACGGAACCGGCGGCGGGGCCAAGAAGGTCATGAAGTCGGTGAACTTGGTGACGCCCGACCCGTCGTCGTTGAGGCCGGGCTTCGGATTGCAGGCCAGAAGCGCGCAGTTGCCCTGCGGGCAGTTTTCATTCGGAAACTCCGGGTTCGTGATGCCCATCTCGTTCAGGTAGGCGTCACCCGCGAATTGATGCAGCGTCGGATTCTGTGCCTTCCAGCCAAAGCGTCCCGCTGCGTCCCGATTGTTCTTGATGTCGTGCCCGACGTTGGGAAAGCCGGCCTCGTCCGGGAAGTTGGCTGCCTCGAAGTCGGCCACGAAAAAGAATGTGCTCTCGTTGACCGCGTCGACCAGGCCGAGGCCGAACAGCGCCGTGGTCCGTCGATGCGCCACGATGGTCGCCTGCGGCGGCACCACCTCCCCGACGAAGTTGCAATTGCCGGCTGGGCCGATGCCGTGCACCTGAATGAGCGAGCCGCCGAGCCGCTCGAGCGGATCAAACTCGAGCTCGAAGGTGGTGGTCCCGAAGCGGGTCACAAACACGCTGCTGCTGTTGCCGCCCACGCTCGGCGTGGTGTGACAGTTGCCACATGCGGTGTCGTTGAACACCGGGCCCAACCCGTCAGCCACAGTTTCTGCAGTGGCGAACTCGGTCTCACCCTCATTGAAGCGAGTGATCTCGTCGGCGGTCATCCCGGGCAGATGATCGCCGAAGGCGGCCGACAAGAATGTGGGCGTTTCGGTTGGATCCTCGTCGGGGGATGCCGCTCCGGCCGTCGGTTGGGAATGGTCTACCGTGCCGACGCAGCCGACAGCGCTCAGCAGAGCAGGGAGAAAAAGCGTCCGCATCGACCTGTGACACATGGGTACCTCCTCTTGGTCATCGGACTTTCCTCCCGGCTCGCGTACAATAACCTGCGATGCCTGCTATCGGTCAAACATTTTCAATCATGAAAATATGAACTTTCGTCCTGTCATAAACGATTGTTCCAATGCTTGCATTCATCAATGAATGGTAAGTGCCGGCACGTCCGCTCCCGTGACAACCGTCGCTAGGGCTCGAACATCTCGTCACCGCCAGTGATGACAATTCCCGACTGAGCGCACTTTGTGTGCTTCACTGTAAGCAGAAATAAGAACACTGTTTCCCGAAAGAGTGTCAACCGCGTGCGACATTGATGCTCTACAACACTATCGTTCGGCAAGCGCGCGCCCTTTTTCGAACCAAGGTTCGCCGTCGATCGCGGTGGAACGGGGATGTCGCGCTCGGCCCGCCTCGATTTGCCAACGCGCTCCGACCGGCTATCATGCGTCGATGCCGCTGCAGCCGTGCCTACGGCCCACCAATCCAGGATGGCTCGACGTGGCGCTCGCCGATCTGGACGCGACGCTGTGCGACCACTTCCACTGCGAGCGCAAGGCGGCCTCGTCCGCGCTCGCGCTGGTCCGCTACTACCCGCACGATGCCGTCATGGTGGCCGCGCTGGCGCGGCTCGCCCACGAGGAGACCCGGCACATGTTGCAGGTGTCGACGCGCATCGAGCGGCGCGGCCTGGTGCTGGCGCGCGACCGGGGCGACACCTATGCGGCCGCGCTCCGGCGCGAAGTGCGGACCGGCGAGCCCGCACGGCAGCTCGACATGCTTTTGGTATCGGGGCTCATCGAGGCCCGCTCGGCCGAGCGCCTGGCCCTGTTGGCCCATGCGCTGGCAGCCTCCGACCCGTCGCTGTCGGGCTTCTATCGTACGTTGGCGGCCGCCGAGCTGCGCCACCGCGACCTGTTCCTGCGCCTGGCGCAGCCGCTGGCGCCCCCGGCCGCGTTCGATCGGCGCTTGAGCGCGCTCAGCGCGCTCGAAGGCGACATCGTGGCTCGCCTGCCCCTGGAGGCTCGGATCCACTGATCACTTGACCGTCACCGTCCAGCGCAGCGACTCCTTGACCGGCCGGCACCACGACTGCGCGCACAGATAGAACGACAGCTCGGCGCTCACGGCCCCCGGCCCCGATGCCCCCGCTACGCCGGCGATCGGGATCCGAAACGCGAGCTCGCGCGCCTTTTCGCCCGGCTTGGGATCGACTGCATCGGCGCGCGTCAGCGCCGACCGCTCGACCGCGACCGCGCCCTCGGCGGCCAGTTTGATGCGCAGCGGCGCGTCGGGATGGATGTAGCCCTCATCCTTGGTCGACAGCCGCACCGTGAGCGCCCCCTTGCTGCCGGCGGTCAACGTGGCGTCGGGCCCCTTGTCGATCGTGTAGTGCTTGCGCAGCTCGTCGTCGCTGCCACCGGCTGCCCAGAGCGAAAGCAGCCCGAGCAGCGCGGCTCGCGCCATCAGTCGACCGCGCGCAGGATGGCGACGAACTCCTGCGGTGTCTTGTACCCCTGCACGGTCAGGTCCTTGCGGAGCTGACCGCGGGAATCGAAAAACACCACGTAGGGCAGCCCCAGCGCGCCGTATTTTTCGGAGGCGGTGGCGTGCCTGTCGTCGACCTTGAAGAACGCAAAGCGCTTGAGCTCGCCCGCCACCAACGGATCCGGATAGGTCTTGAGCTCGAGCTCCTTGCAGGCGGCACACCAGTCGGCGCCGAAATCGATCATGACCGGCCTGTGCTCCGAGCGCGCCTGCGCCAGCAGCCCGGCTTCCTGCGCTGCCCATTGCTCCTCGCTGTAGGCCGGGATGGGCGAGGTCGTCAGCGAGACCGCCCCCGCGTGCACCCCGGCCACGACCAGGATCACGCCGACCGCCTTGCGCACCTGCTCGCGGGCGGCACTGTGGAACGACAGATGGACCGCGCCCAGCGCAAGCCCGACCGCCACCGCCGCCAGCGCCGTCACACGAAACCAGGTGGCGGTCGGAATCGGCGTCTTGAGAGCCGGCCACACGTCTTTGAGGAAGTAGGCGGCCGCGTTGAGCAGGAGGATGCCGAACACGCTCTTGACCGCATCCATCCAGGGGCCTGACTTGGGCAGCGCGATCGCGAACGTGCCCACCAGGAAGAACGGCAACCCCATTCCGAGCGCGTAGGTGAACAGCAGCGAGCCGCCGAAGGCGAGCTTCTGCGTGGTCGCGACATAGGCCAATACGGCGCCCAGGACCGGCCCCGTGCAGGGCGCCGCAATCACGCCGGCCACCAGACCCATCGCGAACGCGCCCGCGACGCCCTTGCCGCCCACCTGCGACAACCGGTTCTGCCAGCTCGTCGGCAGCGCGATGTCGTAGGCACCGAACATCGAGGCCGCGAATGCCACGAAGATGGCCGCGATGACGCCGATCACCCAGGGGTTGGCCATGACGCCGCCGAAGGCGCGCCCGGTGGCGGCCGCGGCTACGCCCAGCCCCGTGTACATGGCAGCGATCCCGAGCACGTAGCAGCCGGACAAGAGAGCCGCATCGCGTTTGCGCGCCGCCTGCTTGGCACCGAAGATGCTGACCGTGATCGGGATGAGCGGAAACACGCAAGGGGTCGCTGCCGTGAGCAGCCCGCCCAAGAACACCAGCCCGAAGGCGAACGGAAGCCCGTGGCCGAGCGCAGCCTGAAAGTCCACGGTGATAAGTGTAATACCGCCTGGGCGGCGCGGCAGCAAGGCCCTATACTTCGCCTGATGCCCGCTCCGCTGTCGATCGATGGAATCGGCAAGACCGCTATTACGGTGACCTGGGAGGACGGTCACGTGGGCGTCTATCCGGGCAAGTACCTGCGCTGTCGCTGCCGCTGCGCCGAATGCATCGAGGAGACGACCGGGCGCAAGGTGCTCGACGACCGAAAAATCCCGGACGACCTCCGGTATCGCGAGATCGGCCTGGTGGGAGGCTATGCCATCTCGATCGTGTGGAGCGACGGTCACGCGACCGGCATCTACAGCTTCCGCAACCTACGCGATTGGTGCCCGTGTCCCGAGTGCGCGGCGAAACCGGGCTCGCGCTGATCATCGCCTGGAAGGCGGTCAAGGCGGTCATCCTGCTGGTCGCCGGAATCGGCCTCTTGGTGTCGCTCGGCTCCGGCCTGACCCCGCTCATCGAGCGCATCGCCGATGTAACTCACGTGGCACCCGACCTGCTCGAGAGCCGCCTGACCCGCCGAAACGTCACGCTGGGCGGCCTGGGCCTCATCGGCGTGGCTGCGTTCAACGTAATGGAGGCGGTGGTCCTCTATTCTCGGAAGCCCTGGGGAGAATGGCTGGTGGTGCTGGCCACCTCATCGCTGATCCCCATCGAGATCTGGCGCATCGTAGAGGCGCCGCACGCCGTCCGCATCGCGACGCTCCTCGTCAACTTGTTGATCGTGTGGTACCTGGCGCGGCGTCTGCGCAGACACCGGCCGGTCGAGAAGCTGACCGCCGACGGTTAAGAGCGGGCTGCAAGAGCAATGCGACTGCGAGCAGGCCGACGCCAAGCGACCCAGGTGCCCCCCTTCCGCTCGTGCTGCACCCGCCCTCGCCCCCGCTGCCTGCCGGCGCGAACGACCATAGCTGACTGCCTGTGAAGAGGACCAGCTGCCGGGACGTTTCGTCAAATGCGAGCGGGCCGGTCTGCTGCGGGCCGGAAGCATCGACTTGCCGCCAGCGGTCGCCTTCCCATGTCCAGGTGTCCATCAACTGCGCCGCCGAAGGCCCTATTTGCGGCGGAAATGCGATGAGAGTCACCCGTTGCGCCCCCCGATCGTAGGCTGCGCCGGTAGCGCTGGGTCCCATCGTCGCCGCCTGGGTCCAGCTCGAGCCATCCCACTCCCATGTGTCAACGAAGCGCGCCGACGTATCCACGCCAGTCGAATAGCCGCCGCCAAACATCACCGTACGACGCCGATTCTCGTCGTACACCAGTGCGGCCGGCGGTCGTGGAGGCGGGCCGCCGGTAGCGCGCGCCTGCCAACTCGAGCCGTCCCATTCCCAGGTATCGCCGAAAGGCGTTAGGTCTCCGCCTCGTCGCGGGTATCGACGAGGCCCTCGAACCCTTCGTCCATCTCGTCGCGCCGGCCGCCCGGCGAACCGTTGCCGCCGCCGCCCCCGCCGCCCCCGCCGTTGCCACCGCGCCCGCTCGCATTGAGCGCGCCCTTGAGCGCGCGGATCCGCCGCTCGACCTCGCGGAACTTGGCGTCGCGCTTTTGCACCTTCTCGAAGTAGTAAAGCGCCTCCCGCCAATCCTCGAGCTTCTCGTAGGCGATGCCGAGCTCGAAGTAGAGGCTGAGCTGCTCGCGTTCGGTGATGCCCTCGACGTACAAGGCCTTCTTGAACTGACTGATGGCTTCGGTCTGCTGGCCCTTCTCGCTGTAGCACAGCCCGATCATGGTGTGGCACAGAACCTCGCGGCCGGGTGCCTTCATGACCATTCGGAACTCGTGAATGGCATCGTCGTGAAGGCCCATTTCCTTGTACGCGATGCCAAGATCGTAGTGGGTTTCGAAATCCTCTTCGCCAATCTGCTTCTCCACGACCGCGCGCCGCGACAGCTCGAGCACGCCCGAGTGGGCGGCCTCGCCCTCGTC
>DATFWX010000058.1:0-23402 GCA_035258845.1 Polyangia bacterium | reverse complement strand
GCCGCCGATCGACCCGATGGAAAGGAAAGGAGTGGATGGCAAGTAGCGATCGAGCGCGCGCGGTGAAGCGGGGGCATGAGCCAGCGAACGCGAGCGATCCACTTGTCGGCGCCACCATCGGCCACAAGTTCGTTCTGCGCGAGCGTATCGGGGCGGGCTCGATGGGCGCGGTCTACCGCGCCGACCAGACCAACCTCGGCCGGACGGTCGCGGTCAAGGTGCTGAGCCCGGATCTGGCCGCCGACGAGGCCATGGTGCGCCGCTTTTACGAAGAGGCCCGTACAGCCAGCCAGCTGAGTCATCCCGGCGTGGTGTCGGTGATCGACTTTGGGCGAACCGACGCCGGCATCCTGTACCTGGTCATGGAGCTTCTGCACGGCCGCACGGTCACCCGCATGATTCGCGAGGAGGCGCCCATCCCGGCGCGCCGCGTGGTCGGCATCGTGTGTCAGGTGCTGGATGCGCTGGCCGAGGCGCACTGCCAGGGTGTCGTGCACCGCGATCTCAAGACCGACAACATCATGATCGAGCGGCTGCGCAGCGGCGCGGAGTACGCCAAGGTGCTCGATTTTGGCATTGCCAAGCTGCGCCGCGGCGACCCGGCGCACGAGACCATCATCGGGCCCTGCGGCACGCCGGCCTACATGCCGCCCGAGCAGATCCGCTGGCAACCCGACCTCGACGGGCGTGCCGATCTGTACGCGCTCGGCGTGGTCGCCTACGAGATGCTGACCGCCCTGACCCCGTTTGCCGGCGAGACGCCGATCGAGGTCTTGCGGCGCCAGCTCGAGGAAGCGCCGCTCCCGATGCAGAAGGCGCGGCCCGATCTGCCGATCCCGCAGGAGATCGACGCGGTGGTTCTGCGGGCGCTGGAGAAGGATCGCGAGCGGCGATTTCGATCGGCGCTCGAGATGAAGAACGCGCTGCAGTCGGCGCTGGCGCGGCGCAACGCCATCACGCTGCGCCCGCTGGGGCGCACGCCGGCCCCGCCCGCCGCGAGCCCGTTTCCGCTGCCACTTCTGCCGCGGCCCGAGTGGCCGCGGCTGGCGGCGCTGGTGCGTGCGCGCGCCGGCTCGGCGCTGGCGCTTTCGGGCCCGGCCGGCGCCGGCAAGACCACGCTGTGCGAGCAGGCCGCGCGCGCGGCCGAAGCCAGCGGCCGCACCTGCCTGCGCATCGGGCCCGATCCGACCGGCGCCGCCCGCTCGTGGTATCCGCTGCGCGAGCTGCTACACGCGCTCGGGGTGAAGCGGGCGCTGGCGCCTGCGCGCGGCTCGGAGGCTGCCGCCGGGCCGCCCGCGAAAGAGGCGCTGCTCAGCCAATGCGCGAGCGCCGTGCGCAGCCTGCTCGGGACCGCGGCCGCGCTGACCCCACTCCTCCTCATCGTCGAGGACGTGGACGCGTTCGATGCGCCTTCGCGCGCTCTCATCGCACGCATCCTGGCCCAACCGGTCCCGCCCGGCCTCTCGATCCTGCTTACGCAGGCGGGCGGTCGCTGGGCCGGGATCGAGACCGTCGAGCTGGCTCCGCTTTCCGAGGTCGAAGTCAGTGAGCTGGCCCGGCACGCGTTGGGACCGACCGGGGACGCGCTGGCCTCCGAGCTTGCGCACGTGACGCGCGGGCTGCCGCTGCACGTGATCGAGCTGCTCTACCAGCGCGCCCAGGGCGTCGAGTCGGTGGGCGGACTTTCCGAAACCATCGATGCCCGCATGGCGCGCCTGCCGGCGGACGCGCGCGCGCTCGTGGAGGCAGTGGCGCTTGCGGGCGGCGAGGCCGAGCGCACGCTGCTAACCTCGATCGGCGTCGAGATCGGCGCCGATGCGCTCGCGGCCCTGACCGCGCACGGCTTGGTCAGCGCAACCGACGCGTCGATCCGCTTGCGCCACCGGCTGCTGGCCGAGGTCGCGAGCGCAAGCGTCCCCGAGCCGGCCCGGCGCGCGCTCCACGGCCGCCTTCTGGGCGCGCTGACAGCGCGGGGGGCCGAGACGGCGCTTTTGGCTCACCATGCCCACAAGGCCCATGCGCGGGACGCGGTGGCGCTGTGCGAGCAAGCGGGCGAGCAGGCCCGCAACGCGCTCGACGACGCCGGTGCGGCGGCCCATTTTCGGCACGCGCTTGAGCAGGAGCGTTGGGCCGCGCTGGCCGGTGAGCCGGGCGCGGAGGAGGCCCTGGTCCGGCTTTCGCTCAAGCTGGCCGTCGTGCTGCACCAATCGGGCGAAACCGTGACCGCCGAGGGCGTGCTGCGCGAGGCGCTCGCGTTCGCCCAGGGGGTGCCGGGCCGCGAGGCCTGGCTCAGGCTGGCCCTGGCGCGCCTGCTTCGTGAAGACGGGCAGCTCGGGCGCGCCCAGAACGAGCTGAGTGAGGGGCTGCGCGAGGGTCTTTCCGCGGGCGACCCGAAGCTTTTGGGCGCGCTCTATCTCGAGCTGGGCACGCTCCATTTGAAGCGCGGCGAGCTGGGCGCGGCCATTGATGGTCTGCAGGTGGGAATCGGGCTGTGCACGGGCGGCGCGGGCGCGGCGGCGCCGGCCGGTCCACCGGTTCTGTGGCGACTGCTGCTCAGGCAGGCCGAGGCGCTCGCGCAGCGCGGCGATGCCGAGGCCGCGCGGACCGCCGCCGAGCAGGCCTTTGGTCACGCCGGGCGCGTGCGCAGCCAGATCGGCCAGACGCGCGCGCAGACCCTGCTCGACCGCTTGCACAGCCCTGCTCAAAACCGACTGGGTGCTTAGGAGGAAATGATGCGCCATACCATCGATCTGCGACGCAAAGCCACCGACCTTCAGCTGGCGGGCCGGCACCGCGAGGCCGCCCGGTTGTGCGAGCAGATCCTGGAGCACTCACCGGGCGACGCGCAGACCGCGCTCAAGCTGGGCGAGCTGCGGCGCAAGCTGCAGGACTTCGAGGGCGCCCGGGCCGCGTTCGAGCTGGCCGCCGAGCTTTACCACCTCGATGGCCTCGAGGGCAAAGCGGCCGCCGCCGGGCAGGTGGCGGCCAGCCTGACGCGCTTGATCGAGCGCCAGTCGATGCCCAGCTGGTGGCAGCGCATGCTCTTGCGCCGACGACCGGTCGGTTGACAGCCTGCGTAAAGCCCTGCCAGGCTTGCCCGCGTGACCGCCTGGCGTGCGCTGGGCCGATTGTGGCCACAACGTCGCGCGCTCAAGGTGCTTGCGATCCTGGGCGCGCTCGCCGTGCTCGGCGCGTGCGCGCTGTGGCTGAGCCTGCCCGATGTGACGCCTCTGCTTTCGGCCAATCCACCGACCACCCAGATGATCGAGCTGCGGCGCCGGCAGGCGACCGAGGCCGGCCAGCCGTTTGAGCTGCACTGGAGCTGGCGGCCGCTTGCGCGCATCTCACCGCTCTTGCGGCGCGCGGTGGTTTTCTCCGAGGACGCCGAGTTCTGGCGCCATGAAGGCGTCGACTGGGAAGCCGTCAAGCAGGCGGCCGAGCGCGACTGGCACGAGCGCTCGCTCGAGCGCGGGGCCTCAACCATCACCCAGCAGGTGGCCAAGAACCTCTATCTTTCGCCCTCGCGCAATCCGATCCGCAAGCTGCGCGAGCTCTTGATCGCGCGGCGGCTCGAGCGCGCGCTGGGCAAGGAACGCATCCTGGAGCTGTACTTGAACATCGCTGAATGGGGCGACGCCGTGTTCGGGGCCGAGGCGGCCGCGCGCAGCTGGTACGGCTGCTCGGCGGCCGACCTTTCGGCCGCCCAGGCGGCGCGTCTGGCGGTGGCGCTGCCCAATCCGCGCGAGCGCTCGCCCGAGGTGCGCTCGCGCATGCTCGACCGGCGGGCGGCGCGTCTGGTGCGAGCCCTGCGGCGCGCCGGCGCCATCGACGACCAGGCCATGGCGGCAGCCGAGCGCGCGCTCGGTGTTGCAAAAGCCGAAACAGCCGTCCCTGCCCCTGGTGAGCCTGCACCCCAGCCGGCGCCCGAAACCGCGCCCGAAACCGTACCCGAGACCACGCCCCCGGCTGCGCCCGAGCCTGCACCCGCCGCCCCGTCCGAGGAGCCTGCGCCCCCGTAAGCTGGAATGAGGCCAGCCAGCCCCGGGCTGACGGAAGCTCTGGCCCGTGGTATGCAGTGGTCACGGACCACCTCAGGGAGAAAAGCCATGAGACTGGGAGCGTTGTTTGGAATTTGCTCACTGTGGGCCGCGGGGTGTGTAGATACCGAGGTCCGACCGTCGCCCACGCAGGTGGTCGCCGAGTTTGATCCCACCGCCTCACCACCGCGCGTGCCGACACCGACCGACCTCGCGATCGACCCGATGACCGGCAAGATCGTGGTGCCCCTGCCTGCTGATGCCTCGCAGGCGGAACAGGACTTTGCGCAATATCTCGAAAGCCTCGACGCGTTTCCTCCGGCTTCGCATGGCACCGCCACCTTCTCGGCCGCCATCGATTCAGCCTCGGTAGGCGCCAACTCGGTGATTGTTCTCGACCTGACCACGGGCGCCCGTGTGACCGATGCCACAGCCAGCTTCGACCCCACCACGCTCCGGCTCACGGTGTTGCCGGCGGCAGCTTGGCCAGCCGGCCACACGATTGGCGTGGCGGTGCGGGCCGGAACCGGTTTCATGCGCGGCGCGACCGGGCAACCGGTGGTCGCGGCGCCCGTCTTTTTCTTTGCACGCTCGAAGAGCCCGCTGTCGAACTGCACGAGCGCGGGCCCGGGCTGCACCAGCGCGAGCCCTCTCATCCCGGTCAACCAGGCGGTCCAGCTCGAGGGGCTGCGGCGGGCCCTGGAGCCGCTGCTGTCGGCGGTCGACACTCTGGGTGTGCCGCGCGACCAGGTCGCGGTGGCCTGGAGCTTCACCATCTCGAAGCGGCCGTTTACCGTGTTCGATCCGGCGACCGGACGCATCCCGTTCCCCAACGACGTGCTGCGCAACCAGACCACCGGTCGCATCGAGTTGCCGGTAAGCCCCACCGATTCGCCCGCGGTTGCCATGCTCAAGAGCGAGCTCAACATGCTGACCGGCTTCTCGACCACCGCGCGCGTGATCGCGCACGTCGATCTGCCGCCCGGCGAGATGCTCGTGCCCGGGGTCGGCATCTTGACCAACATCCCCAACATCGGCACCGACGTGGCGGGTGACGCCATGATTGTCACCAGCTCCCAGCCGCTGCCGGAGAAGTCGCAGTATCTGGTCGCGTTGACGCGCGACGCGCAGACGGTTTCTGGCAAGCCGCTCGAGGCGGCGCCGCTGATGATCTTTCTGCGCAGCCGAGGAACCCTGTGCAATAGCATGCGCTCGACGGTGGCCGAGCTGACCGACGCCCAGGCCTGTCAGCTCGAGCCGCTCCGGGTCGCGCTCGGCAACGCGGCCGACATGATCGGCCTCCCGCGCGAGACCGTGGTCCTGGCCTGGGGGTTCACCACGCAGCCGACCCTGTCGGTGCTGAGCGATCGTCTGAGCACCCTGCCCGCGCCCGCATCCACCGGCGCCGCCATCGCGATTCCGCCCACGATTCCGCATGATCACATCGCGACCCTGATGGCCGGCACCTTCACCGGCTCCAAGGGCGGTCAGGTGCCGCTCCTGCTCGCCCTGCCGACCGGGGGCGCGGCCGGCCTGGTTCTGTACCAGCACGGCCTGGGCTCCGACAAGACCTCGATGTTCGCGGTCGCCAACACGTTCGCGATGGGCGGCCTCGCCACGGCGGCCATGGATCTGCCGCTGCATGGCGATCGCATGGTACCGGGCAAGAGCTTTCTCGACTTTACCGACCTGGGCGCCATCCGCGAAAACCTGCTCGAGTCGGCGGCCGACGAGGCGCAGCTGGCGCATACGGCCATGGGCGGCCTGTTCGGCCAGAGCTTCCCGGGCCCGCCCACGTTCGCGGGCGTGTCGCTGGGTGCCATCATCGGCACCGACTTCGCGGCCCTGCGCACTCCGCCGCGGGTGGTGCTGTGCAACCCGGGCGCGCCCCTGGTCGACATCGCGCTGACCTCACCCATGTTCCGCCAGCGGCTGCTGGACGCGCTGGCAGCGGTCGGCATCCAACCCAATACGCCCGCCTTCGATCAGTTCGTCGATCTGGCGCGCTGGGAGCTGGATGCCGGCGATCCCATCAACTACGCGGCCCGGCTCGGCACCGCGCAGCTCACCCCGCAATCGGTGCTGGTTCAGCTTTCGGGCAACGACATGGTTATTCCGCCCGCCTTGGGCCAGCGGCTGGGAACCGACGCGCAGGCTCACGTGACCACCTACGCCGGGTCCGGTCACGCGGTGCTCATCAATCCCATGGATCCCAACTTCGCGGCGGCCCAGGCGCAGGCGCTGCGGTTCCTGCTCGGAGGTCAGCCATGAGACGAGGCGAGGGGCCCTACGCCACTGAAAATCGCGGTCATCAAGCGGCTGTGCCGGTGCGTGGGGCGAGCCGAGTCTGGGCTTGCCTTCTCGGCGGCGCAGCGAGAGCGGAGCCGCATGGTCGACGTTACACAAGATCGGTGCTGATTGTGTGCGCGCTGTGCCTTCTGCCCGCGACCGCACGCGCCGGCGGATTCGAGCTCGCCGAGCACGGCGCCGCCGGCACCGGGATGGCAGGCGCCTTCGTGGCCAAGGCCGATGACGCCTCCGCTGTCTTCTTCAACCCGAGCGGGCTGGCCGATCAGCGCGGGCTGCAGCTCTACCTGGGCACGACGCTCATCACGGCCATGCCGTCGGCGCAGGTGGCCTCGGGGGGACAGCAGGACGCGGCGACGGCCGTGCAGCCGATACCGACGATCTACGCGTCTTACGGCCTGCCGCACCAGGTGACCCTGGGCGTGGGCGCGTTTACCAACTTCGGGCTCTCGCTCGACTGGCCCCACGACTGGGCGGGCCGCTACCTGATCCGGAGCGTGGCGCTGACCACGGTCACGATCAACCCGACCGCGGCCTGGCGGCCCCTGCCCTGGCTGGCGGTCGGCGGCGGCATCGACATCACGCCCGCCAGCGCCGATCTGTCGCAGGCCATCAATCTGGTGGCGGCCGAGGCCAACGCGCGCTTCCGTGGCAACGCGGTCGGCGTGTCCGGCAACCTGGGCGTCCTGGCCACGCTGCCGCAAATGGGCGTGGTGCCGCCGCTGTCGGTGGGCGTCTCGTACCGCAGCCGCTATGATCTCTCATTCGACAACGGCTCGATTCAGGTCGACGCGCCGCCCGAGCTGGCCGGCATGCTGCACGATTCCAAGGCCTCATCGACGCTGCCGATCCCGGACGTGATCGCGGCCGGCGTGGGCGCGTACGTGCGGCCGCGCCTGTTCTTGCAGGCGCAGGTCGACTGGACCAACTGGGCGCGCTTCAAGGAGCTGCGCCTGACCGCCCCCGACAATCCACTTTTGAACATGGCCATCCCCGAGCAGTGGCACGACGGCTGGGTGCTCCGCGTGGGCGGCGAGTACGCCTTCGAGAAGCTGCGCGTGCGCGCCGGCGTGGGCTACGACTGGAACCCGATACCGAGTGCGACCCTGGGCCCGATCGTGCCCGACTCCGACCGCTTTTTCTTTGCGGGCGGCTTCTCGCTCGATCTGCCCTCGCACCTGACCGCCGAGCTGGCTCTCATGGCTGTCCTGTTCCAGGAACGACAGAGCGCGCTGCCCCAGTTCCCGGCGCGCTACTCCACGTTCGCCCTGCTCACGGGCCTGAGCCTGCACTACCACTCGAGTCGCTGACGTCGTAGGATGGCCCCGTGCTGCGGGCTTGGCAGCCCAGGCGGGTCGCGAGTGCGTTGACATTGGCGTGGATAGCAGCCTGCCGGTTCGACGGCAGCGGAAATGCGGGCGACGCCGGCGGCGCGGGCGGCGGAGGCGGCACCGGCGGCCGGCCGTCCGACGCCAAGACCGGCGATGCGCTCGGGCAAGATGGCTCGATGCACGATGCCCTGATCTCCGACGCAACTGCGCCGGACGGACCCGACATCGACGCTTCGATGGGCAGCCCGGGCGTGGTCTGCGGCAGCGTGCTCACTTGCTCTGGCAACATGCCGATCTGCTGCGTGCTCTGCGATGGCTCCAATCCCGAGTGCCGGCCCAACGCGAACTCGTGCAACAGTCAGGGCGGCCGACCCCTGGCCTGCGACGGGCCCGAGGATTGCCCGGGCCAAGTGTGCTGCATCCAGCCCAATGGCTCCACCGCTTGCCAGGAGGTCTGCGCCAACAACGCCAGCGTATGCCGCCCGGGCGGGGGCGCGTGCAGCGGCTGCTGCCCGAGCGCTTTCGATCCCACGTGCGGCGGCGGCTCCTACTACTCGGCCTGCGGCCTTTCGTGCTAGGGCTACCTGGGCGCTCGGCGGGTGGCCAATGAAGGAGAAATGACATGCCAACGAGATGGGGGCGCAGAGCGCTGGCTGCGTGGGCGCTGATCGCGCGGGCGCTCGGGCTACCCGGTGCCACCCGGGCGCGCGGCGGCCCGCAGAAAGGCGGCACCATCACGGTGCGGGTCATGAGCGCCAAAGTGATGCGCGAGCCGCGCTTCATCGGCATGGTCGCGGGCGCGGTGGCGCGCGGCGATGAGCTTCGGGTCGAGGAGGTGCAGGGCGATTGTTACCGGGTGGCGAAGCGGGGCGGCGCCAGCGGCTGGATCCATCGCCCCGCTGACGCGGTCGGGCTGGCTCTGTGCGCCCGTGTGCGGGTCGAGCGCTTTACCGCGGCGACCCACAGTTTGTGAGCGACCGGTGAGCAAGGATCCTCGCTTCAAGACCACCGAGGTATCAGAGCCCGAGGGGCCGGAGCGCGACGAGCCCGCGCGCGCGCAGCTGCGTGTGGTGTATCCGGCTGAGCTGGCCGCTGCGCTGCCGCTCGAGCGCGCACGCATCCTGCTCGGGCGCCAGCCCGACGACGAGCACGCGGCGCCGCTCCTGCATGGGACCGTGTCGCGCAAGCACTTTGCGATCGAGTGGGATGGCCGGCTGAAGCGGCACACGGGTGTGGATCTGGGAAGTCGCAACGGCTCGAACGTCGACGGCCAGCCGGCCGCCGCGCCGACCCCGCTGGGCTCGGGCTCGGTCGTGCGCGTGGGCAACGTGCTCTTGGTCTACGAAAGTGGCCCTGGCGTAGGGGCCGGCGACGCCGATGCCGAGGCCGGCCCCGGCGCCGGCGCGCGCGCGGTTTCGCGCGACGCCATTCCCGGTGACGCCGCGGCCACGCGGCTTCTGCGAGCGGCGGTGGCGCGCACGGCGCCCGATCCGTCGCCCGTGCTGCTCATCGGCGAGACCGGGACCGGCAAGGAGTTCGTGGCCGACGAGCTGCACCGCCTGAGCGGGCGCGACGGCAAGCTGGTGGCGATCAACTGCGCGGCCCTGAGCCCGCAGCTCGTGGAAAGCCAGCTTTTCGGCCACGTGCGGGGCGCCTTTACCGGTGCCACCGAGGATCAGCCCGGCCTGTTCCGGGCCGCCCAGGGCGGCACCTTGCTGCTCGACGAGATCGGCGAGCTGCCGCTCGATCTGCAGCCCAAGCTCTTGCGCGCCATCCAGGAGAAGGAAGTGCGGCCGGTGGGCGGCACCCGCAGCGTACGCGTGGACGTGCGCATCCTCGCGGCCACCAACCGCGATCTGTCGGCGCAGGTCGAGAGCGGTTGCTTCCGGCGCGACCTGTATGCGCGCCTGTCGCTTTGGGAGATCCGGGTGCCGCCCTTGCGCGAGCGGCGCGCCGATCTGCTGGGCTGGATCGACCGGCTGCACCGCAAATGGCTGGCTGAGCGGGCGCGCGCGGATGATGCCCCGCTGGCGTTCGATGCCAAGGCGGCCGAGGCGCTGCTTTTGTGCGATTGGCCCGACAACCTGCGCGGGGTCGACCGGCTGGTGCACATGCTGGCTGCCGAGCGCCCGGGACGCGCGGCGGTGTCGCTGTCCCAGCTTCCCGGGTGGCTGTGGGGTGGCGCCGGGGCTGCTGAGCCGGCGGCGGCGCCCGGGAAAGCCGCGACTGCACCTGCATCCGCGCAGGCCACGCGCCCGCCCGTGCCCACGCGCGAAGAGCTCGAGGCTGCGCTCGCGCAGCACAACGGCAGCGTGCGCGCGGTGGCGCGGCACTTCGGCCGCGACCGCCGCCAGATCTACCGCTGGCTGGAGGCGCACGGGCTCAAGGGCAAGTAGCCGCGTTGGCCGCTTGACCGCAACCGGCCGAGTTGTTAGCCATATTCAAGTGGCGCGAAAGAGATCGACCCGGACCGGGTGGGGTGGCCGCCGGCCGGGTGCGGGCCGCCCCAAGCGCGCCCACTCGGGGGTCCCGCACCGCGCGCGCCCGGTTTTTACCCGGACCACCCCAGCGCACGTCACACTGCGCATGGCCGCGCACGTGGGGAACCTGCGCCACCAGCGCTCCTTCCGCGTGATCGAGGAAGCGATCGACCAGGGCGCCCACCGATTCGGTGTGCGCATGGTCCGGTTCTCGGTCGAGGATGGCCATATCCACCTTCTCGTCGAGGCCCCCGACAACCTCTCACTCGCGAGCTCCCTCAAGGGCCTCTCGGTTCGGCTCGCCAAAGCGCTGAACGGGATGATGAGGCGCTCGGGCCGCGTGATTTCCGATCGCTATGATGTGCGGCTCCTGCGTACGCCAACCGAGGTCCGCCAAGCCATCGCCCTTATGCGCGGCGCCGCTAACCGCGCGCCCGCAACCGCTCGATGAACGCCGCGATGGCCGCTTGCGTGGCCGCCGGCTGGTCCCGCTGCGGGGCATGGCCGCACTCGGGCAAAAGCAGCACCTCGGCGCCTGCGCCCGCCTGCCGGCGGATGGCCTCGACCTGCGCGCGCGTGCCGTACTCGTCGTCCTCACCCTGAATGGCCAGCACCGGAACCCGCAGCCGGGGCAGGTAGGCCTCGATGTTCCAGTCGCGAAAACCCGGATCGAGCCAGGCCTGGTTCCAGCCCCAGAAGGCGCACTCGGTGTTCTTGCCGTGCCAGCGCTCGAGGCGCGCCCGCAGGTCACCGGAAAGGTAGTCTGCGCGCGCCGCCGCGATCGAGCGCACCGAGATGTCCTCGCAGAAAACGTGCGGCGCCAGCAGCACGAGCGCGCGCACATTCAGGGCCGGCGTGCCGCCCGCATGAGCAATCGCAATCGAGGCCCCGTCGGAATGACCGACCAGGATGGCGTCGCGCACGCCGGCAGCGGCCAGGACGCCGGGCAGAACATCCACGCCCTCGCGCTGCATGTAATCGAGCGGCCGCGGCAGCGGGACCGAATCGGAGGCTCCGTAGCCGGCCCGACTGTAGGCCAGCGCGCCGCAGCCGGTTGCCTGCGCAAGTTGCGCCGGCAGATCGCGCCACTGGGCCGCGCAGCCCAGCCCCTCGTGGAGGAACACGAGCGTGCTCGCGCGAGCGGGAGGCGGGCCGCAGGCGATCGCTTCCAGGCGCAGAGCCCCCACCTGCAAGAACATGTTCTCGAGTGTAAACTGCCTTGGCCGCTTATGATCTCGGTCCTGCTGCCCTATCGCAATGCTGGCTCCACGCTGGCCGAGGCCGTGGACAGCGTGCTCGCGCAGCGTGGCGTGGCGCTCGAGCTCCTCGCCATCGACGATGGCTCGCGCGACGACGGCCCGGCGCAGCTGGCCCGACTGGCCGCGCGCCACCACAACCTCCTCCTGCTCTCGACCGGCGGCACCGGCCTGGTGGGAGCGCTCGCGCTGGGCCTCCGAGGCGCCCGCGCCCGCCTGATCGCGCGCATGGACGGCGACGACGTGTGCCATCCCGAGCGCCTGGCGCGCCAGCTCGACGCGCTGGCCGCCGATGCCCGCCTGGCCGCCGTCGGCACCCAGGTCGAGGCCTTTCCCGCAGCCGCCGTGGGCGCCGGGCTGGCGCGCTACGTGGCCTGGCAGAACGCGCTCACCACGCCCGCCGACCACGCCCGCGAGCTGTTCATCGAATCGCCGCTGTGCCATCCCTCGGTGCTGTTGCGCCGCGAGGCGCTGGCGACGGTCGGTGGGTGGCGCCCGGTGGCGGGGCCGGAAGACTACGATCTCTGGCTGCGCCTGGATGCGCATGGCTTTGCGCTGGCAAAGGTGCCCCAGGTGCTGCTGCGCTGGCGCCACCGGCCCGATCGCGCGACCTTTGCCGACCCACGCTATGCGCCCGCGCGCTTCCGCGAGCTCAAGGCGCCCCATCTGGCGCGCCGACTGCGCGCGCTCGCGCGCCCGGTCACGGTCTGGGGCGCGGGCCCGACCGGCAAGCGCCTGGCGCGCGCGCTCGAGCCCCACGGAGTTTCCGCGCATCGCTTCGTCGACATCGATCCGAAAAAGATTGGGCGGCGAGCGCGCGGCGCGCCCATCGTCGCCCCCGATGCGCTGGTTCCGGGCGCCGAAACGGTCGTGGTGGCAGTCGGTGCGCTGGGCGCACGCGCGCTCATCCGGGCTCGGCTCGACGCGCTTGGCTTTTCCGAAGGCGAAGGCTACTTGCTGGCGGCCTGACCCAGCCCGACCGGGCACGCCACCCCGGTGCCGCCGAGCCCGCAATACCCGTCGGGATTTTTGGCCAGGTACTGCTGGTGGTAGTCCTCGGCGTAGTAGAAATCGGGCGCGGCCGCGATCTCGGTCGTGATGGCATCGTAGCCGGCCGCTTCCAGCTGCTTCTGATAGGCCGCGCGCGACGCCTCGGCCGCGGCCCGCTGGGCCTCGCCGTAATAGTAGATCGCGGACCGGTACTGCGTGCCCACGTCGGCGCCCTGACGCATGCCCTGAGTCGGGTCGTGGCTCTCCCAGAACAGCTTGAGCAGATCCTGGTAGCGTGTGAGCTTAGGATCGAAGGCGACGCGCACCACCTCGGCGTGCCCGGTCAAGCCCGAGCAGACTTCGCGATAGGTTGGGTTTTTCGTCACGCCGCCCGCGTACCCGACCGCGGTCGAATGCACGCCCGCGGCCTGCCAGAACTTGCGCTCGGCGCCCCAGAAGCAGCCCAGCGCAAACAAGGCCAGCTCCTGGCCCGGAAACGGCGGCTCGAGCGGGGTCCCAAGCACGAAGTGGCGCGCCGCGACCGGCATGCGCTCGCTGCGCCCAGGCAACGCTTCCGATGGTGTGGGAAGTCTCATCAGCTCGGCCATGCGAGAAATTGTAGCGCAAAAGATCTCTGGGTACTCTTGCGACCGGAGGATTCATGCTCGTGATGCTCGCTTTCCTTCTCCAGCAGCAGCAGACGACCCAACAAGAGATCGAGAAGGCCATGCAAAAGGACGTGGCCGCACAGCAGCCTGAGCAGTCGCAGCCAGCGCAGCCGGGGCAGCCCCCGGCCGTGCCGCCCAGCCCCCTGCCCGGCAACGCGCCCGACATTCTGCAAGCCGCGCCCACCCAGCTCGGCGTGCAGCGTCCGGGCGCGACGCTGCTCAACCCCGCCCTGTCGGTCATCCTGGACGCCGATTTCGGCTATTACGGGTACCACCGCTCCGACTTCGATGCGGCCGGGCTGCCCCTGTCGGGCGACGATCCGGGCCAGGACGGCTTTTCGATGCAGGAGGTCGAGCTCGCTTTCCAGTCCGCGATCGATCCCTACCTCGAGGGCGCGCTGTTTCTGACCATCCCCAATCTCACCGGCCTCGAGGTCGAGGAAGGCTACCTGATCACGAGCTCGCTGCCCTGGAACCTGCAGGTCAAGGTGGGCTCGTTCCGCTCGCAGGTGGGCCGCAACAACACGCAACACCTGCACCTGCAGAACTTCACGCGGAGGCCGCTGCTCACGCCGCTCCTCCTGGGCGCCGACGGGCTGCGGGCGCCGGGAGCACAGATTTCGCTGCTTCTGCCGCTGCCCTGGTTTGCGACCTTTTTCGGCGAGGTGCTCTTCGTCGGCGCCCCCGACGATCGCATGCGTGTGGCCAGCTTCGGCGGCGGCGGTCGCAGCGACCCCGAAAACCTGACCTACACCGCGGTGCTCGAACAGTACTGGGATCTTGCGGAAAGTACGTCGCTTTTGCTGGGGCTCAACTTCGCAACCGGGCACGCGTTCGAGTGTCCGGTCGCGCCGTGCGCGCCCGCACGGCGTGACTATCTGTACGGCGGCGACGTCTATCTGAAATGGAAGCCCCCCAACGTGGCTCAAACCTACGCCAGCCTGCAATGGACCACCGAGTATTTCGTGCGCACAATTGCCGACGGCGGCCCCACCGAGGGTGCGCTTTATACCGAGCCGGTTCTGCAGTTTGCACGCCGATGGTGGCTGGGCGCACGCTTCGATGTGACCGGCCTGCCCGACGACGTCAATGTGCCGCGCCGCTACGGGGTCGCGGGCTCGCTCACTTTCACGCCCAGCGAGTTCTCCCGCATCCGCGGCTATCTGCAGGAGATCGCGGGCCCCAACGTCCCCTCGTCGACGGTCCTTTTCGTCCAGACCGAGGTCTCAATGGGCGCGCACGGCGCGCACCCATTTTAAGGAGGCGCCGATGAAAAGGGCATGCCTGCTCGCGCTCATCGTGCTCGGGGCCTGGCAGCAGCCGGCCCTGGCCAAGCTGCGCGTGGTCACCTCGATCGAAACCCTGGCCGCGCTGTCGCGTGAAGTGGGTGGCGATCGAGTCGACGTGCGCTCGCTCTCGCGCGGCTACGAGGATCCCCATTTCGTGCAGGCCAAGCCGTCGCTGGTGGTGACGCTCAACCGCGCCGATGCTCTGGTCTACGTGGGCCTGGAGCTGGAGGTGGGCTGGCTGCCGCCGCTGGTCCAGCAGTCGCGCAACCCCAAGATCCAGCAGGGCCAGCCCGGCAACATCGACTGCTCGAGCGCGATCAAGGTCGAGGACGTCCCCAACGTCCCCGCCGACAAGCTGCGTGCGCTGGGCGACATCCATCCGCTCGGCAACCCACACTACTGGATCCCGCCCCAGAACGCGCTCGCGATCGCGGGGCTGCTCGGGCAGCGATTTGCGCAGCTCGATCCAGCGGGAGCCGATGGGTACCGCGGCCGCGCGGCCGACTTTGCCAAGCGCCTGCAGGCCAAGCAGACCGACTGGCTCAAGCAAGCCGCCCCGCTGCGCGGCGTGCGCGTGGTCAGCTATCACAAGAGCTGGTCGTACGTGGCGCGTTGGCTGGGCCTCGAGGAAGTGGGCTACATCGAGCCCAAGCCGGGCGTGCCGCCCTCGACCCAGCACACCGCGATGCTGATCGAGCTGATGCGCAAGGACGGGGTGCGCTCCGTGCTCGAGGAATCGTTCTATCCGCGCAACCTGGCGCAGGTGGTGGCCGATAAGGCGGGTGCGAAACTGGCCATCCTGCCCTCGGACGTGGGCGCGGAGCCATCGATCAAGACCTATTTCGACCTGGTCGATGCGGTGCTCGCGATCCTGCGGCAGAAGTCTTGACGGCTCCCCGGTGAGGGTGCGTTTCAGCGTCTGTAAAGAAGTGTGAAGCGCGCGGGCGAGCGGCTTGCTATGCTTGGCCGCGAGGGGAATGCTGGGAAGACCTGGCGGCGGGCGGAGAAAGCGGCGCGATCTGCGCCAAGCCTCCATGCGCGCTGCCCTCCGCATCGTCGAGCGCGCGGGCATGCCGGGCCTGACCATGCGCGCGATCGCGAGTCGGACCGGTACCTCGCACGTGGCCCTCTACCGCCACTTCGCCAGCAAAGAGGAGCTGGTAGCCGCGATTGCGGAAACGGGCTTTCGGATTTTGCGCCAGCAGCTCGTGGAAGTGATTGCAAAGCCCGCGGATCCGCTCGATCAGTTTCACCGCATTGGGCTCAGCTACATCGACTTCGCAATGCACTACCCGGCCTACTTCCGGATCATGTATGCGCGCGAGCTGTCCCAACGGCGCACGCACGCGCGGCTGCAGGCAGCAGCCGCGGACGCGCTCGCACTGACCCTGCAGGTGATTCAGCGCGGGCAGGCGACCGGGAGCATCGTGGCCGCCAATCCGGTCGAGCTGGCGCTCAGCGGGTGGGCGCTGACACACGGGCTGGCAGTTCTGATCAGCGACCGCCAATTCGAGGATGCGGGCGTGTCGGGGCGGCGCGTGGTCGCCACCGCGATGGCTCGCTTTCATGAAGGGCTGCGACCGCCCGCGCGGCGGCGCCGGTCGCGCTGACGGCGCTACCTCCGCTCGGCCACCACGATCAGGCGCGGATGCCCCAGCACGAATGGCTGCCGGTCGACCGAGCCGTAGTGCTCGCGTACCCGCAAGCCGGCCTGATCGAGCAGCCGCCCGATCTCGGCGACCGTGTAGACATGCTGGCACGAGGTCCGGGTCTCGAGCGTCCCACCGCGGATGAAGGTGTATTCGGTGTCGAGCCGACTTGCGCCGGCGTCGTAGCGGTTGTCGATCAGAAGGTGGATGTCGCCAGCCCGCAGCCAGCGCCGCCGCTCCAGCGCGGGCAGCAGGGATTCAGCCGCGATCCCGGTGTCGAGGACGAAGCGCGCCCCCGGCTTGAGGACCCGCGCGAGCGCGGCCAGGAAGGCCTGCGTACCGCCGTGATCCAGGTAGCCAAAGCTGTTGCCGAAGCAGAATGCACCATCGAGCTCGGAGTGCCCGGGCAGCTCGCGCATGTCGGCGAGCATGCACTGGACCGGCAGGCCCGCCGCGCGCGCGTGTGCGTCGACTTCGCGGATGAACTCGTCGGCCAGATCGACTGCGATCATTCGGTGCCCGCGCGCGGCCAGCGCGAGCGTATGCCGGCCGTTGCCGCTTGGCACATCGATAAGCCGCGCCGGCCCCGCCGGAGCCAGCGTCTGCTCGAGAAAATCAGCCTCCGCCAGAGTTTGCTGAGGCGGCACCACCTGGCGCCAGAAATCGAGCGCGATCCCATGAAAGAAATGGCGATACCAATCCGATTGCATGTGAATTCCCCTTGCTCATGAGTGAGATCAACCAAGAGGGCCTGCGGTCAGGCCACGCGGGGGAGAGCGCTATCGGACGGCAAGGTTGCGCATCGGCCGAAAACAACCCTAGAGCAAGCGCGCGGCTCGGTCAAGCGCGGGGGCGGCGTCGCCGTCGCCCCACCAGGACGCCCGCCACGAGCGCAAGCGCGCGCACGGCCGAAGGCGAGGCCAGGCGACCGGCGGCGTGGCAGCCGCATCCGCCCCCATACTCGGTGGCGCCCCCACCCGAGGCTCCGGCTTCAGAGCGGCTGCCATCCGGGCGCGCGTCGACGGCCGCGTCGGCGGCCGCGTCGGCGCCCATGCCCCCATCGGGCCCGGGCGCCACCCACTCATAAGGACCGATGTCGATCCCGGCACCGAACGGCCGCGCGTGCCCCTCGAAGTCATCGCTCGGCGCACCGGTCGCAACTCCATGATCGACGCACGGGCTGGCTGACATGAGGTGGTAGTCGCCGGTGGCGTCGATCCGATAGTCGACCAGCATGGGCTCGACCGAGAGCGTGCCCTGATCGGGGTTGGTCAGCATGAGCGGGACCGAGCAGCGGTACACCAGGTTGTTCACATACACATTGTTGGTGCCGAAGCTGCCATATTCGAGGATGCCGTTCGGGCTATCGAGCACGATGTTGTTCGTGACCACGAAGTTGTTGGCGGTCACGCCGCCCGGTGAGTCGCCGTCGCCCACGATGATGCCGCCCGACTTGCAGCCAAACACGAGATTGTTGGCGATCACGACATCGGTCGAAGCGTGCCAGTTGTGGATGCAGTAGGCGCCGATCTGGCCGACGATGTTGTTCCAGATGTGGCCGCGCAGGTTGGAGTGGTAGATGCCATGGATCTGATTGCAGCCTACGAGCTGGTCCGCGACGTGGTCGACGAAGTTGCCGATGGTGTCGTTGTCGTGCTTGCTGTAGTCGTCGTGGTCGATGGCGGCACCGCCGTTGGGCCGGTTGCAGGTCGGGGTGGCCAGATGGTGCACGTGGTTGGACACCACGCGGACGTACGATCCCCCGTTCGAGATGCCCAGGTAGTCGGCGCCCGTGATGTCGAAGCCAACGATGTCGACGTAATCGCCGCTGTTTTGCCAGGCCGTGTAATGACCGGTGGCGTCTATCTTCGCGCCCCAGCCGGGCTCGGACACGAACCGGATGCGCTGCCCGGCGGTGCCGCTCGCGCTCGACTGCACGGATTCGGCATAGACGCCCGCGAGCACATGCACCGTGTCGGCGGCCGCGACCTGCGCTGCTGCATGGGAAATGGTTTGCCACGGGCGCGCCGACGAGCCGTCGCCGCCGGTGTCGCTCCCGGTCGTCGCGACGTAGTAGTCGGCTGCGCGTGCGGGGGCCGAAATGGCCAGGGCGAGCAGCAGGAGGGCGCAGAGCATGCGTCGCATGTCGATCTCCGCTGGTTCTCCCGGACCCGCCCATCGTACTGTGCGGCCGGCCCCCGAGCAACCTGTGCGGCCGGCCCCCGAGCAACCGCTCTGGACGGCCGGCCCGACTTGGGCGATCGTCATCCCTGGACGTCACCCCATGAAGCTGCCCGTGTTTGTGAGCCAGCAGGCTGGCAAGCCCATCCTGACCGGAACGCTGTCGGCGCAGGAGATCATCACCGCGCTGCAGGACGGGACCATGGCGGTCAATCCGGCCGCGCAGCGCTCACTGGCACGCGGGGCGGGCAAGGAGTCGACCCGCGAGCTTCTGGAAGCCGATCGGGCGCACAAGACGGCCCGGATGGCCGAGCTGGTTCGCTTCTACCTGCGCGTGATGGAATGCGTCGAGCACGGCCAGCAGGGGCAGGGATTTTTCGGTGCGATTCAGCTCATCATCCCGTCCCGCTTCACGGGCGCGCGCCTGCGCTTCGTGGAACCCGATAGCGGCGCGCTTCCGGCCGGGGTCACGGTGGCGCTGGGCGCGCTCGGGCGCAGCCGCAGCCTGGCCACGCTGGAGGCGGATCCGGCGCTGGGCGAGACCGTGTTCGACATCAGCGACGGTCAGGGACGATGCTTCGGGTTCTACTCGTTCGAGCGTGCGGTCCTGCTGGCGCTGGCCGACAAACGCGCGCGTCTGAGAAACAAGCAGGATCAGGGCCAGGCCACGCCCGCGCATTTCGAAGAGCTGGCGCACCTGGAAGCCCTGCGCGACCGCATCCGCAACTTTCTGTCCGATACGACCATCAGCTTTGTCTGTTACGCGAGCGCGATCTGCGACAATGGCCAGCTCATCGGCCTCGACGACGACGCGGAGCGGCGGCTGTACATCGAGTCCAACGCGCTCAATTCGCAGGCCACCAAAGAAGAGGTCATCAAGTACGAGTCCTTCTCGCCGGTGGTGCTGGCCCTGCAGGAAGAGCGCCTGGCGGCTGGGAACCTGTGGATGGATGTCGAGTACATCGAGGAGGACTCCCGGGTCATCGGCGCGACCTCGACCAAGATCTTCACCCTGTCGACGCTGGTGGGGGCTTATAGCCTGTCCATGCTGGGCCACGCCGATCCGATCACTCGGCCCGACGCGGCCATGTTCCGCAGCGTGGCCGAGCGCAGGGAGTTCGTGCGCGCATACTGGCAGAAGATCGCGCAGGTCTTTCGTGCGCTGTGGGTGCCGTTCTCGAGCCAGGACGGCGAGCCTCTGCGCGGCAGCGAACGGCAGGAGTATCTGATCCTGCGGCGCGCCGAGCGCAACGTGGCCTTCCAGGCCATCTTCCTGCTCGCGCTGGGGCGCCTGGGCTCGACGCTGGGCAAGATGGCTCGGTGGCAGCGCGACAGCGCGCTCCTCGACCATCTCGATCGGCTCAAAGAGAAAGACTACCGGGCCTACCTGGGCGCCGATCCGGGCGAGGAGGATCCGAGCCAGTACAGCCGGACCTGGGTGGCGGCGATGATGAAGCCGCGCATCGCTCGTGGCTCCCGAAAAAAGGAGGGGTACGCGTTCCAGCATTCGCACGAGACCATCATGGCCACGCACGACCTCCTGTTCTCGATGCTCGAGCTGAAAGGCCCGCATCCGTCGACGGAGCCGGAGCCGCCCGCGCGAGCCGGATCCGAGAGCGCTCTGCCCGAAGTGGAGGATGCCGACGCGAATGGCAATTGACGACAAGGCCGGGCTGAGCGCGCAGAAACGAGCCGAGATCGAAGCGCTGGTATCGGGTCAGCGGACGCTGGAAGACGTGGTTCGCTGGGGCCGGGCCCACCGTCCGCCCCTCTTGGTTTGCGATGTCATCGCGCAGGACGAGTTCACGCACGACGTGATGGTGCCGCTTCCCCTTCCGGACCCGCTGTTCCTGGTCTATGACACCACCTGACTCGGCGGAGTGACGGCGGTCGCCGTCTGGGATCATCGACCCACCGCGCAGGAGCTCCTGGAGGCGCGCTTGGCCCGAGGATGGGCGCCCACCGCAACCACGACCCGCGAGGGCGACCGCGTTCTGGGATATGCAGCTTGCGTGTACGGCGAGCGCAGCCACGCAAAGTGACGGTCAAGGCGTCCCGGGCTCCTGGGACAGCATCTTGCGCATGCGCTGCTCCTTCGATCCCGCGCGCCGCGAGGGCTCCCAGGGACCGTCGGCGGCGTAGCCGGAGCGTTCATAGAGTCGGCGCGCCGCCAGCGCAGCATCGGTGACCGCGAGCTCGCACTCCCGGCCGCCCCGCGAAGCGATCCAGGTTTCCACCGCCTCGAGGAGCGCACGCGCGACCCCGCGGCGGCGGGCCTCCCGGGTCACCCACATCGAGTGGATGAAAAAAATGTCGGGCCGGCTCGGGTCGCGTCCGCCGCGCACCAGGCCTACCGGATCCTGGTCGTGGAAGGCCAGGAAAATGGCGCAGTCGCGGCTCTCCGCGTGGTTCTGTGCGCTGTGCGCCCAGAAGCTGTCCTCACGCACGATCTCGGCTTCGTAGGTCGAGCTGAACGAGGATGGATCGGACGCGAGCGCACGCAGTCGAAGCGCGCGTGCAAGCGCAACGTCGTCGGGGCGGATGCGACGGATGAGCGGGATCACGCCCGAAAGTGTACCCCGATCCGTAGCGGCCACACGTCGCAGCGGTGTCGTTGGTTTGCAACTCTGTGCTGGCGCGGCACGCAATCCCCCTGTAGAGCTCTTTCACGCGGCAGCCAACCGCCTCGATATGAGGCTGAAAGTTTCTTGCAGCCAATGATGGTACGGACGATGCATCAACCACGGCCCTCATGCGACAGCTCTCTCCGGTCTTCGCTCTCTCCCTCCACATCGGCTGCGTCACCTCTACCGTCACGTCGGTTCGCGTTCGCGACCCGAGCGAGGTCAGTCTGCAGCCGCGGGGTGCTCCAGCCAGGACGGAGATCATTCCGGCCGGCGCAGGCACGCGTACGGCGGTTGCGGAAACGGGCACGTATTGGGATTGGTTCACGAAGAAGCCGTTCGAGATCCTGGCCATCCGTGAATCGAGCGGAGCGCTTCGTCTGCAGTGTGATTCTTGTGCCAGCGCGAATTGGCCGCTCGGAAGCCATCAGCAGGCCGCTCTGGTGGCAGCCGATGGCAGGATCATGCCGACGATCGAGCGGGTGTCGGTGACCAGCGCGGCCCTGATCATGCCCTATGACCTCTGCTTCGTCAGAGCGCCCAAGGGATTCTGCCGGGTCGAGTCCAGGGACGAGCTGGTCATTCCCTGGGGCAATGTGGTCGACGCCCGGCGGGTTCAGGGTCCGGTCCGGTTCTGGGGAACCTTCATGATCGGATTGGGCTCGTTTGGCGCGCTGGGCGGAGCTCTTCTCTTGTCGCCCGTCTTCGGAGATGCCAGTCAACACTTCACAGAAAGAGCGGCCCTCGCAATTCCGATGATCGCGATGGCGACGACGGCGCTGGCGGTCGGGCTGTGGCAGCTGCTCTCGCCGGCCCGAGAGGAGGTGATGGTTCCGCTCGGCCAAGCGACCGCGGCCCAGGAGAGCCGACGCTAACCGGGCATCATGGACAGCGGGCGTCCGAGTTTTGGATGCTCTCGATCTGGGCCGGCGTCAGCGGGAGCGGATCGCAGCCGTGATTCTGCTCGCACAAGAAGTCCCACTGCGGCTGCGCCTTGGAGTGGCAGTTGAAGCAGTTGCCGCCAAACTGGTTGACGACGTTGGTGGTGCCGCGCGCGCTGATGGTCGTGCCCTGCGCCGACACCGAGAGCGAGAAGAACTCCCAGTCGTTCGTGATCGGGCTCCAGCCGCGCGCCCGCTTGACCGAGGCCTCGAACGGCACCAGTTGGATGACGGTGCCCACCGGGTAGACGCCGCCGGTGGGCGAGTTCGCAACCGCCAACGAGTCGGCCACGTGGCCGAGCTTGTTGGTGATACGGAACTCCCGGACCTTGGTCCAACGCAGGATGCACTCGAAGTCGGACGGCTGCATGTCGAGATCCTCGCCGGCGCCATCGCCCATCGAGCTGGCATCGCTGCCCCCTCGACCGCCCGATCCACCGCCTGCGCCGCCCGATCCGCCGCCTCCGCCGCCCGATCCGCCGCCTGCGCCGCCCGATCCGCCGCCTCCGCCGCCCGATCCGCCACTTCCGCTCGATCCGCCGCTGCAGCCGATTCCGGCCGCACACAGTAGCAGTGCAAGGGCCAGCGTCCGCATGCGTCCACTCCCTCTCCCCTCGGCCGCGCAGCGTAGTTCACTGACCACGGGTCAGTCAAGCCCGACCGACCACCATCGGGCGAAAAGAAAAGCGGCCCGGCGGCTTGCGACCACCGGGCCGTGATCTGCGTGCGTGATGTGAGGTTGGTTACGCAGCGAGATTGCGGTTGCGCTGCTGCCGGCGCTGGCTGGACTGGGTCGGGAACACGCCGCTTCCAAGCTCACTATTCTCGGACAGCGTACGCGACTGTTCCTTCTCCTGCTGCCACTTCGACTGGGCAATGTTGCCGGCAAGATCCCGGCTGCCCAGACCAAAGGCCAGCGCCATCGCCAAGCAGGTGCCACCGAAGAAGATCAGAAAGGCGTTCCCAAGCAGCTGCGACGAGATGTCGAACTGCTTGAGCGCGAGCAACACGACCATGGTCGAAAGGCCGTAATGCACCGCGTTGCGCACCAGGCGCGCCTGACGGATCTCCGCGTTGACGGCCGTGGTCTGCACGAGCTTGGCCACGAAGGCGCTCACGTTCAGACCCAGCACCAGGATCGCGCCGGCGAGCACGACCTGTGGGATCGTGTCGACGACCGCCGTCATTGCACTGGTGCCCGCGATGCCGAGCGTGCCCAGCGCCGCCAGCGACGTGAAGATGAGCAGCGTCCAGTACACGAGGGTGCACAGGATCTCGCTCGACGATTGCTGGACCTCGGCTCGCCGAAGGACGTTTCCGAGCCCCAGCTTCGCGGCCAGATTTTCAAATCTGACCCAACCCAGGACTCGATTCAGCCCCGCCTTGGCGACACGAGCGACGAGCACACCCACCACCATCACGATGATGGCGGCCAGCAGCTTCGGGCCGGTGTGGGCAAAGAAAGCACCCATCGACTCAAAGGTCTGCTTGAGGATCGTGATGACCTGTTCCACTCGTTCCTCCACAGGGACACGTGTCCCGCGTCACGATTCCCTGCAATCGCCCGGCCAGAACGTGTGAAACTTGCCCATTTCCGGGGTGATCTCAGCGTCTTGAGGGTGAGCTCGCGATGCCGGCGGGGCCCGCTC
>DATFWX010000057.1:0-63043 GCA_035258845.1 Polyangia bacterium | reverse complement strand
ATCACGATGACCGTGGTCTTGCTGTTCACCGAATCCAAGAAGCGGTCGGAGAACTTGGACAGCGCGTAGCCGTAGTTGCTGTTGGCGTAGACGTTGATGACCGCGCCGCCGTAGGCCAGCTCGACCGCGCGATGGATCTCGTGCTCGCGGAACAGGTCCGTGGTCTCGCCCACGTCCGAGACGAACACGAACGAGCGCACCTTGCTGAACAGGTCCTGCAGAAGATAGCTGAACTGCAGCATGAAGCGCGACACGTGGCGCACCGAATCGGACACGTCGCACAGGACCACCAGGCGCGGCCGCTCGGGCCGGCGCCGGCGCCACCTGAGCTCGAACGGCACCCCGCCCGAGTCCAGCGAGCGCCGCATGGTCCGCCGCACGTCGAGCCGGCCGCGCCGCTCCACGCGCGGGCGCAGCGTGGCCTGCGCACGCAGCTTTCGGGCCAGCCGGCGGATCTCCTCCTCGAGCGCGTCGAGCTCGGCCGCGGTCATGGCGCCGAACGGCTTGTCGGTCAGCATCTCCGAGCGCCACTTTTCGTAGAAGTCGCGATTGCGCTTGTCGAACTCGGTCTGCACGAAGTCGCGCACGGCGCGCCGCAGGGCGTGAAGGATCTCCTGGGCGGCGCTCACGAGCTCGCCGGCGCGCTCGGGGCCCAGCTTGCCGGCCAGGCGCCCGCGCAAACCAAAAAGCTCGTCCTCGGCTTGCGGGAAGCCGAGCGACTCCAGAAGACGCATGGTGAAGAAGCCGATCTGCAAGGGATTGGTCATCGCAGACAGGTCGATCTGCAGCCCAGCCAAGCGGATCAGCCGCTCCAGATGCCCCCGGCGCAGGCCCAGCGCCATACGGCCGAGCTGGGACATGCGGGCGGCTTCGTCGGCCAGAATAGCCAACAGAGCCTCGATCTCGTCCTCGGAGAAGCCGCGCCGCGCGAGCGCGGCCGAAAGCGGCGCGTCATGCGCGCTGGCCGCGAAATCGCCGGGCCGAAAAAAGTAGAGATCGTACAGCTCGTCGAAGGCATCGCGGTCGGAAGCCCGCTTGCACAGCGTCGCGCGCAGAAGGTCGCGCACGACCTCGGGCTCCGCGAGGCCTAAAAGGGCGGCCGCGCGCAGTGCGTCCAGCACCTCGGCGGTCGAGATGCGCATCCCGTTTTTTCGCAGGATGGTGATGAACTCGAGGATCTTGCCGGTCACTTAAAGAGGTCCGAGAGCGCCTTGTCGATGGCGGCCGAGTCGCCGATCGAGACCTCGACCACCTTGCCGTCGCGACCGATCACGACCAGCGTCGGAATCGCGGTCACCATGTAAAGGCCGCTGATCTCCTCGTCTGCATCGAAAACCTGGGGATAGGTCAGGCCCCGGTGCTTGACCACCTTCTCGATCTGGCCCCAATCGTCGGAGGTCACGCCGATCACGCGTAGTCCCTTCTTGGCCAGCCGCTCGTGCAGCTCCTCGAGGTGTGGCAGCGCGGCTATGCAGGGCATGCACCAGCTCGCCCAGAAGTCGAGCAGCACCACCTGGCCTTTGAAGCCGGCCAGCCGGGGCGCCGACGCCAGGGTGGCTTTCTTGATCGCGAAGTCGGGCGCCGCCCGGCCCAAGAGCTGGGAGCGCTGCATGTCGCGCACGTCGGGCCGCACGCCCAGCTTGATCGCGAGGTCGCGCTCGCCGCCCGCGCGCGCCGCGATGTGGAGCTTGAGGGTCCCGCCGACCCCGGTTGCGAGCACGGCCTTGATGAGCTCTTCCTTGTGCGAGAGCGCGCTCCCGTTGGCGCGCCGCACCACGTCGCCGACCCGGATCCCGGCCGCCTCGGCGGGCGAGCCCGCGAACACGTTCTCGACGCCGACCTGGCCCTGCTTGTCGTTGAGCATCACGCCCAGCCAGGGCCGCGCCTCCTCGATCGAGCGGCCGTCCGGACCGGCGGCTGCAAAAAGCCAGGTCAGAAAGAGAGCGGAGCGAACCATCGAATTCATTTTACGCGGCCCCCTCCCACTCGGCTACACGTATCCATGGTCGCGGAACCAGCGCACCGACTTTTCGATGGTGGCGCGGAGCGGAGTTTGCGGCAGCCCGAGCTCGCTTTTGGCTTTGGCATTGTCGTAGTAGAGCGAGAGCAGCCCGTAGCGGATGGCCTTGTAGGTCGTGACCGGGGGCCTGTGGGTGTAATGGTCGGCCACGTACTCGGCCATGCGGCCCACGCCCTTGGCGAACCAGGACGGCAGATGGCGCGCGGGCGCCTTGACGCCGCCCGCCTCCGCCACCAGATCGCCGAACTCCTGGTAGGTGATGTTGTGGTTGCCCAGGATGTAGCGCTCGCCGACGCGTCCCTTCTCCTCGGCCAGCAGGTGACCCTCGGCCAGATCGTCGACGTCGATGGCGCAGAAGCCGCCGTCCATGTAGCCCCACGACTGGCCCTTGAGCACCGACAAGAGCAGCCGGCCCGTGGGCGTGGGCCCGATGTCGCGCTCGCCGAACGGGAGGGCCGGATTGACCACGGTCAGCGGCAGGCCCTCGCGCGCGAAGCGGAGCGCGTCGCGCTCGCTGAGCCACTTGGAGCGGATATAGGCGTTCGACTCTTCCCACTCGTGAAACGGAACCGTCTCGTCGGCCGGCGTGCCGTCTTCGCGATGCCCGACCGCAACCACGCTCGAGGTGTAGACCACCTTGCGCAGCTTGGCCTTGTAGGCCGCCCACAGCACGGTCTTCGAGCCCTCGACGTTGACCTCGTAGATGACCGCCGGATCGGGCAGCCACAGCGAGTAGATCGCGGCCAGGTGGTAGAGCACGTCGCAGCCCTCGAGCGCGCGCGCGACCGCTGCCCGATCGCCGACATCGCCGTAGATGATTTCGACGTCGAGCCCGTCGAGGTTCTTGGTGGGCTCGCCGGGCTTGAGGTAGCAGCGGACGGCGCGCTTGCGCGCTAGAAGACGCCTTACGACTGCCGAGCCGATGAACCCGCCGGCACCGGTCACCAGGGTTTTGGGAGCCATCAGGGCTCTATAATGCGGCGCGGCAAGCGAGGTCAATCTCGGTCTGGGGCGCCCGGTCGCCAACTGAAGACGGTCCGACATCGGGCGGGCGCATGGGGACCGTTCGGACGCGACCCCGCAAGGGTCGGGCGCTTGTCCGAATTCTCAAATCACGACGCCTTCTTGGCCGCTAGGCGACAACCGGACGCCGAACCGACAACCCGCTGGCACACTCTGTGCTGAAATGTAGGCCCGGAGGTGGGCATGAAGACAATCAGCCCCGATGATCTTCAGCAGGCGTGCGGGGGCCTCTCGCGCTGGGACAGCCCGTTTGGCAGCAACTCCTGGAGCCCTCGGTCCGGTGGGTACACCGATCCTGACAATTTCGGCTGGGAGCCTTGGGACCGCGACTGTGCCGGGAACTGCGGCGGTTTGCTTGATGGGATAGCTCCGGATTACGAAGAGGATTACCAGGAAGTTGACTGGGGCTAGAGCCAGTCGAAACGCGCACCCCTTGGTATCCTACATGTAGGTTTTTTGACTTCACTGTAGGATACCGCTACGATCACCGCATGAATCCCTCTCTCAAGCCGCGGGCCGGGCTGGCTGCGGAAAAGCGGCAGAGCCTGCGCCTGGACAAAGTGTTTCCGGTCTGGATCACCAGCTCCGAGTTCGGCGAGCTGCAGGGCGTCGCTCGCAACATTTCGGCGGGCGGCATCTTCATCGAGACCGCGGAGCCGATGCCGCTGGGCGCGCGCGTGCACGTGCATTTTGCGATGCCCGAGAGCGACGCCGAGATCGTCGCGCGCGGCGAGGTCAAGAATCATTATTTTCTGAACTATGCCGATGGACCGCGCGGGCCCACCACCATGTCGGGCATGGGCATCCGGTTCCTGGGCTTCGAGTCGGACGGCGCCGAGTCGCTCGAGCGCAGCTTGCGAGGCTTGCGCGTGCTACATTAGCGCGCCGTGACCAGCGGCCTCCCGGTTCTGCTCGCCGCCCTCGCAATCCCGCAGCTGCCGACGGCCCCGGAGGCATGCCCGGAGCTGGCGCGGCGCCTGCGCGCGCCCCGGCGCTCGCAGGTGGCGGAGTTCCGCGCGCTGCTCGACCTCGTCGGGGCCGAGTATCCGAACGACGTCGGACAGTTTATCCCCAAGCCACCTCCACCGCCCCCGCCCCGCAAGAAGGGTGAGCCGCGCCCACCGCCCCCGCCCGAGCTCGACTGGCTGCCGGCGCTGGCCGGAGCGGCGGTCCCGCCGGAGCTGGAGACCGCACGCGCGGAAGCGGTCGACCTGGTGGCCACCCTGCGCGCGCTCGCGTCCACCCGGCGCTGGGACAAAGAGTGCCCGGTTGCGCGCGTGCTGCTGGATTTCGCATTCGAGGATCACGCGGGCGCGTTTCGCGACGAGGTGGGACGACAGGTGCGCGCGCTCGGCGAGGCGGCTCTGCCCCCGCTGATCCGGCTGGCCCTGGGCCAGGGCAAAGTAGCCAGGGGCGAGCGTCGCTACGGCAACTACCAGCTCGATCGCATGGACCGGCAGCGGCCCGAGACCGTGATGGCGCAGGTGCGCGACGACCGGATCCGCGCCGAGATCCTGACCGCGTATGGCGAGACCCGACCGGCTTCGGCGGTGCACGTTGTCCTGGGCGAGTGCGACGCCAGCTCGCCGCGCGTACGGCGCGCCGCGCGCTGGGCCTGGATGCAGTATGTGACCCAGAAGCCGCCCGATCCGCCCAAACGCAAGCTCAAGCTAACCGGCGGCAAGGAAACCGACGAGGAGAAGGAGCTGTATCTGTCGTATCGCGAGCTGGCCGACCTCGAGATCCGCCGGCAGTGGCCCGCGCTGATGAACGAGCCCGCGGATCCCGAAAAACCGCTCGCCGAGCTGTCGGCCGCGCTGTTCGCGAAGCAGGATGGCGAGCGAGCCCAGCGCTGGGACGCCCAGTTTGCGCAGGCCGAGGCCCGACGGCAGGCGGGCGACCTCGCGGGCGCGGTCGGGATCTACGGCTGGATCCTGGCGCAGGATCCGTTCTACGGCCGCCGCTCCGAGATGGCGCCCGGCTACCTCGCGCTCGCCCGCACGCTCATGGCCGAGCGCCGGTTTGCAGAGGCCGCCGGCTGGCTGCGGCAAGCGCGGGCGCTCGCTCCCGCTGGCAGCGGACGCGACGTCGAGGCCGCGCTCGCGCTGTGCGAAGGTCTCCTGCAGCTCGAGAGCGGCGGCACCGACGTGGCGGCGCTCGAGCGCGCGCTGGCGCTCGAGCGGGGCCAGGTGCAGGCGCAGACGGCCCTGCGTCAGATCAAGCTGCGCCGCTTCGGGCGGACGCTCCGTCGGGCCGCTCCGGTCGCGGGCGCGCTCAGCGTGCTCGTGCTCGGGTGCCTGTTTTTGTGGTGGCGCGCCGCGCGTGCGGCAGGCGCACCACGAACGCCCCCGGCTCGAGCGTGACGTCACCGCCCAGGAGGCGCGCCAGCGCGCGCGCCACCGGCGGGCCCAGCGGGTTGGGCGCAGCGAGCGGATCGAACGAGGCCTCGGGGGCCGGCGTCACCCGCAGGGTCAGGGGCGCCGCCGCCACGACTTGAATGCACGGCGTTCCCTCCTTCTGGCAAAAATGCACCAGCCGGTCGAGCAGACGCTCGAACTTGGCCTGGTCCTGCACCACCGGGCCCAGCGGCGCGCCGGTCACCTCGGCGCCGTGGCGCGCGGCCACCTTGGCAATCGAGATGGCGGGCGAAAACTCGGCCGCCTCCATGCGATAGCGACCCGCCGCCAGCCGCACCAGGTCGAGCGTCTCCTCGACCAGATCCTGCAGGCGGCGCCCTTCGGTCTCGAGGTCGCGCAGTGGCTCCCGCTGCGACTCCGAGACCTCGCCGTAGATGCCGCCCGCAAGGGTCTCGCACAGAGCCAGCACGTTGTGCACCGGCGCTCGCAAATCGTGCGCGAGTCGATCCAGGAGCGCGAGAGCGTCGTCGTTGAGCATGAGCGGAATCTGTGATACGGTCCCGCCGTGGCAGGGCGCATTCTTATCATCGACGACGACCCCGTTAACGTCAAGATTCTAGGTGATTTCCTGCTGCGCAAGGGCTTCGAGGTGGATCGCGCCAACGACGGCGAGCAGGCGCTGGCCCGGGTCGAGCGCCAGCGGCCCGACCTGGTTCTGCTCGACGTTCTTCTGCCCAAGATCAACGGGCTCGATCTGTGCCGGCGCATCAAGAAAGCCCAGAATCCGCCGCCCGTGTTCCTGATGAGCGCGGTCTACCGGTCGCCCTCGATTCAGCGCGACGCGCAGGCCGAGTACGGCGCCGACGCCTACTTCGTCAAGCCGTTCCGCATGCAGGACCTGTGGCGCCACATCGAGGAGCGGCTGGGCGTGCGGCGCCCCGACGGCGGAGCGCCTCTGGAGGGGGATCTGGCCGCGGTGGGCCTGCCCCGGCTCCTGGTCACGCTGCATGCGGCCGAGGAGACGGGCGCGCTCAAGCTCGAGCACCTGCGGGTCGAGAGGATCCTTTATCTGGAGCGGGGTCTGCCGATCGCGGTGGAGTCGAACCTGCGCTCGGAGAAATTCGAGCAGTTCTTGCAGGAGCACGCGGTCTCGCCCGAGCTCTTGGCCGATGCCGAGGAGCGCGCGAGCTGGGAGCGCCGGCACGTGGAAGAGCGCATGGTGGCCTGTTTTCTGATGCGCGAGGGCACCTTCGAGTTCGTTCCGGCCGCGACGCCGCGGCCCGAGCTGCCGCGCGCGGAAGTGCCGGTGCCGCAGCTGGTGCTCGAGGGCGTTCGGCGTCACCTGCCGCTGCTCGAGCTGTCGCACGAGATCGAGCTCTTGCGGCGCCGCGTGGTCCACGCGACGCCCGACGCGGCGGCTGCGCTCATGGGCATCCGCCTGGCCGATGAGCAGGCGCGCGTGCTGGCGGCCATCGACGGCCACTCCACGGTCGAGGACATCATCACGCGCACGGGCCTGCCCTCGCCGACCGCGATGCAGATCCTGTTCGGCTTCATCCTGCTCGGGGTGGCAGCGGTCGAAGAAACGGCGCGCGAGGCCTGAGGCCTGAGGCTAGTCCAGCCCCCGCTGGACAGCTCGCCCTGACGGGCAGCTCGCCCTGACGGGCGTAAGGAGGCTAGTCCAGCCCCCGCTGGACAGCTCGCCCTGACGGGCGCAAGGAAGCTAGTCCAGCTTCGGACGCACCTTGACCTTGCCGTCCAGGTCGACCTCTTCCCCCTCCTCGATCGGCACCTCAACATCGCGCGGGCCCTCGAGCAGCGGCAGCGGCCGCGGGCCCTGGCGCACCAGGATCTCGTAGCGGCCCGGCGTCAGACCATCGACCGAGAACTTGCCGTCGCGTCCGGTCTCCGCGCCCAGCGCGATCGGCAGCGCGAGCGGCCAGCGCGGCGAAAGGTCCACGTGCAGGCCGCCCAGCGGCCGGCCGTCCGGATCCACCACGTAGCCGGTCACGAGCGCGCCCTCGTGATCGATCGTGAGCCCGACATCGAGCGGCTCCAGGTCCTCGGCCTCCAGCGTCACCCGCATGGGCGGATAGGTCGCGCGATCGTTCTTCTGCGCCCACATGAGGTAGCTGCCCGGGCTCAGGCCGTCGATGGCGTAGCGGCCGTCGGCGCCGCTGGTCCAGGCGCTGACCGGCGACTCGGCCCCGCCGCCGGTGGCCAGAATCAAGATCTTGGCCTGCGCCTGCGGCGTGCCGTCGGTGGTCGTCACCAGCCCACGCACGATGTGCGTGCGCTCGAGATGCCACAGCACGCGCGTGGCCGGCGCCTGCACGCGCGGGGTCTCGACCGCGCGGTATCCGAAGGCCAGCACCCGCAGCGCGTATCGATGCGCGTCCAGCCCGCGCAGCGTGAAGGCGCCGTCGGCTCCGGTCTGGGCTTCGGCCACGCTCAGCGGATCTGCGGTCACGCGCACTGCCAGCACGGTTACGCCCGCGACCGGCGCCCCGCTTCCATCGAGCACGTGCCCGCTGATGCGCTCCTCGGGGCTCATGCGGAGCACGTGAAAGGGCGGCGCCTTGTCGGCCAGAAGGCGCACGGTCTCGAGCTGGGTCGCGTAACCGGACCGCGACACCCGCATGGTGTAGCTGCCCACGCGCAGAGGGATCCGGAAGCCGCCATCCTTGCCCGTGGTCGCCTCCGCCACCACCGTGGGCCCGTCGGCCAGCTCGACCCGCGCTCCGTCGAGCTTCTTGGATTCGGCGTCCAGAACCCGCCCGACCAGCTCGGCGCTGGGCCGGTCGGCCGCCTCCAGCCAGAACTGCTGGCGCCGGAACTCGTCCTCGCTCTGGGCCAGGCAGTTGGGGCCCGAGCGCCATGGGGTCGCGCATTCGGCCGCCAAGGTGGTGCAGAACTCGGTGCACTCGGTGGTTTTCTTGGGATTGCACAGCCGCCGCAGGCGCTCCTCGACCTCGGCCGGCGTGTGCCGCGCCACGCACAGGATGCAACCCTCCTGCTGCCGGATGCAGGCGACGCCAGCCAACGTGGCCAAAGGCGGCGAATCCTGCTGCGGCCCCGACGCCGCGCGCGGTCGGCATCCGGTGAGGGTGAGCGCGATGACAAGCCAGCGCAACACCCCTTGAGCATCCGCCAGGCTGGGCGCACGTGCAAGTCGGCGCCCGCTGCGGTACAACTCGCGACAGGAAGCATGGCGCAGGGCCGGCTCATCGTGATTGAAGGCATCGATGGCGCAGGCACCACCACGCAAACCCGACTGCTCGTCGAGTGGCTGAACGGAAGCGGGCGGCCCGCGCACGCGACCCGGGAGCCCTCGGATGGCCCGGTCGGGCGCCTGCTGCGCGAAATCGTGCGGGGCGGGCACGGCGAGGTGTCGGGCGCCACCATGGCCCTTCTGTTTGCGGCCGATCGAATGGATCACCTGGCGCGCGAGATCGAGCCCGAGCTGGCGCGCGGCCGCCATGTGGTGAGCGACCGCTACTATCACTCGTCGCTGGCCTACCAGTCTGAAGAATCCGAGCGCGCGTTCGTGGAAGCGCTCAACGCGCATGCTCGGCGGCCCGATCTGACTTTTCTGCTCGAGGTGTCGGCGCGCGATGCAGCCGCGCGGCGTGCCCGCGCGGGCCGGGCGGTGGAGCGCTACGACGGGCCGCTCCTGCAGGAACGGATCGCGAAAAATTATGCCGCGCTGGCCGCCCGGCTGGCCGGCCGTGAGCGCATCGTGGTGGTGCCGGGCGCAGCCCCGATCGAGGAGGTGCAGAGGGTGCTCAGGACCGAGGTCGATACCTTATGCGGATGATCGCGCTTGCGCCTGCGCTTGCGCTTGCGCCCACGCTCGGGCTGGCTGCCTGCGCCACCAACACGCCGCCACCGATCGAGGAAACGCCGCTCACCGGTAGCGCGTCGGCAGCCGCGGCCGCCAGGGGTGCCGGCGCCGACCCAGCGCCAGCCGCCAAGGGCGCGCCGCTGCCCTCGCCAGCGTTCTTCCTGCGTCGCGACGTCCAGCGGGTGCTCGATCGAGGGCCGCACGACTTTCTGGCCTCGATCGACGAGGACCCGTTGCTCGAGGGCAACCAGTTTCGCGGGTGGGTCTTCCGCGGTTGGCGCGACGACCGCTACGCGATTGCGGATCTGCTGCCGGGCGACGTCATCCTGCGCATCAACGGCAAGCCGATCGAGCGGCCCGAGCAGTTCATGGAGGTGTGGGACAGCCTGCGCAACGCTTCCGAGCTGGTCATCGAGACCCGGCGCGCCGGCAAGCCGCGCACGCTCCGCTACCCGATCCGCGATTAGCTGTGTTACCCTTGTCTCATGATCTCTTTCGACGAGCTGTCTCGAGCGCTCGAGACGTATCGCCGCCGCCGGCAGGTGGAGGCCGATCTCGAAGGCACCTCGGAGCGCCCGCCGCGCGCGGACGCCACGCCGCCGCAGTCGTTCCAGGCCGTGCCCGAGGAGAACACCAACGAGCTCGACGTCGAGGACGTGATCGAGGAGTAGCCGGGGCGGCTTTCCGTCAGCCCAGGGCCGCCGCCGGCGGCACCTGCGAAAGCGGCGCTACGATCTGCGCGGTGTAATGGTTGATCCAGCGCAGCGAGGTCAAAAGCTCCAGATGAATCGAGCTGGTCTCGAAGGTCTCGAGCGTGTGTGCGTGCAACCGCCGCAGGTGTGACTGCGTCAGCTCTTTTTCGATCTCGCCGATCTTGGTCTCGTGGCGGAGCACTTTGCGCGCTGCCTCGGCGTCATCGTGGCGCAGGGCCTGGATGGCCAGCTCCAGATTCTCGAGCACCTTGGCGTGCAGGTCGTGGATCTCCTGCTGGCCCTCGGTCGAGAAGCAGAGCGCCTTGCGTTGGAACTTGGCGGCCAGCTCCATCAGGTTCTTGTTGATGACGTCGCCGATGAACTCAAGGTGCGTCACCACCGCCACCAGGTGCAGCTCCTGCCACGAGGTGCCGGGCGCGGCCTCGACCTGCGTCACCTTGGCCAGGTAGAACTTGATCTCCTTGTTGAGCAGATCCAGCTTGTCGTCCTCGTGCTCGAGCATCTCGATGGCGCGCTCGTCCTTGAGAAAGAACGGCGCCATGGCCATGCGCAGCATCCCGATCACGATATCGGCCATGCGCAGGACCTCCTGCTTGGCGGCGGCGTAGGCCAGCGCGGGCTCGCGCAGCGCCCGCGCGTCCAGAAATCGCGGCGCAAACGGGCGTTCCTCGGGCGTTTCGCGGTGGATGCGGTAGAGCAGCCAGGCGCCCAGGCGGGTCAGGGGCAGGAAAGCCAGCCCCACCCCGCAGTTGAACAGCGTGTGCGCGTTGGCGATTTGGTGGATCGGCGCCTCCGCCGTGTGTCGCATCAGGGTCGCGAACGGATGCAGAAACGGCAGCACCACCAGAACCCCGGCCACCTTGAACAGAACGTGCGCGGTCGCGACCCGCTTGGCGGTGGGCCCCCCGCCGGCCGCGGCCAGAAGCGCGGTCGAGGTGGTGCCGATGTTGGCGCCCAAGACCATGGGGAGCGCGCCCTCGAGATCGATGGCGCCCGCCTGCGCCAGCGCCAGCACCACCCCGAGCGTGGCCGCGCTCGACGCCACCAGAGCCGTGAAGACCGCCGCCGCCACCAGGCCCAAAAGCGGGTTTTCCTGCAGCGAGCCGATGAGCGCTCGGAACACGCTCGAGCTCCGGAGCTCGCCGGTCGCGCCCACCAAGAGGGTCATGCTGTAAAACACGAGACCGAAGCCGAGCACGACCTGACCGAGCGAGCGCACGCGCGGGCTGTTTTTGAACAGCGACAGGGCAACCCCGAGCGCGACCAGCCCCAGCGCATAGTCGGTCACGTGAAAGGACACCAGCTGCACCGTGATCGTGGTGCCGATGTCTGCGCCCAGAAGAATGCCCATGGCCTGATGGAGCGACATGAGCTGCGCACGCGCAAAGCCGACCAGGAGCAGCGTGGTCGCGGTCGAGCTCTGGAACACCAGCGTCGCCACCACTCCCACGAAAAGGCCCATCACGCGGTTGTTGGTGAGCTGGCCGATCACGCGCCGCATGGCATCGCCGGCCAGGCGGCGCAGGCCGTCGGCGGCCTGCCGGATGCCGAGCACGAACAGGGCGAGGCCACCCGCCAGCGTGAGGAGCGCGATCAAACGCACTCGTACGACTTTACCGTATAATGCGCGCCCGATGAAAAAACCGGGACTGCCGGCCGAGCTGGTGCGCTGGCGCGTAGCCGGTGGACGCCTGCATGCGCAGCGCGAGCCGGCCGAGCCGCCGGGCGCGGGCGAGGTCGTGCTCGCGGTCGAAGGCTGCTCGCTGGGCGCGGCCGAGGTGCATGCGCTGGCGCGGCCTGGCGTCTGCCCGGGTAACGCCGCGGTCGGCGTGGTGGTGGCGGCTGCCGACGGGCTCTCGGACTTGCTGGGGCGGCGCCTCTTGATGCCCGAGGTGCTGCCGTGCGGGCAGTGTGCGCTCTGTCAGCGCGGTCGCGGCCCCGCGTGCACGTTCGCCACCCGACCCGGCATGACGGTTCCAGGCGCGCTGGCCTCGCATGTGCGCGTGCCCGCGCGCTACCTGACGCCGGCCGATCGCGAGCTCGCGCCGCCAGCTTCGCTCGAGCCCTGGCGGCTGGCCGCGCTCGCGGGCCCGGCCGCACGCGTCTATCACGCGCTCGTGCGCGCGGGCCTGGGACCCGGCGAGCTGGCCCTGTTTGTCGGTGACACCGCCGAAGCCCGGCTGGGCGCGCAGATCGCGGCCCAAAAGGGCGCGCAGGCCCTCGTCGTGTCTCCGACCGAGGCCACTGCCGACGCGGTGCGCGCGCGCCTCGGCGAAGGCCCGCCCCGGGTGTGGCGCGTGCTCGACATGACGGGCCGCGCCGCGGTCGCCCGGGCCGCGGTCGCGCTCTTGCCCGAGCTCAAGACCGGCAGCCTGTCTCTCGTCGGCTCGGCGGCCCCGGAGCTTTTGCTGGATCCAGCCGCGCTGAGCGAGGTCCCGCTCCTCACCACGGAGGGGCCGCATCCCGATCTCCTGCCCGAGCTGCTGGCCCTTTGCGTGCGCGGCGATCTCGACCTGCGTCCGCTGACCGCGCGTGTCGATCCGGCCGGTCTTCCGGCTGCGCTGGCTGCGCTGCTCGCGGGCCAGGGTCCGCCCTGCCCCATCTTCTGTCCGGCTTGACAGTTCGGCGCGCGGCTTGTAAAAACGGCGGCCGCACAAGATGAGCGGCGAGCGGAGCGAAGGAACAAGATGACCACGCTTCGGGTTGACAGGCCCTATCGGGGCCAGGTGCTCAGGCTTACCCTCAACGCCCCTCCGGGCAACCGGCTCGACGAGCAGATGGTCGACGAGCTCCTGACTGCGCTCGAACCGGCGGCGGCCGAGACGGCGCTCAAGCTGATTGCCTTTCAGGCCGAAGGCCCCGACTTCTCGGTCAGCGCGCGCCTTCTCACTGCGGCCGCACTGGAGCGATTCCATCAGGTGTTCTACCGCCTGATCGATCTCGGCGTGCCCACAGCCGCGGTCGTGCGCGGCCGCTGCCTTTCCGCTGGCCTCGAGCTGGCCGCCTTCTGCAATTTCATCTTCGCCGGTCCCGCCGCCACCTTTGGCCAACCCGAGATCCGGCGGGGCGGCTTCCCGCGGCCGGCCTCGCTCATCCTGCCGCTCAAGCTCGGTCAGGGCGGTGCGACCGACTTGGTGCTCGGCGGTGCCACGCTCGATGTCACCGAGGCGTACCGGCGCGGCCTGGTCACGGCGTGGGCACAGTCGCACCACGATCTCGACGACCTCAGCAAAGCCTGGATCGAGAGCCACCTCCTGCCCAAGAGCGCGCGCTCACTCAGGCGCGCCAACCGGCTGGCACGGCTTGGCTTCCACACCCGGCTGCGCGCCGAGCTGCCGGCGCTCGAAGCGGTCTACGTGCGCGACCTGATTGCGCCCACGCATGTGCCCGCGCCGGCTGCCGCAGCGCGCATCACGGCTTGACGCCTCGCGCAGGGCGCGCACACAATACCCCCCTCGTGTTCCCCGGCTTCACGATTCGCGACTTCGATGCCTACGCGCCCCAGAAATGGCGCTCGAATGCGTTCACGCGCGAGCGGCTCGAGGTCAAACAGAAGCTGCACGCGCTCGGCAAGGCGCTGGCGAGCGGCCTTGCGGGCGCCGACGGCTCGCCGCTGGCGGTCGAGGCCTCGGTCGAGTATCCGGCGCTCTGGAACCACCAGCAGGTGGAAGCGCAGCACATCTTCTTCGCGCGCAACGAGGGCGCGCGCCGCGAGCTCGACGCCATCATCGACCGCCAGCGCTCGCTGGCCCAGCGGATCGACGATCCGTCGCCGCAGAAGAATCACGTGTTCCTGGTGCTTTCGATCGCGCATGACGCGGTCGTGATCGCGCTCAAGCTGCATCCCGAAGCCGACGTCGACCGGCGCAACCTCGAGCGCCGCTGCGAGGACTTTTTCGAGCGCGAGAAGCTGCGCGCGCTCCTGGGCGCGCTGGCGGACGAGTACCGGATGGGCCTTCTGGCTCCCGGCGCCGGCGGCGTCGGCCCGACCGCCGACACCCTTGCGGTGGCCCGCGCGCTCGACGACGAGACACTCAAGGAGCTTTTGGCTCGCTTCCTGACCGCCAAGGAGTTCCTGTACCTGGGCCGCGCCTTCGGCCGCGACGACGCGCGACTGGCCGGTCCCGATTTCGAGCCGCTCGCGCGCGCGTCCCTGACTGCCCTTCTGCCCATCTACCAGTTCGTGGCCTGGACCCGCGACAACGACTTCTTGTCGATGCGCGAGATGCTGCGCCAGGAAAAGCAGGCCAAGAAGCAAAAGCACCTGGCCCGAAACGATCGGGTCCGCATCGTGCGCGGCATGTTCGCCGGCAAGACCGGGCAGGTGCAGGAGCTCGACGCCAAGGGCTCGAGCCTCAAAGTTCTGGTCGGCAAGATGGCGGTCAAGGTCGACGCGGACGACGTGGTCAAGCTGTAAGTCGGCCGGCTATTTTTTCAGCTTGCGCTCGGCGTCGCGCAACCCGGCTGCGGCCGCCCGGTCGTCCGGTCGCAGCTTGAGGATGCCGGAAAAGCTATCCTGGGCCTCGCGAAAGGCCCGTCGCTTCATGTCCCGGCGCGCCTTGACGTCGAGCAGCTTGACGACGCGGGTCTCGACCTTGCGCAGCGCGGCCGGGGCCGCGCCGGCCTTGCGCGCCTCGTCGAGCAGGTCGACTGCGCAGTCCCCGGCGGGCGCGGTGAGGCGGCCCCGTTGCAGGGCCCGTTGTGCGCGCACCATGAGCTCGCCCGGCTTGGGCTTGGCGGCGTGCAGCGAGGGCGCCGGGCTGGGCGCCGGATCGGGAGGCGCCGCCGGCTGAAGCGTCGTCGAGCCGGCAGGGACGGCGGCGGGAGCAGGAGGCGAAAGCGTTGGCGAAGCAGGCGGGCCGGGAGCGGGTGGTGTCGGGGCGGGCGCTTTTGCGACCGCGGGTGGAGCGGTCGCGGGCCCGCTGGATTTCGGAGAGCCTCGGCTGCGACCCAGCACCAGCCAGCCCAGGACCACGAGCACCAGCACACCGATCCCGATCGCGATGAACACGCCGACCCGGCGTCCGGAGTGGATCTCGTTGATCATCTCCTGCTCGCTCATGCGCTCGCCGGGAACCGAGCTCGGGAGGGCACCCGGCTTCAGGCCGAACTGAGCAGCACCGCCCGTGCGCAAGGAGAATTTCTGGCGATCCTCGGCCGACACCGACCCGTCGTCGACATAGCGGTCCTCGAGCGGCCGGATGTCCTCGGCCGGCCGCTCGGGCCCGGGTGCGCCCGCTGGCTGCGCGGCCGTGTTCTGGGCGATGAACTCATCGACCTCGCCCTTCTTGAACCACAGGGTCTCGCGGAAGCCGCCCTTGATGGGCGCACCCGCAGCCCCCGGTGGAGCCGTTCCTGGCGGAGCCGCTGCCGGCGGCGCAAGCGGCGCGGTCTGCACCGTCTTGGTGGGCGCCTGACCACCGCCCAAGGTCCCAGCCTGGGCCGTGATGCGCGGCGGCGATGCGACCGCGCCCGCACCTGCAGCCGGATGCGGCAGCGGCGCCGCTCCCGGCGGGCCGGGGGCGGGCGGGCTCGGTGCCGGCGTGGCGGCCAGCGGTGACCGGGCGGGCGCAGGCGTCGGGTTGCCGCTGGCCGCGTACATGGTTCTTGCGCGCGCCGCGTCGGCACCTGCGCCATCACCGGCGATGGTCTCGATCTCGGATAGCAGCTGGCGCAGCGTCAGGTGGCGACGGCTCGAGTTCTTCTCGAGCGCCTTCAAGACCACGCGGTCGAGCTCGGGCGGCAGGCCGGGCTTGCGGGCGCTCGGTGGCTGGACCGTGCCCTTCATATGCAGCTCGCACACGGCGCGCACATCGGCCCCCACAAATGGGGGCTCGCCGACCACGAGGAAATACAGGATCGCGCCCAGGCTGTAGATGTTGGACCTTTGATCGACCGACTTTCCCTCCGCCTGCTCGGGCGACAGGAACTCGGGCACGCCGAAGATTTTCTCGCTGACCGGGCGCGGCACCGAGAAATTGATCACGCGCACGCGGTCGCCTTCGGTCACCAGCACGTTCTTGGGCGCGACGTCGCGGTGAATCACCCCGGCCTTCTGGGCCTCGGTCAGCGCCTCCCCGATCTGCAGAATGAACGCGCGTGCGCGCCCGACCGGAACCGGCCCTTCGCGCGTCACCAACTGCTGAAGCGAAACCCCTTCGATCAGCTCGGTAGCCACGAAGAAGCGGCCATCGGCCGCTTTGCCGAAATCGATGATGCGCGCAATGCGCTCGGAGGTGACCCGCGACAGTTGGCGCAGCTCGCGCGAGGCGCGCTCGACCGCGATGGGAGTCGGGAAAACTGCGGGATTGACCACCTTGAGCGCAACTTGAGCACCTGTTTGCTGGTCGCGCGCCCGGAACACCTCGCCCGAAGCGCCCCCGCCCAGCGAAGGCCCGGGCACGAAGCGAGCGGAGATGACACCACCCGGTGTCGGCGGTGGCACAGCGGCCGGAGCAGCCGGAGGGGCGGGCGGCGGCCGGGGCGCGGGGGGAGGCGGCGGAAACGGCACCGCAGCCGCGCCCAGTACCGTCGCTTTGGCAGCAGCCCCTGGGGTACTCGGCGGCCTCGCCACCACGCCCGAAGGCCCAGGCACCAGCTTGCTCGCATCCATGGGGCAGAAATTGGCGTCGTCGGCGAACTTCTCACCACATTTGGGACAAATCTTCATCGAGTGCCCCGCATCGATCGCAAGGATGGCGGCTCATGGCTCGCGCGCTGATCCAGCCGACCGCATGGTACCCTTCCCATGCCCGAATTGCAAGGAAGCTCTCCGTTCGTGGTGGCTGCAATCGTGCAGTTAGACCAACTCGCCTGACTGAAGTTCAGTCAATCTGGCGTCCCCGCGCTCGGTGCGGCCAGACCGTCGGCGCGTCGGTTGGGGCTGCGCGGCGCATGCGCCAGATCCGCACGCTTGCCGGCGCGCGAGCGCGAGCAGCCTGCAGTGGTTTTCGCGCATTACCTTCAGGGCATGTAACTTGCTTCACACTAATCGGACCTCGAGAGAGCGTGCGGATGCGTATACTCACAGCGCAGTTCAGAGATTCTACCGATTTTCTCGATGCTTACGCTGCTGGGCAGCCTGGTGGCGCGCTTTTTTACCCGACCCGCATGACGCTGGTGCCCGGCGAGCCGGTGGTCGTCGATGTCCGGCTGCCCGCTCTCGCGAAGCCAGTGCTTCTGCGCGGCCGGGTCGTCTTCGTGGACGCCTCGCGCGGCGGGATCTGGATCGGCTTTCACGAGGAGGATCGACCGACGCGAGACTTCCTGCTCGAAATTGCGCGCGGCGAGCGGGAGGTGCGGGCGCTGCCGCGGCGGAGCTACCGGTTCCCCATCGAGGTGCAGGTCGATTGGCAGGTCGGCGGCAGCGACGAGCTTTTTATCGCATCGACCGACGACGTATCGTGGAACGGCGTGTTCGTGCGCACGCTGTCGCCGCCCCCGGTGGGCACCGACGTCAGCGTGGTTCTGACCGGCCCGCGCGGCGAGACGCTCAAGCTGCCCGGCCGCGTCGCCCGCACGGCGTCGGGCGGCTCGACCGGCATGGCGGTGCGCTTCGCAGGCGAAACCCAAGAGCGGCGTCACCTGCGTCGCCTCCTGCGCGACATGGACTTGCGCGGCGAGCTATCGTTCCCGAACTGAGGTCGAAAGTCGAAAGTCAACAGTCAAAAGTATCGGAAGGACGCGGTCCGGGCTTTCGACTTTCAACTTTCGACTTTTGACTTCTTCACCGGTTTGCCGGGCTCGCCCAGGTCGGCGAACAGCTCGGCCTCGGTCAACGTCGAGCGACGCGCCAACCGATTTTTGCGCTTGCGGCCCAGGTTCTTGTGCTTCCGCTTGCGCCGCCGCCACGTGACCATGGTGTTCGAAGCCATGGGCGGCGTCTTTAGCCCACACTCTCGCTCATGTCAAGCGTCCCCGCCCCATCCCGGGTCGGAACACCCCACATGCCGGATAACCCGGTGAAAGCCCAGGACCCACTGGCGGCATGGGCGCTGCAGCGGGCCGACCACATGCTCGATCCGCTGCTGGGCACGCTGGTGGGCCCCTATCGGCTCCTGGGCCTGCTCGGCGTGGGCGGGATGAGCCGCGTCTACGTGGGGCGACATGTCCATCTGGGTCGCCGCGCCGCCATCAAGCTGCTCGCACCCGCTCTGATTGCGGACACCCAGGCAGTCTCGCGCTTCTTCCATGAGGCGCGCGCGGCGGCCCAGGCCCAGTGCCCGCACATCGTCGAGGTCTACGACTTCATCTGGCAGCCCAAGCGGAGGCTGGCCGCGTATGTGATGGAGCTTCTGCACGGCCGCGACCTGCGCGCGAGCTTGCACGCCGAACGCGTGCTTGAGGCCCCGTTCGCTGCCCAGGTGGCTCTCCAGGTGTGCCGCGCGCTGCGGGTGCTACACGCCACCGGGGTCGTGCACCGCGACATCAAGCCCGAGAACATCTTCCTATGCGAGGCCTCGATGTCCGACGAGCTGCGCGTCAAGCTCATCGACCTCGGTATCGCCAAGTTCGGCTACGCCCCGGTCGCCCATCGCACCATGCTGGGGGCCGCTGTCGGCAGCCCGCCTTACATGTCGCCCGAAGCGGCGGCGGCCCAGCCGCTTGATGGGCGCGCCGACCTGTACAGCCTCGGCATCGTGATGTACGAGATGCTGGCCGGGCGGGTACCCTTTGACTCCGAGCGGCCCTCCGAGGTCGCCCGCATGCACCTCGAGCAGCCCGCCCCGGCGCTCGAAGGCGCACTGGGCGAGGTCATTGCGCGCTGCCTCATGAAGTCGCCCGGCGAGCGCTACCCGAGCGCGGCCGAGCTCGAGCGGGCGCTCCGGCGCATCATCGACCGCGGCTCGGGGCCCCTGCGCGCGGTCGCCTAGTCACAGCCGCTCGACGCTGAACACGCCCTGGATCTTCTGAATGTTTTTGATGACGCCCTTGAGCTGATCGAGATCCGCGACCGAAAACTGGAAGGTGTTGATCGCGCGGTGATCGTCGGTGGCGCGGCAGTGCGCCTGCGAGATGTTGACGCCCACCTGGCCAAAAGCCTGGCTGATGTTGGCCAGAAGGCCCGGCTTGTCGGCGCACACGACCTGGATCTGCACGGGCCGCATGGTCTTGCCCTTGCCGTCCCACTCCACCTCGATGCGTCGATCCGGATCCAGGTCGAGCGCCTTCTGGCAGCCGCGCGTGTGCACGGTCACGCCACGGCCGCGCGTGATGAAGCCAACGATAGGATCGCCTGGCAGCGGGTTGCAGCACTTGGCAAAGCGCACCAGCACGTCGTCCTCGCCCTGCACCTTGATCCCGGTCGGCTTGGTGCGAGTGACCTTGCGGATCAGGTTGGTGATCGGATTGAGCGACGGTGCCGGCTCGGGCAGAGGCCCCGCCTTGCGCCGCTCCTCGGGCACCACGATCTCGCCCACCTGCGCTGCCGTCAGCTTGCCATAGCCGACCAGAATCAGAAGCTCCTCCACGCTGCCCGCGTGCAGCTTCTCGGCCGCCCGTTCGAGCTCGCCCGATTTCTGGGCGCGGCCAAACGCAAGGCCGTATTTGCGCAGCTCGCGCTCGATCAGCTCCTGGCCCAGCTCGCGGCCGCGCTCGCGCTGCTCGGAGCGGATGTGATGCCGGATCTTGGCCTTGGCGCGGCTGGTCGCACAGAACTTGAGCCAGTCCTTGTTGGGCTTCTGCTGCGGATTGGTCAGGATCTCGACGGTGTCACCGTTGCGGAGCTGGTAGCGCAACGGCACGATGAGGCCGTTGATGCGCGCGCCCGAGCAGCGGTTGCCGACCTCGGTGTGCACCCCATAGGCGAAGTCGATCGGGGTCGATCCCTTGGGCAGCGCTTTGACGTCGCCCTTGGGCGTGAACACGTACACCTCGTCCTGGAACAGATCGATCTTGACGCTCTCGATGAACTCCGTCGGATCCTTGAGGTCGCGCTGCCACTCCATGAGCTGGCGCAGCCACGAGAACTTCTTCTCGTCCTCGGCCGAAACCGCACCGCCTTCCTTGTAGCGCCAGTGGGCCGCGATGCCCTCCTCGGCCACCTTGTCCATGTCCTGCGTGCGGATCTGCACCTCCATGCGCTCGCCGTGGGGCCCGATGACCGAGGTGTGCAGCGACTGGTACATGTTGGGCTTGGGCAGCGCGATGTAGTCCTTGAAGCGGCCCGGCACCGGCGTCCACTTGCTGTGCACCACGCCCAGCGCCTCGTAGCATGCGCGCACGCTTTGCGTGATGACCCGGAACGCGACGATGTCGTAGATCTGCTCCAGCTCGCGCCCGGTCTTGCGCATCTTCTGGTGGATCGACCACATGTGCTTGACCCGGCCCCGCACCTCGCACTCGATGCCGCCCGCCTCCATCTCCTTTTTGACCGTGCGCGCGACCTCGTCGAGATACTTTCGGCGCTCCTTCTCCTGCGCGGCCAGGCGCGCCGACAGCGCGGTCCAGTCGCTGGCCTGCAGATAGCGGAACGACAGATCCTCCAGCTCGCACTTGATCCACTGGATGCCGAGCCGATGCGCCAGCGGCGCGTAGATATCCATGGTTTCGCGGGCGATGCGCTCCTGCTTCTCGGTCGGCATGGCGCCCAGCGTGCGCATGTTATCGGTGCGGTCGGCCAGCTTGATCAGGATGACGCGGATGTCGCGCGCCATGGCGAGCAGCATCTTGCGAAAATTCTCGGCCTGCCGTTCCTCCTTGGTGTTCCACGGGATCTTGCCCAGCTTGGTGACACCGTCGACCAGAAAAGCGATTTCAGGCCCGAACAGGCGCCCCAGCTCCTCGGTAGTGGCGCTGGTGTCCTCGACGCAGTCGTGAAGCAGCCCCGCGCACACGCTGGGCACGTCGAGCTTGAGATCGGCAATGATGGAAGCCACGCCGAGCGGGTGCACGACGTACGGATCGCCCGACTTGCGGAGCTGGCCGTCGTGGGCCCGGGCCGCGAACACATAAGCCTTCTTGACCACGTCGAGATCAGCGCTCGGGTGGTAGTGCTGGATCTTCTCGACGATGTCCTGAAGCCGGATCATCGGCCTGCTTTGACGCTCCGTGTTAACATAACGCAGCCAGCGAGCGCCGGCAACGGGTGGGAAGGCAGCTTACAGCAGCTTGGTCCTGCTCAAGCTAGGCGCGTGCGACCGTGCGACGCCGGCCCAGCCGGGGGGAATTTGCGCCGGGCCCGACCGCAGCAGCAATCTCGGCGGCCAGACGGCGCAGCTTCCACTCCAGGGCCTCGCGCTCGCGCGCAGCCGCCTGCGCGCACAGCGCCTCCACTTCTTCCAACGAGAACAGGAGCCGCGCCGCCTTGGGCCTCATGAAAGCGCCCAGCTACAAGCTCCATGCCACAACAAAACTGAATGGTTTCGAAAACTTACACATCGGCGGCCAACCCAGTAGCCGGCTACTGCCGGAAGTCCCAGATGAACTCGAGCGCTCGGTTGCGGTGCTTGAGCCGCAGCTTGAGCTCGCGGGTCTGCGGGGTCAGGATGGGCTGGTCGGCCAGAAACTCGATGATCGTGCGCGCGCCCAGCATGGTCTTCATATCGGTGTTCTGGTCTTCGCCGTGCGTGTAGACCTGCGTGCCCGCGCTGGTGCCGAGCACGATCATGTGGACCACGTCCGAGCGGCCCAGGACCATCGACGAGAAGATGCGCTTGGCGGGCTCGCCGCGCATCTCGGCCGGACGGAACACGTGGCCCTGCTCGTCGACCAGCGAGACCTCGTAATTCTCGGCGTGCGTCAGCTCCGACCAGCGATTGGACAGCTCGACCAGAAAAATGAGGTGGCTCACCGAGCGCGCCTGGAAGATCGCGCTCTGGTGGAAGGTGGGGTGGAAGTACTGCGCGCCGGTCGACGCGTAGCCGGAGGTGTTGGGATGTGCGGGGTCCGCGGTGTCAACCGCCTGCCCCGCGTTCGCGATGATCTGGGCATCCTTGGTTGGAATCGCAATGCCCTCGGAGACCTGGTCTGGCGGCTTGAGCAGCGGGTTCCTGTCCTGCGCGCGCCCGACCAGGGTCGGACCCGCACACGAGAAGGCCAGCGCGCTGGCCCAAAGCGCCCACCCGACTTGCGCCCGATGTGGCTTCATTGTTTTCCTTCGCGGCTCGCCCGGGCGGGAATGCGCTACGCGCGCCTGTGCTCGCCGTGCCCTCTTTACCTAGCTTCACTTAGTATGCTTGGTTTGGGCGGCGCGGACAAGAGCTTCCGCATGGTCGGCCATCCGGCTGCGCCGCAGGTGTGCAGCTCGGTAGATCGAGCGCAGCTCGGCGTACGCGCGCTCGAGATCATCGTTGATGATCAGAAAATCGTAGAGCGCATAATGCTCGATCTCCTCGTGCGCTTTGTGCAGGCGCTTGGAGATCACCTCCTCGTCGTCGGTGGCGCGCTGGCGTAGCCGCCGCTCGAGCTCGGCCAGCGACGGCGGCAGGATGAAGACCAGCAGCGCGTCGGCCTCGAACTTGGCGCGCAGCTGCCGGCCGCCCTGGTAGTCGATGTCGAACAGCACATCTTTGCCGCCCGACAGCGCCTCGTCGACGAAGCGCACCGAGGTGCCGTAGCGCTTGCCATGGACCTCGGCCCACTCGGCAAACTCGTCGCGCTCGACCATCTTCTGAAAGCCCGCATCGTCGACAAAATGGTAGTCCGCGCCGTCGCGCTCGCCGGACCGCATCGTGCGCGTGGTGTACGACACCGAGAACACCAGCTGAGGCTCGTCCTTGAGCAGGCGCTGGCACAGCGTGGTCTTGCCGGCGCCCGAGGGCGAGGAGATCACGACCAGAAGCCCGGTCTGCTGGCGCAGGCTGCTCACGAGCCCTCCTTCTCCGGCCCGCCCGCAAGCCGCTGCGCGACCGTTTCGGCCTGGATGGCCGACAGGACGATGTGATCGGTGTCGGTCACGATGATCGAGCGCGTGCGCCGGCCCTGCGTGGCGTCCAGGAGCTTGCCGCTCTTGCGGGCCTCGTCCTTGAGCCGCTTCATGGGCGCCGACTCGGGGCTCAGGACGGCCACGACCCGGCCTGCGACCACGTAGTTTCCATAACCCGCAGGGAGCAGCTTCACACCCTGGATCTTAACTCAAAGGTCTGACACTACTCCACGTTTTGCACCTGCTCGCGCAGCTTCTCGAGGGTCGCCTTGACCTCGACCACATGCGAGACGATCTCTGCCGACTGGGCCTTGGAGCCGACCGTGTTGATCTCTCGGTTCAGCTCCTGCAGCAAAAAGTCCAGCTTGCGCCCGACCGGACCATTCTCCTGGCACAGCACGCCCAGCTGCGCAAGGTGCGAGCTCAGGCGCACCAGCTCCTCACTGATGTCGGCGCGGTCGGCGAAGATCGCGACTTCCTGCGCCAACCGCTGCGGATCGATCTGCCCGGCCGCCAGCGCGCGTGCGATTCGCTCCTCGAGCCGCTTTCGATACTGCTCGGGCGCGTCGCGCGAAAGCTCGCCGATGCAAGCGATGCGTTGGCTCAGCTCGGCGGTGTGGGCGCGCACAGCCTCCGCCAGCACCTCGCCCTCGCGCCGCCGCATCACGATGAGCGCGTCGAGCGCGGCCTCGATGCCGGGACGCAGCGCCTCGAACAGCTCGTCGCCCGACCGCTCCGACTCGCCAATTGCAATCACGTCGCGCAGCGAGACCAGCACCTCGATCGGGATCTCGGTCGGCAGCGCGAGCTCGCGCGCCAGCTCGACCAGCGCCTGGTAATAGCGTTTGGCCAGGGGCACGTTGACCCGCATCTCGGGTGCCCCGATGCCGGCATCCTCGCGTACGGTCACCGTGAGCGCGCCGCGCTCGATGCGCCGCTTGACTGCCTGCGTGACCAGCGCCTCCAGCGCCGCATCGGCCCAGGGCAGACGCAGCTTCAGATCGAAGTAGCGATGGTTGAGCGAGCGCATCTCGACCACCAGATGCCGGCCGAACACCTGGCAGGCCGCACGGCCGTAGCCGGTCATCGAGATCATTTGCGGTACCAATCCACAGTCCGGCGCAGCCCCTCCGCAAACGACACCGGCGCCCGGTAGCCCAGGACCTGGCGGGCCGCGCCGATGTCGGCCAGTGAGTGCTTGATGTCGCCGGCCCGTGGCGGCTCGAAGCGCGGCTCCAGGCGGCGTCCGAAGATCCGGGCCAGCTCGGCCAGCACCTCGAGCAGGCTCGTGCGAACCCCGCAGGCCACGTTGAACACGCGGCCCGACGCGCCGGCGGCGGTGCAGGCCAGAAGGTTGGCCTCGACTGCATTGTCGACGAAGCAGAAATCGCGCGACTGCTCGCCGTCGCCGTACACGACCGGCGGCTGGTTCCGGATGTACGCGCTCACGAACCTGGGGATGACCGCGGCATAGTGCGAGCTGGGATCCTGGCGCGGCCCGAACACGTTGAAGTAGCGCAGCGCGACCGTCTCGAGGCCGTAGCATACCGAGAAGCTGCGCGCGTAGTGCTCGCCGGCCAGCTTCGAAGCCGCATAGGGCGAGAGCGGGTCGGGGCGCATGGTCTCGATCTTGGGCAGCTCGGGGGTCTCGCCGTAAGCCGAGGAGGAGGCCGCGTACACCACCCGCTTGACGCCGGCGCGCCGCGCCGCATCCAGCAGGTTGAGGGTCCCTAGGACGTTGGTCTGGTTGGTCGCGATGGGATCCTCGACCGAGCGCGGCACCGACGGCAGCGCGGCTTGATGGAGCACGTAGCCCATGCCCTCGACCGCACGCCGCGCGCAGTCCGGGTCGCCGAGGTCGCCCCGCAAGAGCTCGATCTTGCCCTCGGTGCCCAAGAGATTCTCCTCGCGACCGGTCGAGAAGTTATCGAGCACGCGCACCTTCTCAGCGCGCGCGACCAGGGCATGGACCAGGTTCGACCCGATGAAGCCGGCGCCGCCGGTGACGAGGAAACCTCCCATATGCGGGTTCTAGCCTCGGCGGGGCCGCGAGTCAATTTCGACGATTTCGCGGCTGCGCCCGCGCGTCGGCAGCGAACTGCTTGATCATCCGGTCAAGCGTGCGGTACGTGGGAGGCTCGTCCTGAGCGCTCGAGGCGCGCGCCATGACCGCTACGCCGAGTCCGGAAATCCCGAGGGCCAAAACCAGCAGGATGGGTCGGATGCGCGTCATGTTGCCTACATTAGCATACACTATCGCACTCTCCCAATTTTCATGCGCGCGGCCGGCCCCGTCCGGCCGCCCGCTCCTGCTCTGGCACACCTTCAACAGCGACGAGACCGAGACCGTCAATGCCATCCTGGCACGCGCGCCCGCTCGCGTGCAGGCGGTGGTGGTGCCCTTTCCCCGTGCATTCAACACGTTTCGCGAGGCCGTGGGCTCGGGCGTCGGCTGCCCCGATGTATTCCGCGCCGAGGAGGCCTGGGTTCCGGCCCTCGCCGCCGAAGGCCTCCTGGATCGGCGGGCCGATGGAAGGCTGGCCCTGCCCCACTCGATCGATGGGCTGGCGTTGCTCTACAACCGCGACCTGGTACCGGTGCCGCCCCAGACCGTGGACCAGCTGGTCGAGGCCGCGTCGGCGGCCCACCGCGAGGGGCGCTTTGGCTTTTTCGTGCGCGCCGACGCCTACTGGTTTCTGCCCTTCCTGTACGCGTACGGGGGCGACCTGCCCGATTTCGATCGGCACGAGGTGACCATCGATGAGCCCCCGGCGGTGCGGGCCCTGACGATGTATCGATCGCTCCTGCGCTCGGCACCGGCCCCCGCCACCGCCAACGACTACGAGGAGCAGGAACGCCGCTTCGGGGCCGGCCAGATTGCGATGATTCTCAACGGTCCGTGGGCGGTCTCCGAGCTCTTGCGCAGGCCTGCGTTTGCGGAAAAACCCGACCGTCTCGGCATCGCGCCCCTGTGGGCCACGCCGCTGTCGGGGCACGTGTACGTGGTGCCGCGCTGCGCGACCGACAAGGCGGCCGCGTGGGCGTTGGCCGAGCGGCTGGCCGCACCCGAAGCCCAGGCCGAGCTGGGCGAGCGCAATGGCCTGGTGCCGGCCAACCCCAAGGTGGCGGTTCAGAACCCGGTGGTGGCGGCGTTCCGGGCCGCCTTTCGGCACGGCCGGCAGCGGCCGGCCCATCCCGCAATGGTCCTGGTTTTCGACGACTTCACGCCGGCCGTGCAGGCGGTCCTGCGCGGGGACGCTGAGCCCGCAGAGGCGCTGGCCGGGGTCGCGCGCGCGTGGCGGAGGCTGGAGGCACCCCGGTGAAGCTGCGCAGCCGCTTCATGCTCGCGCTCGCGCTGGCGGCGCTGACCCCGACCGTCCTGCTCGGGCTGCTGGCGATGCGGCGCGCGCGGACCGACCTCGAGCGCGAGGTCGTGCGCGGCAACCTGGCGCTGATCCGCTCGGTGGGCCGCGAGCTCGATTCCGCGCTGCAGGATGCGCGGCACACTCTCGAGGTGGCGGCGGCAGCCTGGGCCGAGGCGCCGGCCGACGCCGGCCGCACCCGCCGGCTGCTGGCGCGCGTGCGCGACCAGGCGCCCATCATCGCCGAGGTCGATGCCTTCTCGACCGACGACGCGCGCGCTGCCCACATCGAGCGCAGCGGCACCTACGGCGGCTACGTCAGCGAGGTCGCATTCGACGGCGATCGCCCGCGCACGTTGGTGGTGGTGCAGGCGCGCGGCCGCACCGGCGAGCTTCTGGGTTATCTGCGCGCCCAGCTCGACCTCGGGTTCGTGGCCGCGCTGCTGGGGGGAACCCGTCTGGGACCGGGCGCCGAGCTGTACGTGGTCGACGGCTTCGGGCGACTGGTGGCGTCGACCGGCACCAGCGCGCCCGCGCCCGGACACCTTCTGCGCGGGCGCCCGGCCGTCGACGCGGTGCTGGCCTCGCAGACCGAAGGCAGCCTGCGCACGGGCGGCCGTGTGGCCGTGTATCGCAACCTGGCCTCCCTGTCCGAGTTTCGACCGGTGCGCTGGGGCGTGGTGCTCGAGCAGCCCGAGCGCAACGCCTTCGCGCTGGCCCATGTGACCGCGCGCATGACCGCGCTCGTGGGCGGCGGGATCCTGGTGCTGGCCCTGATTGCGGGTGCCTGGGCGGCCGCTCGGCTGTCGCGGCCGCTGGCGCACCTGGCCGCCGAGGCCGGCATCACGGGCGCGGGCGACGAAATCGACGTGCTGGCCGAAAAGCTGCGTCAGGATCTGTCCGAGCGCGCGCGCCTGGAGGCCGAGCTCGTGCGCGCCGAGAAGCTGTCGGCGGTAGGGGTGTTGGCGGCCGGCGTGGCGCACGAGATCAACAATCCGCTGACCACCATCCTTGGCTACGCGAAGCTGCTCGAGGAAGATCATCCCGACCTGGCCGCCCTGGGCCTTATGGCCGAGGAGGCGCGACGCATGCAGGAGATCGTGCGCCACCTGCTCGATTTTTCGCGCCAGGAGCCCGGCGCCATCGCTCCCATCGATCTCAATGCCGCGGTCGGGCGCACGCTCAAGCTGGTGTCGCCCCAGCTCAAGCGACGTCAGATTGACGTACGCGCCCAGCTGGAGAGCGAACTGCCCGCAGTGCCGGCCGACGAGCGCCGCCTCGAGCAGGTGCTGGTCAACCTGGCCCAGAACGCCGCCCAGGCCATGGAGGGTGGCGGCATCTTGACCGTGCGCACGGCGCTCTGTGATGGGCGCGCGCTGGTCGAGTTCTGCGACACCGGCGTCGGCATCCCGGCTGACCAGCTCCCCCGTTTGTTCGAGCCCTTTTTCACGACCAAGGGTGTGGGCGTGGGCACCGGGCTCGGACTGGCCATCTCGCGCCAGATCGTGGTGGATCACGGCGGCCAGATCGAGGTGCAGTCGCCCGGACCCGGTCAGGGCGCCACCTTTCGGGTTCTGCTTCCGCTCGGAGAAGCAGTCGAAGAGTCAAAGAGTTAAAGAGTCGAAGAGGAAGCCGCCCGGTCCGAACCCTTCGACTCTTCGACTTTTGGACTCTTCGACTCTACAATCTCCCCCGTGCCTTCGCCTCGGGTCCTCGTGGTCGACGATGAGCGCGGCGTGCGGACGCTGTGCGCCGACCTTTTGGTACGCGCCGGCTACGATCCGGTGACCGCATCCTCGGCCGAGGAGGCGCTGACCCTGTCCGCGCAGGGCGCGTTCGACCTGGTGCTGGCCGACGTGAACTTGGGCGGCATGGACGGCATCGAGCTGTGCCGGCGCCTGCTGGCGGCGCGCGCCGATCAGATCGTCATCCTCATCACCGGCGTGCCCTCGATCGAGACCGCGGTGCGCGGGATGAAACAGGGCGCGCGCGATTACGTGACCAAGCCGTTCTCGCCCGACGAGCTGCGCCTGGTGGTCGAGCGCGCGCTCGCCGAGCGGGCGCTGCGCGAAGAAAACGCGCGGCTGCGCAGCGAGCTCGCATTCGGCGGAATCATCGGGCGCTCGGCCGCGCTGGCGGAGCTCCTGCGCACGGTCGAGAAGGTCGCCCGCGCCGACGCCACCGTGCTCATCATCGGCGAGAGCGGCACCGGCAAGGAGCTGTTCGCGCGCGCGATCCATTATCACGGCGCACGGGCCGGCCGGCCGTTCGTGGCCGTCAACTGCGGGGCGCTGGTGGGCGCGCTGCTCGAGAGCGAGCTGTTCGGGCACGTCAAGGGCGCGTTCACGGGCGCGCTCGGGGCCAAGCGGGGCCTGTTCGTGGCGGCCGACCGCGGCACCCTGTTTCTCGACGAGATCGGCGAGCTGGCCGCCGAGCTGCAGCCCAAGCTTCTGCGCGCCCTCCAGGAGGGGGAGATCAAGCCGGTGGGCGGCATCGACACCCAGAAGGTGGACGTGCGCGTGGTGGCGGCCACCAACCGTGATCTGCGCGCGGACGTGCGCGCGGGCCGTTTCCGCGAGGACCTGTACTACCGGCTCAACGTGATCACGCTCGAAATCCCACCCTTGCGCGAGCGGCCCGAGGACATCCCGCCTTTGTGTGAGCACCTGGTCGCGCGCGCGGCCGCGCGCGCGCGGCGGCCGGCACCCGTGCTGTCGCCGGGCGCGCTCGAGTTTCTGTGCGCGCAGAGGTGGCCCGGCAACGTGCGCGAGCTGGCCAACGCGGTCGAGCGAGCGGTGGTTCTGGGCGGCGACGTGCTCGAGGCCGCCGACTTCGCGGGCCCCGCCTCGCCGCGCGTGCAGGCGGCGGCGGGGCCGGATAGCTACCCGTTCGTCGGCATGAGCCTGGAGCAGCTGGAGAAGCTCCACATCGAACGGGTGCTGGCCGAGTGCGCGGGCCAGAAGGGGCGCGCCGCCGAGATCCTGGGCATCAACCGCACCACGCTCTGGAAGAAGCTGCGCCAGTACGGCTACGAGTAGCCCTACTGCGCCATTGCGTCACGTCTGTTGCGGAGCGCAACGGGCGCACCCCCGGCAAGTGCGCGGATCTTCGCACGGCACCGCTCTTGCTCTGGCGCTTCGCGCAAATGCGGATGCTCGTTCTGTGCGCGCTCCTCGTGCCGGCGCGCGCGCTGGCCCAGGAGCCCGGCCCAGCCCCCCCGTTCACCCCCGAGCAGCGCGAATGGATTCAGAAGCTGGTCCAGGAGGAGGTGGGCAAGCAGGCGCCGCCGCCCCCGTCACAGGCGGCGCCGCCGGTGCGCATCGAGTGGAAGAGCGAGGTGTTCATGAAGGGCCTCTACCAGAACGATCAGTCGCAGGGATCGTTGTGGCTGGGCTCGCCGCATCCCCAGGGCGACAACTACTCGGGCGTCAACGGCATCGGATACGAGCTGGTCCTGTACATGAAGGGCAACGTGTCCGACCGCGTGGAAGCGGGCGCGCGGCTGGCCAGCCGCTATGGCGTCCAGTTCGCCGATTTTTACGAGAACGGCGACCGGTCGCCCACCGGCGCCGACGCCACCGGCGAGTCGCTGGGCATGAACCACGCCGCCTATCTGCAGCTGCGCGGGATCTACGTGCGCCTGGTGCCGCCGCTCAAATGGATGGACTATGCGCTCGCGGGCTCGAGCGATCTGGCCATGTTCAATCCCTGGACCATCGGCAAGATCCGCTATATCGACCGCGACAACGCCAAAGGCCTGTTCGCCGCCGGCCACCTGGGCCCGGTCGAGTGGCTGCTGGCGCGGGTCAGCCTGCCCAAGCTGTACGCGTCAGCCGGGTTCACCACCGGCATCGCGGATCCGGTGGTGGAAAACCCCTTCTGGACCCGTGACGCCTCGTATGCGCTCAAGCTGTCGTCGCAGCCCAGCGAAGCCTCGCGCATCACGCTCATCGGCTCCTATCTTCTGGACGAGGAAGCCGACCTCAATGATCCCGACACGCTGGGCTCGGCCAACGTCATCGACCGCAAGGACGGCGTGGTCTCGACCATCGCGCGTTACCAGAACGTCAACACGACCTTCGAGTGGCAGTGGAACCCCAAGACCTGGCTGCAGAGCCACCTCTTGGGCGGGCTGTCGTACAGCCGACCGGATCTTCGCTATGTGTTCGACAGCGTCGACGGCAACCAGGGCATTTCGCCGATTCCGCTCAAGACCGTGACCGGCTATGCGCTCAAGGCGCGGGCGGAGCTTCTGGATCCGCTCTCGGTCGGCCTCGATCTGCGCCTCGAGTACTTCAACGTGGGCGCCGACTGGGTGGCCACGTTTGGTGCGCGCCGCGAGGTCGACGTGCTCTTGACCGACGGCTTCCTCGACGGCCAGGTGCCGACGCTCAACATCGCTAACGAGTTCATCGACTGGACCGAGCCGTTTTACGAATCGATCATCGGCTGGCATGGTCTGACCGTGCTGCCGCGCTGGGTGCGCGGGAACCTGGAGCTGGAGGCCGAGGCCACCTTCTTGACCTACAACACCAACGGACAGGGCCGCTGCACGCACAAGGGCTCGCCGGGCTGCATGAAAGCGGGCAGCCCCATCGGCCAGTATCCGGATTTTCTGTTCACCGACGGCATGACCGACACCGACTTCTACACCTACGCCAACACCACCGATCGGGGGCGCGACCCGCGCTCGGTGTATCGCGAGAACCAGGAGCGCCAGACCTGGATTTCGATGCTCAAGCTGGGCTACCTGTGGGACCTGCGGGCCGGCTTGCGCTGGGATACCAAGATCAAATTCATCTACGATCAGGATCTGCGCGACACCAGCAACCTGGCCGACGACTACACGGGCAAGCTCCTGACCCTGCAGACCCGGCTCGGCATCCAGTGGAACGACGAGCTCAACTTCGGGGCCGGCTTCAAATTTGATAAATGGGACGAGGATCGGCGTTCGGGCACCGTGCTGGCCGGCATGCCGGCCTACAGCGACTATCAGACCCAGAAGGAGAAGCTATTTTTCGACCTCAAGTACCTGCTCGGCGGTGCCACCATTTCGTATCGCATCGAATGGATCGACAAGGACGTCGACGTGTACTCGTCGCAATCCCACGTGCGCGACGACCGACTGTCGTTCCAATATCGCAACGTGCTGCGATCGATCGGGACCCTGTTCGTACCTTTCTAGGTTAGTCGCGGCCCGGGCAGCCTGACATCGACCACTTGCTGCCCCATGGGCTCGGCTGAGCCTCGTGGAGCTGGCGGGCCCGATCGGCGCCGATGGCATCGGCCAGGGCGCGCTCGAAGGCGTCGCCGGCCGAGGTGATGAGCCGCAGGTAGCGCATGTAGACCGACAGGGCGCGCGGATCCGCGGGCGGCGCAGCCAGCCCCGCCTTTTCCTGGGCCAGCTGCTGGCGCGCCAGGCCTGGCTCGCCGCGCGGCGACTTGGCCTCGATCTCGGCCTCCAGCGTGCGCGCGTCCAGATTTTGGGCGCCCTGTGTATCGCCGGTCAGCTCGAGGTAGAGCGCGCGCAGCTGCTTCATGAAGTCGGCGTTCTGCTCGGCCAGCACCCGGTTGAAGGCGGCCCGCTGGTCGGGCGCAAGGCCGAGCTTGTCGGCCTGCTTGGGATCCATCTGCTGGGGCTCGAGGCCGAAGTCGGGCAGATCGAAACGCACCGTGCAGTTCTTGGCCATGTCCTTGAGCTCGTTGGGCGAGAAGTTCGAAAACTTCATGCGCGCCCCTTTCTCGCGCGGCCCCTCGGGCCCGACCTGTGAAGTCCTGCGGACGACCTGGCGGGCGTCGGCCAGGTCCTTGAGCAGCGCCGCGATCTGGTTGCGCAACACCTGGTCGCGGGCCAGCAGATCATCGCGGGTGGCGTTTGGAGGGGGGGCCTCGAGCAGCGCGGGCGCGAGCTTGGGTGCGCCGGGCGCTTGGTCGGTGGTGGCGGTGCCGCGCTCGCCAGCGGACAGATCGGTCTGCCCGTGCGCATTGCGCACGTGCACCCGGCCCTCATAGACGGTGACCACGACTGTAGCGGCGATGGCAGCGCCCACCCCCGCCCCCACCAGCGTCTGCTTGATTGCTTGCATTGGCTCGACCTCCACTCGAAAGCAGGTTCCCTTGGCCAAAATTTCGCCGGCCGGTGTCGACACCACGAAGGGCCCGCCCGGCTCGACCCGATAGAACACGTTGCCGCGCGGCTGCGTGATCTGGGCCCGGCCGCTGCGAGCGATGTCCCAGCCCAGCTCGGCGTCTGGCTCGGCCACCGCGACCCCGCGGCTGCCCAAACGGATTGACTCACGCTCGACTGCAAGAATTCGGCCCGACACGGCCGGCTGAGCGCGCACAACCAGAAACACCGCCGCTGCGAGCGCGATTATCGCGCCGGCCGCCACCAGCCCGTTCCGGCGGCGGCGCGAGGCCGAGCTCCGGGCACCCGGCTGCTCGCTGGCGCGAAAGGCCGCCATCACCCGATCGACGAACTCAGCCGGCGGCTCGGCGGCCGGCCATGCTTCCGCCAGCCCCGGAAGCTCGGGCGCAGGCGGATGGTCTTGCTCACTCATCGTGTACCTCCCCGAGCGCAGCGCGCAAGGCGGCGCGCGCGCGCGCCAGGCGTGACTTCACGGTTCCCATGTCGATCCCGAGCGCGCGTGCGATCTCGTCGTAGCCCAGCTCGTGCAGCTCGCGCAGCAGGAAGGCGGCCCGGTACTCGGGCGTCAGATCAGAAATTGCGCGCCGGAGCGCGGCCCGAAGGGTGCCGCGCTCGAGGTCGGCGTCCGCGCGGGCGGGGCCAGGCACGACGGCGGATGCAAGGTCGAACGGCTCGGTAGCGAGCCGCGGGCGGCGCAGCTCGTCGAGCGCCAGCCGGGTCGCGATGGTGAGGATCCAGGTCGACAGGCGCGCCCGCCCGGCGCGGTCAAAAGCGGGTAGCGCGCGGAAAGCGCGTAGAAAGGTCTCCTGAGCCAGATCCTCGACCAGGCCGGCGCGTCCAGAGGGCCCCAGCAAGCGCGACAAGAGCGCAAACACCGGATGTTGGTAGGCCTCCACCAGGGCCCGACAGGCAGCTGCTTCGCCGCGTTGCGCCCGCGCGAGCGTGACCTCGTCGAGCTCACGGGCTCGCCGGGCCGGTTGCGAGGGCGCCCCCATGGCCGGGCTCATGCGCACATCAAGTTACACGAGCGGCGCGGCCAAATGTTCCCGCGGCTCATTGCAGCGGGGGGGAGCCGTGCGCCGCTGCCCCGGCCAGCCGTCAGCGCTCCGGGCAGATCGACTTCACCAGATTGTGCAAGAGCTCCATTTTCCGCAGGCGTAGCTCGACTTCCCGCTCGTCCAAGCCGGTGCGCGACGCAATGTCGCGCGGGGAGGCCGGCCGCTCGCGCAGCGCGTCCAGGATCTTGCGCGAGGGCTGGTCCAGATCGGGCAGCGGAGCGCCGGCACGAACGATTTCCTGCGCGCACTCGGTCACCGCCCGCAGCACCTGGGCCAGATTGCGCTCGCGCCGGGCATCGAGCCCGCGCGCGGTCCGCTGCCAAAGCGTCGACTTGCGCAACTCGCGCCGCAACACCAGCGCCTCAAAGCAGATGCGATTGAGTGAAACGTTGCGCTCGAACCCTTCTGCTGCCAGCTCCTCGTGCATCCAGCCGGGAATTCGCAGCGTGAGCTCCCCCCTTCGTGGTCTTCCAACCGGCATTTCTCCGCTCCTCCAAAAAAGATTCTCGCGCAGTCTACCAACCCCCTCTGACAGGGCTCCCCCTTCACCCAAACTCACGCCCTCATGACGTCATGGTGGCACCCCGCAGCACCCCCACGCCGAAATGCCACCATGCCACCATGGTGGCATCGCCCGACCGATGGGGCCGGAAGTGCCACCATGCCACCATGGTGGCGCGACTTTTTGAGGGGGTTGGGGGGGCGGGCGGGGGGCAGGCGCGGTTGCGATTTCAAACGGCGTGACAGGAGCGCACAGGGAGGCCGGGGAAAAGTCGGCGCGTCGTAACAATTGTGTAATGAGCTCGATTGGTTGTGGCCGGTGGGCGGAGGTCGCTGGTGGCATGCCGGGTGCACCGAGGGCACGCCCAACCGACCCGCATGCGCCGTCTTGTCGTGCTCGCCCTGCTTGCGCTGGTCCCGGCTTCTGCCCAGGGGCGTGTCATTCTGCAGTACTTCGAAACCGACTGGCGCGAGATCCAGGCGCGCATGCCGCAGATCGCGCTGTACGGCTACGACATTCTGTGGTGCCCACCCCCAACCAAGGGGGCCGAGGGGCTGCGCGACGTAGGCTTTTCCGTCTTCGACCGCTTCGACCTGGGCGACAAGATGGCCCGTGGCACGGTCCGCACGCGCTACGGGACCCGCGACGAGCTCCTGGCCATGACCTCGGCTGCCCACTCGTTCGGCCTGCGGGTCGTGTTCGATGTGGTGATGAATCACAATGCCAACCCGGAGCTGATCGAGAACGTCGGCGTGTCGCTGCAGCCGGTGCCGATTGATCAGTTCCCGGGCACGACCCCGCTCGATTATCATCTTCTGCCCGCGCGTACGACCGATGGCGGAATGACCTGGCAGGCCCTGGTGCCGCAAGCGCTGGGCGGGGGCGAGATCACGATTGCGGTCAACACGCCGGGCAATCCCGAAAGCCAGATCGCAGTCGTGCCCATTCCGGCCGGCGTCTCGATCCCGGGCTACACGCACCTGGTGCGCGCACCGCGCATCGACTTCTCGCACAACTCGACCTTCGAGGTGCAGAACTACTCGCTGCTCGGGCTGGTCGATTTCGCGACCGAGCAGATCACCACCGGCGGCGGTCCGGCCCCCGCGGACGGCACCAACAACACGACCGGCCTGCCCCTGCCGCGCTTCGTGCGCAACCCGGGCTGCCCGGAGTGTTACCCGGCCAACCAGCCCATCGCCGAGGACATCCGCGAGTTCCTGGTGCGCTGGATCCGCTGGCTGGGCCAGGTCACCGACGCCGACGGCTTCCGGCTCGACGCCATCAAGCACATCCCAACCACGTTTTACGCCAGCGACTTCCCAGGCGACCCGATTGCGTTCAACAAGGCCATCCAGGACGACTATGTGGCGCGGCGCGGCCCGGGTGCGGTGGCGCTGATTTTCGGCGAGAGCTTTTCGGGCAACATTCAGGGCGATCTGGCGCCCTACATCCAGACCGGCATGGGGGTGCTCAACTTCCCGCTGTTCTTCACCATGCAGAGCGTCTGCTCGGCCGGCGCGGCCGGCGGCGGCGACATCGGCCAGCTTTCGTTTCCCCAGACCGGGAGCCAACTGACCGCGCTGTCCGAGTACGGCGGGGTGGGCCGCGCCTACGGGGTCTCGTTCATCCAATCGCACGATTCAGCCGCGCCCGACGGCCAGCCCAACCTGGCCTACGCGTTCATCCTGACCAGGCCCGGTGACGCGGTGGTCTTTTTCGACGGCAATAACCCGGATGCACGCAACTTCGTGCAGCCGGGGCGGCCCGACGCGCTGGGCGACCTCGGCAGCACGGTTCTGACCACGCTGGTCGATATCTCCAACCGCTTCGGGCGCGGCGGCATGTTCAACCGTTTCGTCGACGACGACGTCTACGTCTACGAGCGCGTGGTCGACGGAGCCGGCGCAACCCTGCTCGCAATCCTGACCGACAACGTAGGCCCCGACCCGCGCGTGGGCGCCGATGGCGTGGCCCACATGGGTGGCTACGACCCACGACCCCTCATTGTGACCGCGTTTGCGCCCGGAACCACGCTCGTCGACTACACCGGCAACTCGCCCCTTCACATCGTGACCGTGCTCGACCCGACCACAGTGCCGGCCGATCAGCGCGCGCGTGCGCTCAGCGAGTATCAACGCTCGAGCCAATTCCCGCTGCCGCCCAACTACGGCCTCGTGTATGCGGCCGTGCCCAACGGCCCCGACCACGGCTATGCGATGTACGCCCCCAAGACGCCGGGCCCGCCTCAGAACGGCGCGCGGCCGCTCTGGATCGAGCAGGGCGGCCAGCGCGTCCAGGACATGCCGGTAACGCTGGTGGGTCAGAAGCACACTGCGGCCGGCGTGCGGGTCCCACCCGTCGTGCTACCGATGCCGGTCGTCACTGCGCCCATGATCGATGTTCGCGTGCGCACGGATCCAGCGGCGGCGCAGGTGTTCGTGCGGCTGGGGCGGGGCGGGACGATGCTCGCCGGCAAGCCGCCCCAGACCGGCACGCCCGAGGGGCTGCTCGACGGGCTGGTCGAAATGGAGCGGGGGCCCGACTACCCCAACGGCGACCACGCGTTTGCGCTCTCGGGCGTCGACATGTCGCAGCTCGGCGACGGCGAGTACGTGCTGCAAGCGCGCGCGTTGGCGGCCGGGCCCGGCGCGCCCATGTTCACCAGCTTCACGGTGCCGTTCTTGATGGCGCACGGCGGCGGTGCGCCCCCGCCCGGCATGCCGCTCGACAGCGATGGCGACGGTGTGCTCGACATGAACGACGACTGCCCACGCGACTACGACCCGCTGCAGGAGGACTTCGACAACGACAAGGTCGGCAACGCATGCGACCTGTGCCCGCTGACTCCCGCGGGGGTCGCGGTGGACGCGGTGGGCTGCCCGCTTCTGACCGACGATGACAAGCAAAAGCTCGAGGCGCTCGTCCAGCGTGTGCTGGCCTCCCAGGCCACGGTGGTCGACTTCGTGAGGCAGGTGGATGCGTTGCGCAATCGCTAGCTGGCTGCTCCTGCTCGTCGGCGCCTGCGACGCCTCGACCGAGACGCGCCCTCTGCCCCCGTCCAAGCTGCGCGCGGTCGCGACCGCGCCCCTGACGCTCGAGCTCCAGCTGGAGGGCCAGCGCCATCTGCGCGGATTCCAGGTCACGCTCGACTATGATCCGGCGGCCGTTCAGATCCTGCACGCCGAGCCGGGCCCCGATGCGCAGTGGCTCGACACGGTCCGCACCGGCGGCCCGGCCGGGCACACCGTGCTCCTGGTCTCCGATACCCGCCAGATCTCGCTGCCCCGAGCCGGCAGCATCGTGCGTGTGATGTTTTCGGGCAACGGCCACATCGCGCTCAGCCACCCGCTGGCAGCCGACCATTCCGGCGCCGCGCCACTGGAGGTGCCGTGAGACGGCTGCGGCCGCTGCTGCTGGCGCTCCTGGGCGCGGGCTGCGAGTCGCTGCTCACCCAGGGGGGGTTTGATCCCAGCGCGCGGCCCGAGGCCCTGCTCCACGGAACGCTCGCGGGCGGCGGCCAGCTCGCAGCTTTCGACGTCGACGGCACCCGCATTACCCAGCAGGATGTGCCGGCCGAGTTCGTGCTCTCGCTGGGCTCGGCGCGCGACTTTACGAATGTGCGGCTGAGTGCGCACGCGGGCTCAAGACACCTGCGCACGCTGGTGACCGCAGCGCCGCGCGGCAAGACCCCGACCGACACGGGCGCAATCGACGAGCGTGCGACCGCAGCCGTGCTGGCCATCGAGAAGCGATTGGCTCTGGACGGGATGCGCTGGGGCGAAGCGCCCGCCAGCGCGGTCCGGGCGCTGGCGGTGCAGGCGGGCGCCCCCGATCCCGATCTCGACGCGCTCAGGGCCAAGGTGCAGGCTCTGGTCGCGGCCGGCGCGACCTGGGACGATGCCGGCTTCGGCGTCCAGCCGCCCGATGGCGAGTACGACGCCCTGCTCGCGCGCGCCGCCCAGAAGCTGCACCTCACGCTGGCCTGCGATCCCGCCTTCATCCGCGTCATGTTCACGGTTGACGTGTCGGGCCTGGCCAAGGATGGCAACGGGGCGCGCCAGCTCATCCGGCAGCCGCCCAAGGATGGCCACGTCTTCATCGGCATCACGGTGGACGACTCGTCGCCGGTTGCCGACGGCCAGGGCGCGCTGGCCCCCAAGATCGTGCCCAATGACCTCTCGACCGTGATGTTCGACGACGGCACGGGCGGCGACGAGAAGGCGGGCGACGGCGTGTTCACGCGCGTGTTCACGCTTCCGCGTGGCATGCGCGTCAAGTACAAGTACACCGACGGCTCGGCCGGCGAAGGCTTCACCCGCACCGAGGAGTGGCCGGGCAACGCCCGCATCCTCCAGATCGACGACGTGGTGTCGCGCTATTCGGATGGGCGGCCCGACTGTCTGGTGATCCGGCGCGACAGCTTCGGCGATGAATCGTCCAACAAGAATTTTGTGAACTTGAACCGCGACCTGCGCGCCGAGGCGGGCACGCTGTCGTGGGATCAGGATCTGGGCGGTCCGGCCGCGCCGCTGGGGCTACAGGACCCGCGCCAGGTGGCGCCGCTGACGCCCGCGGGCCTTCCGGAGGCACGCGAGAATGGGACCTGCACCATCTGTCCGGCGCCACTCACGGTCGATCCGGACGACCACACGCCGCCCGGGCTGGTCAGCGCGGCCTTCCGGTCCACGCGTGAAGTGCGGGTCGTCTTCACCGAGGCCCTGGACTTTTCGACCGCCAACGATCCAGCCAACTATCTCATCCTGGATACGGGACAGCGCTCGCTGGCCGTGCTCGGCGTGGCCGCGGCCGGCAACAATGTGACGCTCGAGATCGCGCCGCCCGATTTTACCGAGAGCTACACGCTCTACCTCAAGCACCTCACCGACGCCAGCATGAACAAGAATCCCCTGCCCGACCGGACCCAGGCCGCGATCGGGCCCGATGTCACCCCGCCCCGTTTCCAGGGTCTGCATGCGGCCGCGGTCAAAGATCTCGATCCCGCCGCGACCACCGACGATCCGACCGCGGGCGAGGTGATCGTGCTGTCGTTCGACGAGCCGCTCGATCGGCCCAGCGCCGAGAACGCCGCCAACTATCAGGTGGGCGACGAGACCGGCGCGCCGCTGCCGGTGTACGCGGCCTATCTGCGCAACGACACGCAGGTCTGGCTCGCCACCGCGCGCCAGGTCAAGCTGCGCATGTACAAGGTCAGCGCGAGCGGCGTGCGAGACGTGGCCGGCAACTTCATGCAGCCTGCTGACCCGCAGACGGTAGCTGGCTTTGCGCTGTACCAAATGACCTTTGGCGTGGTGCCCGGCTTCGCGTTCGCCTCGCGGGACGGGCGCACGCGCGGCATCCCGCGCGGCGAGGATCTGTTTCTGACCGGCACCGCGCTCGCGGTGGCGCGCGATCTCGGGGGCAACAACATCTCGGTGGGCGGCCGCACCGACGTGACCGGGGTGCCGCAATTTCACATGACCGCGTCCGCCGACAGCTACCACGGACAGCCGATCTACCGCTTGACCGTGCTGGCGCCCCCGGGTGTGTACGCCTGGAAGCCCGCCCACGGCCGCACCGGCGAGTACCTGCAGCCGCCAGCTACGCTCGAGAAAGTCGAGAAAGACCTGGCCACCACCAACGACCCGACCGGGGTTGCCATCGATCCCGAGACCGTGCGGGCGCGCAACGGCATCGATTACTCCGGCGCCCTGATCTCGCTCGACGGCACCGATCCGCCGGGCCCGCGCACCATGTTCAAGCGCGAAAACCCGGACGAGGTGTGCGAGGTCGTGCGCGGCGACGTGACCTGCCCGACCGTTGTGGTGGGCACCTGGCGCGACCTCGACGACTGGCTGCAAAATGGCCGCACCGACGACTACGACGACGGCGTGCTGGCGCTGGACCCGCTGCGCGACCTGCCTGATACCGATCCGCCCCGTCTGCTCGACATCAGGGTCCGCGACTCGGAGTCGATCCTGTTGTCGTTCGACGAGGCGGTGGCGAGCACGGCCGCCGATCTGACGCTGCGCGCGCAAGACGATGCGGGCACGGCTCTGCCGCTCACGATTTTCCGGACCGGCTTTCCGGGCCCCCATCAAATTGCCATCCAGACCGGCCCCATGGGCGCGGGCGCCAGCTACACGCTCAGCTACGACGGCCTGGCCGATCCGCTGGGCAATCGTCAGAACGGGCCCCGCCAGTCGAGCTTTGCGGCGCCCGCGACCTTCACACCATTTACGCCCTGGGACGATCCGAACCCGCCGGCCGTGCAGCAGGTGGTGCCGGTGTCGCCGACTGAAGTCGACATCACGTTCTCCAAGCCCATCGCCCCGGTGTCGGCCGATGCATCGCACTTCCAGATCCGGGTGCGCGGAAGCGGCACGCCGCCCACGGTCGCGTCGGCAACCCTGCAGGGCGGCGGGCGGCGCGTGGTGCTCACCACCTCGCCGCAGACGGTGATGGCGAGCTATACGCTCTACGCGTCCAACATCGCCGACACCGCCGTGCCCCCGCACGTTCTCTCGAGCCAGAACGTGGATTTCAACGGGTTCGGCGATCTTCAGCCGCCCGACATCCTGTCGGTGGCCGCCATCTCGCCGACCCAGGTGGTGGTGCAGTTCGACAAGGCGCTCGACACCCTGAGCGCATCGTCCACGGCCAGCTACCAGATCCAGGGCTTGTCGGTGGTCGGCGTCGAGTTCTCGGGCGCCGACGCCAATGTGGCGGCCGCCTTCAATCCCAGCGCGACCACGTTCGTGCGCAACCTGGTTGTGGTGCGCACATCCACGATGGCGCCCGGTGCGCCATATCGGCTCAGCGCGCCGGGCGTGCGCGATCTGTCGGGCAACGCGGCCACGGCCGAGCGGATGTTTACCGGTGCCGCCGGTCCGGTCCTGGTCGACGTCGAGATCTCGTACCTGATCTCGCAGGGCGCGACCGTAGCCGGGCAGATTCCGCCGCGCGCGTTGTCGCCGCAGCGTCTGGCCGCTGAGCGCGAGGGCGTGTTCATACGGGGCGCAACCGTGTCGCTGGACGGCACCGTGACCGGCACCTCGGACCCGGTGACCATGCAGCTCGACGGCTTCCCACCCGACGGCACGCCGCTCGACGGCGCGGAGCCGCAGCTGGGTCCTCAGGGTGCGCCCAACACCTTCGTCATCCGCATTCGCGACGTGCCGCTGGGCACCTCGATCGAGTGGAAGGCCTTTGCCTCTTACACGGTGGCCTGGAAGCTGGCGCATCCCGGGGATGCACCGGCGCAGTTCGCCGACGCGACCCCGGGCCCGAGCGCCTACCAGGACGGCCAGGAGTACCCGGGCAACGAGAACAGCGCGCGCATCCTGGGCCAGCCCGACGGATCGGGCGTGGTCCACCTGCGCAACCTGTTCGGCGACGAGATCTCGTACAAGAAGCTGACCGGCCATCCTGCGTTCGTGTGGGTGGTGGGAGACTGGGCTTGGCGCGACTGACCGTGTGCGCCCTGGTCGTGTCCGCTTGCGGTGGCGGCTGCCCGCAAGTAGGCGCGCTCGACCATGCACGCGCGAAAGACGCCACCCACGTCGAGGTGTTCTTCCGCTGCGACCCCGACGACGTGGAGGCCAGGAGCTTCTCCATCGGCGACTACCGGGTGGCTCCCCCGCTTGTGGTCGAGGTCAGGGGCGCCAACGCGGACGGCAGCAAGGTGGTGCTCGTGACCGCCGCCCAGCGCGCGGCCGTCGAGTACACGCTGCGCTACGGGGCCGACAGCACCAATTTCGTGGGCGTGGGGGATGCGACCCGCGCGCCCATCACGTTCCGGGTCGACGACAGCTACAACCAGAGCCTCAAGGCCGTGCGCGTGCTCAGCACGTTCGATCCGCAGACCGGCTTCTTTTCGCACTACGAAAATTCGATCGACCTGGCCGACATGGGGGGCCACCTCTTTTCCGCCACCGTCGCTGTGGTGGTTGATCCGCTGCGCACGCTCGATACCTCGGACGATCGGCTGGGACCCGAGCACGTGGCCTACGCGGTGCGCGCGATCGATCCGCAAAGCGGCGGCCCGCTGTCGAAGCTGATCGCGTTCGAGGTCAAGACGCCCGAGGCGCGCACGGTCGACCTGCCGCTCTCGACCGTGCCGCCGCCGCCGGCACCGGAGGGCCTGGTCGGCGTCAGCTTCGATATCGACGACTCGCCCGCGCGCGCGCTCACGATGCCCGCGCTCAAGGGCTCGATCGACTCCGGCGGCGCCTTCGACCCCTCCTTCTCGACCGTGGTGCCGCTTGCGGCCGCGGCCGGCCATCACTTCAGCGGCCAAACGCGCGTGCGCATCGATCCGATGCGCGTCCGCGGCGGCAATACCTCCACCACCTATCCCTATACCTTTTACCTGTCCAACGCGGGCAGCGACTATCCCAACCTGGCGATCGTGATCGTGGCGCCCGACGAGTCGCCCCAGATGGGCTCGTTGCGGGTCGGCAACGCGATGCTGGTTCCGGTCACCTTTCGGGTCGACATCGCACGCGCCTACCTGACGCTCGACGGCTCGCTGCGCGGCAAGTTTGCCGGCGAGTCGATCTTCTTGACCGGCCAGTGGGCAGTGGCCGAGGACGCATTCGGGCGCAACGCTTCCGACGCCTTCTCGGGCGGCGAGAACCTGGTGCTCGAGATGAGCGAGCGGGCCGATCATCCGGGCGTGTGGACGCGCACTCTGTTCCTGCCGCCCAATCGGCCCTATGGCTGGAAGGTGGTGCGCTGCCCGGCTGCCATGGGGTGCGCGCAGCTCAACCGGCACGTGGTGTCGTCGGGGCGCGCGTTTGCGACCGTGCTCAAGAATCTGGCCACCCAGAACCTCGACGCCTCCACGCACCCCGAGAGCACGCTGGTCGACCCGCGCGCACCGGGCGCGTACGGCGCCGCTTCCGTGTATCACGGCCTCGGCATGGGGCTGGAGCCCAACCCGCCCGGCGTGCCCAATCCGCAGACCCTGTTCAAGCAGGAAGCGCCGGATCTGGTGGTGACGGTGGCGACCGATCCGGTCACTACCCCGGTCTACGTGATCGGAAGCTGGCGCGACGTGAATCTGCCCCAGCGACCGCCCGACATCATCGCCTCGGGCGGCGTGTTCGATCTGGGGCCCTGGGACTACGACGCTGGCTTTGTCGGTCGCGCGCCACTGACCTACGACCTGCCGACCGGGGATCCGGGCCCGCAGCTTCAGCCGACCGACGGTGTGCTCGATGCCAGCGCCACCATGGTGGCAGCGGGCCTGTGGGTGGCGCGCTCGGGCAGCACCCTGTATGTGGCCACCGAGCCGCCGGGTGGGGGAAAGGATCGGTTCCTGGTGGTGTCGCCCCTCGCTCCCGGGGCCAGCCATCCGGCCCTGTGGGCCAAGGCGGGGACGCTGCCCTTCTCGTCGGCGGCGGTGTTCCTGGCCGGCGAGGCCGACAGCACCTACGCGGGCTGGTTCCACTACGGGGCGGGCGCGCCCGACGCCGGCTTCACGAGCCCCCTCGGCCGCGGCGCAGTGCTCGAGGGAACGGTGGACCTTTCGCTGCTCGGCATGCCGGCGCACGTGTGGCTGTGCTCGCTCGGCTATGCCAGCCCCGACGGCGGCGCGCTCGATCCGGCCACCCAGCATCCGCCCGGAAATGGGGACGGCAACGTGGACGCGACGGAAGTGATCGATGTGGACCTCGCGACCCTATAAAGCCGCGCTGCTGGCTCTCGTGCTCATGGGAGGCCTGCCCGCGCGCGCGCTTCCGCCCCGGCCGCCCCCGGCCTACATGGAGACCATCACCTTTCAGGTCGATTCCACGAACCTGGCCCTGCCCGAGCCGGTGCAGCGCTTCTTCCTGCTGGTCGACGTCGCCGACGGAAACAATCCGCTGTGCCGGGCCCACCCGATGAGCCAGAGCGGGACCGTGTGGTCGGCCCAGGTGACGCTCGGCGAGGGCGACTACATCTACACCTTCGTCGAGAACCCGGATCGCTACGTCAACCTGAGCGATTGCAACCTGAACCCAGACGACGTGCCGACCGCCAACTTCTTCGCCGATCCAAGGCCGCGCTTTCCCGGCTTTGGCGGCCCCTACGGCAAGGATTCGCTCTACTTCGTGCGCTCGCCCAATCGGCCGCGGTTTGTCGCCGCCACCGTGCAGCCGCCGGCCGCCGCCGTGATCGTGGCGGCACAGGTCACGCTGTCGGTCGGGGTGGCGCTGGGCGCAGCCGGGACGGCGCTCGATCCAGCCTCGGTGCATGTTCGGTTCGAGATGGGCGAGCCCGCGGGCCTGCTCTCGGCGCCCACGGGCGGGGCCACGCAGACCGTCGAGGTGCCGGGGGCAAGGCTTTCCGGGAGCGCGGTTTCAGCCACGCTTCAGAATCCGCCCGAGGGTTTTCACCGGGTGCTGTTCGACGTGGCGGGCACGGACGGCCTGGCCGCCGACACCTTCGTGAGCTCGATTTTCGTCAACCGAGTCGACCAGCCGCCAGTGGCCAACGCCGGGCCCACCCAGTTCGGTCGGGTCGGCGGTGCCATCGAGCTCGACGGCGGCGAGAGCTACGATCCGGACGGGCTCGGCATTGCCGCGTTCAACTGGCGCATCGTGAGCGGCCCGCCGGGCGCCACGCTGCGCTATTTCGATCAGGAGGACGTGCAGCGCGACTTCCCGTTCTTCCGCGCCCTGTTCGACGATGACGGCAACGAGCTGGGCGCCGAGAAGCCGACCGGCACGGCGGCGGCGCGCCTGTATCCGACCCAGCCCGGCCACTATGTCATCGGCCTGCGGGTCACCGACCAGAGCGGGCTCAGCTCGGCCGAGGACGTAACCGACGTGTACGTGGTGGCAAGCTTCGATCCCGGGATCCGCGCGCGCGCCGACGTGTCGTCGGGCAGCGGCATGGTGACCCTGGACGGGCGGGTCAGCCAGGGCACCGGGAGCGCGCAATGGTACGCGGACAGCCGCAATCCGACCGCGATCGCGCTCGGGTCCGGGCCCAAGGTGAGCTTTGCGACCCCGCCCGCCGGTGCCTACTTTTTTTACCTGCAGGTCGGAAGCTCTTACCCGCAGCAGGTCGCAGTGCGGGTGGCACAGGATGGCACGGTCTCGGGCGGCGAGCTCGGCCAGGCCCATCCGCGCTGGCTCGAGGAGGCCGTCTTCTACCTCATCTTCGTGCGCCAGTTCTATGACTCCGACGGCGACGGCAACGGGGATCTGCGCGGGGTCATCCAGAAGCTGCCCTACCTGCGCGACCTCGGGGTCAATACGCTGTGGCTGATGCCGGTCATCGGCTCGGCCACCACGTCCGGCTACGCGCCCACGCGCCACTTCGTGGTGGACCCGGCCATTGGCACGGTCGATGACTACAAGGCGCTCATCGACGCCGCGCATGGGGTCGGCATGCGCGTGATCTTCGATCTGGTGGCCAACCACACCTCCAACATGCATCCGCTGTTTCAGGCCGCGCAGCAGAATCCGCAGAGCCCGTTCCGCGATTTCTACCTGTTCAGGCCCGACGGCAGCTACGTGTACACGTTCGACTTCGTGTCGCTGCCCAACCTCAACTCCAACAACCCGCAGGTGCGCAAGCTGCTGCTCGATTCGGTCCAGTATTGGCTCGACCAGGGCATCGACGGGTTCCGCTGCGATGTGGCCGGGTTCAAGCCGGTCTCGCTCTGGAAGCAGGTGCGGCGGCGCCTGTTCGCCCACCGCTCCGACGGGGTCATGCTGGCCGAGATCATCCCCCCCACCGGCGGCTTCTGGGACGACCAGTTCGACATGGCCTACAACTCGGACCTGTTCTATGCCTACCGCGACCTGTATGGCGCGCCCGCAGGGCTGGACGGGTTCGGCGCCGGGCTCCTGAGCGCAGAGCAGTTCATCCGCCAGTCCTCCATCCGCAAGATCCGCGAAAAGGTCGACCCGGCGCGCGCGATTTTCCTGGAATATCTGGACTCACAGGATGAGGACCGCTTTTTACGCCGCAACGGCCGCCGCGAGGGCGTGCTGCGCTCGGCGGCCGGCGTCCAGTTCGGCCTGCCCGGGATCCCCCTCCTTTATTATGGGGACGAGCAGGGCCAGGTGCAGAAGCGGGGCGCCATGCCATTCGGCGCCAATCCCGGCCTCCACGACTACTACCGGCGTCTGATCTTCGAGCGCTCGCACAACCCGGCGCTGCGCGGTCCCGACAGCGCACCGCTTGCGCAGTTTGGCAACAGCTACACGCGCGTCGACGGAGACCGCGATCCGGGCGGCGCCCAGGTGTTCTCGTACGCGCGCAACCGGGCCGGGCAGCGCTTTCTGGTGCTGTCTAATCGCATCGACGCCGGCCTCATCGGCACCCAGGTCAAGGTCTGGATGCCGCCGGCGTGGCTGACCGATTTCCCGGATAGCGGCCTTTACCTGCAGAATCACCTCGACCCGCAGGACCTGATACCGACCGACAAGACCTCGCTTGGGGCCGGCACCACGCTCGGGGTGGGCGGCTATCAGACCAAGTACTATCAGCTTACCGAGCAGCCGATCCCGGACGCGGACGGCGACGGCGTGCTGGACAGCGAGGACAACTGCCCGGGGGTTTCCAATCCCGACCAGGCCGATGCCGACAGCGACGGGGTGGGCGACCTTTGCGACCGCTGTCCGGGTACGGCCGCGGGCGCGCCGGTGGGCCTGGACGGCTGCCCACCTGCGGCCGGCATGCCGCGCGCGCGCTACGCGCTCGACGGCCAGGTCGACGATGCGGCCTACCAGGTCGCGCAGGCGGCCGGCCTGACTCTGTACGCCAGCTGGAACGGGCGCGAGCTGTACGTAGCGGCCACGGCCGCCCAGCCGGGCCGCGACCATATCATCCTGGTCACCGCCAATGCCGACGGCACCGCGCCCGCGCCGCTGGCCAAGGCGGGCACGGTTGCGACCACCGGCCGCGCGCTCTACGACGAGGGCGAAAACGACGCGTCGGGCTGGCTCGCCACCACGGCCGCCGCGGTCGCGGCCACGCCGAAGCTGCCCGATGCCGCAAGCGGCGTGCTCGAGGGCACCTACAACCTCGCCGAGCAGTTCGGCGACGTGCTGCCCGACCGGGTGTACCTGGCGGTGGCGGCATACGGTACGCGCGACGGCGACGCGCTGGTCGCGCAGGCGCCCGCCTCGGTCAACGGCGACGGCAACGTGGACAAGCCCGAGATGGTCGAGCTGCCGCTGCCCCGTCTGGGCCCGGGCCCGGGACCGACGGCGGGCGACTTCGATCACGACGGCGTGCCCGATAATCGCGACAACTGCCCGGGCACCTACAACCCGGACCAGAGCGACTACGACCATGATGGAGTCGGCGACGTGTGCGACTTCTGTCCGGCCTCGACCCGCGGGTTGCCGGTCGACGGGCGGGGCTGCGAAATTGGGGGGCCCGGGGGTCGCGGGCCGGGTCCGGGCGACGATTCCCGCCAGTCGCTCGGCTGCGCGGCCGGCGCGGGCGGGGCCGAGGTGAGCTTGCCGATCGCCCTCCTGCTCCTACTCTTACTCTGGAGAAAGCGATGCGCTGGTTCCTGATCGTGGTCGCGGCCGGCTGCACGGGCAGCTCCGCGGGCGGCATTCCAAAAGGCACGCGGGTGGTGACGGGTGCGCTGCAGGCGCCCAGCCCGGCCGACCTGGGCTCGACCCGTCCCAGCCCGGCCTTCCAGCTGGTGGGGGTGCACAACCTTTCCACCATCGAGTTCGGAGAGCCGTTCGACCCCAACACGCAATCGGGCGGCGACACCAGCATTCCGTTTCGGCTCGCGCTGCCGTGCGAGCGCGGGGTCAGCCTCCACTTTCAGGCCATCGCCAACTCGAGCGCCAACGAGCTCGGCCCGGTGCTGGGGCTGATCGAGTTTCAATTCAACGCCGATGCGCCCACGCTGACCACGCTCTTTCCACGCCAGACCGACTGCGTGGGCCCGGCGGGCGGGCGCGAGATCCGATTGGGCACCGTGCGAATCGACTTCACCACGCACCGCGTCATCGTGGGCGGCGACGCCGGCGGCACAAATCCACTCACGCTCATCGACACCGACGGCGACGGGATCGCGAACTTCGACGACCCGGACGATGACGGCGACGGGATCCCGGACGTCATGGACCCGGACGAGGACGGCGACGGGGTTCCGGACGCCATGGAGGGCCTGCCTCCGTAAGATTCTCCAAACGATTCCGCCTGCTTTTGCGCTGACTCTTTTTCGCTTTTCAACGCGGACCAGATTGCTACACTCTGCCTTCGCCGGCTTGGGCGGGCAGGGGTCCCGCTTGTGCCCTGGAGGTAGTAGATGGTAGTCACGCTCGTGCTCGCGCTTCTGGCCGCTCCACCCTCGCGCACACCGTACTTTCCGCCGCCCATTCCGATGCCGCCCCAGCCGCCGGTTGAGACCCCGCTTCTGCCCGGGCAGCCCAACATCCTGTACCTCAACTTCGACGGCGCGCAGATGCGCAGCACCGGATCCTGCGACAACGCGCCCGCCAACTGCTCGTACATCGCGGGCAACGTGAGCTACCCGGTGTTCAACGGCTCGGCGTTTCAGAAGATGGAAATCATCAGGCTGGTGACGCTGTACTATCAGCCCTTCAACATCCAGATCGTCACCCAGCGGCCGGCCTCGGGCAACTACTCGATGGTCATGATCGGCGGAACCTCGCTGGTCGGCCAGGGGGCGGCCGGAGTGGCGCCGCTCGACTGCGCAGATACCAATCCCAACAACGTTTCGTTTGCGTTTTCCGAGGAAGTCAACAACCAGCCCTACGAAGTGGCGACCACGATCGCACAGGAGAGCGCGCACGCGTACGGGCTCGGCCACACCGACAATCCGCAAGACCTGATGTATCCGGCCCTCTCGGGCCAGGAGACGTCCTTCCTCGATCAGAACATGCGGATCTGCGACATCGTGGCCGGCTGGCCGCAGCAGTGCGGCACCCAAAGCGACTGCACGGGCACGGGGCGGCAGAACTCGAAGCAGCTTCTGCTCGCCAACGTCGGGCCGGGCGACACCGGACCCGATATGCAGCCGCCGATGATCTCGTTCATCTCGCCCAACGACGGGGACACCGTGCCCTCGGGATTCCTGATCCAGTTCAACGCCAGTGACAATCGAGGCGTGGTGAGCGTGGACCTGTCGCTCGACGGGCACGTCATCGGCACCGTGGGCGCGGCGCCCTGGAACTTCCAAATCCCGGGCGGCGTCATCCCGGCCGGCATGCACAAGTTCAAGGGCATCGCCAAGGACATGGCTGGCAATGCCGGCGACTCGACCGAGATCACCCTGACCGTCAAGGCGCTCGGCGAGACGCCGGGCGACCTCGGCTCGGCGTGCAACACCGACGCTGACTGCCCGGGCGGCCTGTGTGCATTCGACAGCGGGGCCAATCGGCACTTCTGCACGCGCATGTGCGATCCGGCCAGCTCACCCTGCCCGACCGGCTTCGCGTGCGTGGACGCAGGCGGGCCCAAGGTGTGCGCGACCGACAACTCGATGGGCGGCGGCCATCACGGCGGCTGCAGCACCGTGCCCGGCGAGCGCTCCGCCCTGGCGGGCGCGCTTCTGCTCGGCCTCGGCGTGTTCGCACTGGTTCTCGCCCGCCGCCGGCGCTGACCTGCAACGCGCGTTGCTTTTCGCAACGTGGATCCCGCAACACCGACGCTGCCCAGCCCCGTAATCTTCTGAAATTCCGGCGCCTCACCCTGGCAAGCGGTTTGCTTCGCCGGACCCCATGAACCTGCGCACTCTTATGACCATGCTCGCGATTTCGGCTGCCGGCCTGCTGGGCGCGCACGCCCTCGCGGCGAGCTACGAGCCCCAGCACGTGGTCATCGACGACCCCGCCCACGACGACAACGGCCCCGGCTCCTACACCTACCCGACCGACCCGGCCTATACCAAGGGCAGCTTCGATCTGCGCCGCTTCGAGCTGTTCGACCGGGGCGCCGACGTGGAGGTGCGCGTCGAGGTGGGCGCGCCCATCGAGGATCCGTGGAACTCGAAATCGTGGGGCGGCAACGGCTTCTCGCTGCAGATGGTGCAGATCTACATCGATCAAGACCATAAGCCCGGCTCGGGCGAGACGCGCGCGCTGCCCGGAATCAACGTCGAGTTCGACCCTCGCAGCGGTTGGGAAAAAGTGATTGTGCTGTCGCCCCAGCCCAAGGCGCGCCTTCTGGCCGAGGCCGCGCAGAAGGCGCGCGCGCTCAAGCCCCGCATCGTGATCCCCAAGAAGACCTGGGCGCAGGGCAAACAGATCCTGGCACTGGTGGCCAAGAGCGAGCTCGGCGGCGCACCCCAGAGGGGCTGGGGCTACCAGGTCATCATGCAGTCGAACGAGGGCTACCCGGATGCCGGCGACTTCCTGTCGCGCAAGGTCAACGAGTTTGCCGGGCAGCATCGGTTCGGCGGCGGCACCGACTACGACTGCGACCCCCATGTCCTCGACATCGTGGTGGGTGCCGGCGCCGGCGGCGCTGACGAGGTGCAGAAGCAACACGAGGTGCTGGGCAACTACAAGTGCGCGCCCACGCCGGCCGGATACAAGCTGGCGGTGGTGCCGATGGTGTATCCGGGCACGTAGTGCGCCTCTTGCCCCTCGGCCTCCTGGGTGTGAGCTGCGCGACCGCGCCGCGCGCGCTCGGAAGCGCCGAGCCCGTGATCTACATGGTCATGACCGATCGCTTCGCCGACGGAGATGTGGGAAACGACGGGGGCGTGAATCGCGCCGAGCCGGGTGCCTACCATGGCGGAGACTTCCGCGGCCTGCGCGGCAAGCTTCCCTACCTCGCCGAGCTGGGCGTCGACCTTCTGTGGATCTCACCGGTGGTGGACAACATCGATCATCCAGTGCCGAGCGGCCGCGGGTTCCTGCACTGGGGCTTTCACGGCTACTGGGCCAAGGATTTCGAGACCACCGAGGAGCACTTTGGCAGCGCGGCCGAGCTGCGCGCGCTGGTCGACGCCGCCCACGCGCACGGGCTGGGCGTGCTGATCGACGTCGTGCTGAACCATCCCGGGTACGGCTCACCCTTCTCCGCACGCGCCGATTGGACCCGCGCGCCCGCGCGTGGCGACTGCGGCTCCGACGAGCTGACCCGGTGCCTGTCCGGGCTGCCCGACTTCCGCACCGAGCGGCCCGAGGTCGCCGAATACCTGGTGCGCGTGCACGCCAACTGGGCCGCGCGCACCGGCTGCGACGGCTTCCGAGTGGATGCCGCCAAGCACGTCGATCATGACGTATGGCGCAAGCTGCGGCAGGCGGTCGACCGGGTGCGGCCGGGGTTCCGGCTCCTGGGTGAGGTCTGGGGCGCGAGCGCGGTCACGACCTTCGGCGATCCCTGGCTGCGCGCGGGCGAGATGGATCTGCTGTTCGACTTTTCGTTCAGCGACCAGGCCTTCGACTTTGTCAGCGGGGCACAGGACGCGCGCAGGCTCGACCAGTACCTGCAGGCCCGCGCCGCGCGCACGGGCCGCTACGTGCACTATCTCGATACTCACGATGTGCCGGGGTTTTTGGCCCGCGTGGGCGGCGACAAGGCGAAGATGAAGCTGGCTGCGGCGCTGGAGCTGACGGTGCCGGGTCTGCCGCTGATCTACTACGGCGACGAGGTGGCGCGGCCGACCGGAGACTGGCCGCAGAATCGCACCGACATGCCATGGGGAGCCGCCCAGGACCGCGACCTCTACGATCACTACCGGCGTCTGCTGGCCGCGCGTCGCCACTTCTGGGGACCGCTCGAGCCGCTGCACGTGGAGGGCGCGCGCTATGGTTTCCGACGCGGCCCCGCGGTGGTGCTGCTGAATGCGGGCCCGAACGAGTGGGTGGCCATTCTGCCCGCGTCGGGACGCTTTCGCGACGCCGTAAGCGGTGCGCGCGCCGAGCGCAGCTTTCGAGTGGCGGCGGGGCAGGCCGCGGTGCTCCTGCCCGCGGAGGTGAACTGATGGCCGAGCTGGTGCTCGATCGGGTCAGCAAGCTCTACGAGGGCGCAGGCGGGGCCGCGGTCGAGGATCTGTCGCTCGTGATTGCCGAGGGCGAGCTTCTGGTGCTGGTGGGGCCCTCGGGCTGCGGGAAGTCGACCACGCTGCGTATGATCGCGGGGCTCGAGGAGCCGAGCGCGGGCGACATCCGGATCAGCGGCAGAAGCGTGCTCGGCCGCGCCCCCGGCGACCGCGACCTGGCGATGGTGTTTCAGAATTATGCGCTCTACCCGCACATGACCGTGCGCGAGAACCTCGCGTTTGCGCTCAAGATGCGCAAGCGCCCGCGCGCCGAGATCGAGGCCCGCGTGGCCGAGGCGGCCGAGATCCTGGGCCTGAAAGAGCTGCTGGACCGCAAGCCCAAGCAGCTCTCGGGCGGCGAGCGGCAGCGCGTGGCCATGGGGCGGGCGCTGGTGCGCCATCCGCGTGCGTTTCTGTTCGATGAGCCGCTTTCGAATCTGGACGCCAAGCTGCGCACCGTGATGCGCACCGAGATCGCAAGGCTCCACAAGCGCCTGGCCGCGACCATCCTCTACGTCACCCATGATCAGGTCGAGGCCATGACGCTGGCCGATCGGATCGCAGTGATGGCGGCGGGACGACTCATGCAGGTGGGCACGCCGGCCGAGCTGTATGAAAGGCCGCAAAACAAGTTCGTGGCCGGGTTTCTGGGCTCGCCTGCCATGAACTTCGTCGACGGGCGGCACTTTGCCAAAGACAACCTGATCGTCGGCGTGCGGCCCGAGGATCTGCGGTTGACCTCGAATGGCCACGCGCTGTTGCGGGCGCGCGTGGAGGTGCGCGAGCCGCTGGGCGCCGACGCGTACCTGTACCTCGCGAGCGAGGCCGGGCCGCTGGTCGTGCGCACAGCCGCGCAAGCGGCCGCGCGCGAGGGGGAGACGGTCGGGCTCGCGGTCGATCCGGAGAAGCTGCACCTGTTCGACCCGCACACGGAGGCACGCGTCTCCTCAGCGCCGGAGGGACGCGTTTCGTGATCCAAGCGCTGGTTCTCCTGCAGACGGTCGTGCTGTGGCACAGCTACCGGGCGCAGGAGAAAGTCGCCATCGAGCAGCTGGCTGCGCAATGGAATGCGCTGCCCGACGTGCCGCGGCTCGAGCTTCTGGCGGTGCCCTACGACGCGCTGGCTGACAAGATCACGGCCGCGGTGCCGCGCGGCCATGGTCCCGACCTGTTCATCTTCGCGCACGACCGCATCGGCGACTGGGCCGAGTCCAAGATCCTGGAGCCGATCGAGTTTTTCGTGGACGAACCGCTGTGCGACCGCTTCTTGCGAAAAACCATCGACGCGCTCGCGTACGGCGATTCCCTGTACGGCCTCCCGCTGGCCTACAAGTCGACCGCGCTGTTCTACAACAAGGCTCTCATCGCGCGCCCACCCGCCACCACGGCCGAGCTGTATGAAATCGGGCGCCGACTGACCGATCGACGCGCGGGCCGCTTCGGGCTGGTCTACGAGAACACGCGGCTGTACTTCCACGCGCCCTTTCTGCACGGCTACGGCGGCGAGGTGTTCGACCCGCAGGGACGGCTGCACGTGACCACACCCGAGGCCGTGCGCGCGCTCGCCTACGCGCGCCTGCTCGGCGGGCCCGACGGCATCGTGCCACCGGAGACAAGCGGGATCCTGCTGGCCACGCTGTTCAACGAGGGCAAAGCGGCCATGGTTGTGGCCGGCCCCTGGTTCGTGGGTGAGGTGCGGCCGGGCCTGTCCTATGGCGTGGTGCCGCTGCCCGTGGTCAGCGAGACCGGCCGACGCGCGGCGCCCTTTTTGGGGGTGGAGGCGGTGCTGATGTCCGCGCGCGCACGCGACAAGACGGCCGCGTTTCGGGTCATGGAGTTTTTGACCTCGGACGCGGCCGCGCTGTTGCGGGCCCGGGTGGCGCGCCAGCCGGTGGCCAACCAGGCCGCCTACCGCGATGGGCGCGTCTTGCGCGACCCCATCCTGGCCGCCTTCCGCCAGCAGCTCGACTGGACGCGGACCATGCCGGGCACGCCCGAGATGCGCATGGCGTGGTCGCCCTATGACATGGCGCTCGTGCAGGTGGTCGCGTTCGGCGGCGCGCCCGAGCCGGCTCTGCGCGAAGCCGAGCAGAAGATCCAGGCCTATCTGCGCGGTGCCGGCCGATGAAGCTCTGCTACGCGGTAGGCGCGCTCGCCATCGTCCTCGCGGCAACGCTGGGCTTTCTGCGCCAGCGCAACCAGGACGCCGAGACGCGGGCGCTGACGCAGGCGCGCGCGCTGGCGGCCGACGTGGCGGCGCGGCGGCCTCATCCCGAGCTCGCGTTCGCAGCGGTGGTGGGCGAGCCGCCCGCATCCAAGTACCCCTTCTTGCGAAAAAGGCGCTGGCTCTTGCACCCCGAGGCCGCGCGCGTGGGTCGCGCGGTCGACGACAAGGACGCCCACGATCTGGTCGCGCAGGCCCAGCGGGCCGGTGAGGTGGCCCGCTTCGCCGACGACGGCACGCTCACGTTGGCGCTGCGGGCGGGCGGCGCGACCGCGATCGTGCGGCTGCGGCCACCGGGCGGCAAGCAGCCGCTGCCGTGGGGATGGCTCCTGCTTGCGATCGGGCTGGGGGGGGCGCTCGCGGCGGCAGGTCGCGGACGCGCGCTCGCGGGCGCAGCCGGGCTGGCCTTATGCGCCGCCATCTGTGCCACCATGGTGGCAGGACCTGGCTCGGCACGCCTGCTGGTTGGGCTGGCCGCGCTGCCCGGGCTTGCGCTGTGCTGGGCGCATGCGCGGGGCGCCCTGGCCGGTCTGGGCCGGCATGGCTTCGCCTACGCGTACGTGACTCCGGCCGGGCTGGGCCTGCTGGTCCTGGTCCTGGTGCCGTTCGCGGTCGGCTGCGTGCTCGGATTCTTCGATCATGCGCGCGGCCGCTACACGTTCGTGGGGTTTGGCAATTTCCGCGAAATCCTGGGCTCGGCCGAGTTTTACGCCACCCTCGCAGTGACCATCGCCTGGACCGCGGTCAACGTGCTGCTCCACGTTGCCATCGGCCTGGCGCTTGCGCTCGCGCTGCGCGAGCCGTGGGTGCGGCTGCGGGGCCTCTTCCGAGTGCTGCTGATCCTGCCGTGGGCAGTGCCCAACTACATTACGGCGCTGCTCTGGAAAGGGATGTTCCACCAGCAGTACGGAGCCATCAATACCATCCTGTCCGCGTGCGGCCTGGCACGGGTGTCCTGGTTCTCCGGGTTCGTGCCCGCCTTTGCCGCCAACGTGGTGACCAATACCTGGCTCGGCTTCCCGTTCATGATGGTGGTGTGCCTGGGCGCGCTGCAATCGATCCCGCGTGAGGTCTACGAGGCCGCCGCGGTCGACGGTGCCGGCTCGGTAGCGCGCTTTTTCCGCATCACGCTGCCTCTCCTGCGGCCGGCGCTCGTGCCCGCGGTCATCATCGGCTCGATCTGGACGTTCAACCAGTTCAACATCATCTACCTGGTCAGCGAAGGCAAACCCGGCGGCTCGACCGACATCCTGATTACGGAAGCCTACCGGTGGGCCTTCGAGCGTGGGGAGCGCTACGGCCTCGCGGCTGCCTATGGCCTCATCATCTTCCTGGTCCTGTTCGCCTTCTGCATGCTGGCCACCCGCAAGCGTCGGGCCGCCGAGGTCACTTGAGGGCGAGTCGCGCGCCCCTGCCGCCCCCACGGCCGCCGACTCGGCTGCGCACAGGCCGGCTGCGCACGGTGGCCGGGCACCTCTTTCTCAGCGCGGCCACCTTCTTGACGCTCTTGCCGGTGCTGCTGGTGGTCCGCAAGGCATTTACGCCCGGCCACGCGTTCGCGGCCGATCTGGGCCTGCACGTGCGCGATCTCACGCTCGTGCACTTCCGGCAAGTCCTGTCGGCGCCCCATGTGGGCCGCCAGGCCCTGAATTCTCTGGCGGTGGCGGCGGCGACGACCGTGATCGGGGTCTTTCTGGCCTGCACGGCCGCCTATGCGTTCGCGCGCTTTCGCTTCCCGGGCCGGCGGGCCGGCCTCACCGCTTTCTTGGTCGTGCAGATGTTTCCGGCCACCCTGCTCACGATTCCCATCTACGTCATCCTCGATCACCTGCATCTGCTCAACCGGCTGTCGGGCCTGGTTCTGGTTTACGCGACCACCGCCATCCCGTTCTGCGTGTGGATGCTCAAAGGCTACTTCGAGACCATCCCGCGCGACCTCGAGGACGCCGCGCGCATCGACGGCGCATCGCGGCTGGGCGTGTTCGTGCGCATCGTGCTGCCCTTGTCGCGGCCGGCGCTGGCCGTGACCGCGCTGTTCTCGTTCATGACCGCCTGGAACGAGTTCATCCTGGCCGAAACCTTCCTGTCGCGTGAGGACGCCTATACGCTGCCGGTCGTGCTCGCGCAGTACGTCGGCCAACGCACGACCGAATGGGGCCATTTTGCGGCCGGCGCGCTGCTCACGGCCCTGCCCGTGATGGTGCTGTTTTATGCGCTGCAGAAGCACCTGGTGGCAGGCCTCACCGCCGGCGGGGTCAAAGGATAGCCTCCTGGCCCCATCTGGGGCTGGGGTTGCAACCCGCTTGATCTGGCGCCGCCGGTTCTGTTATGAACCGTCGACGAGGGCTAGGTCCGGGGACGGTCCGCAGGAGGAAAAATCCATGGACAAAAAGGTCCGGACGCCAGGCGCGGCCGTCGCGCTCGCGCTGGCGCTCTGTGCATGCGGCACCGAGCACGTCGACGACTTTGGAGGAGTGCTCGATCTGGCCGGCATCGCCGACGGAGGACTTGCGCAGCAGTTCAATCCGCAAACCGGCTACGTGGGCGCCAAGAAGATGGAGTACTACGACTTCGGCGAGGCGCGCAGCGAGGTCAACAAGAACAACGTGGTCGTGGGCGCGCCGACCTCGTACATGTACTGGTTTTACGCCCGCGACAGCTACAACCGACAGGCTCACACCGGGCAGCCGCTGGCTCACCTCACGGTCGACGACCAGGGCAAGCCCGTGCTCGACGACTCCCAGCTTGCCAACCTCGACGACCCCGACAACCCGTGCCAGGGCCAGGTCACCAACCGCGGCGCCATGCCGACCAGCGACTGCGAGCCGCCGCGCGTCCAGCATCCCATCGTCGATACCATTCCGGGCCGGCCCGACTACACGCCGTTCTGGGAGGTGGCGCACGTTCTGGTGCCCGCCAACTATCCCATCGACTCCATCAAGTCGCGCCGCACGCTCGAGGACGCCGGGCTGGAGATCGTCTATCCCGGCATTGCCATCAACTGCCCGGTGGTCGACGAGACCGCCAGCCTGATCCGCGGCGTGGCCGGGCACAACCGATTCTATGCCCGCCTGCGCTTCTGGTTCCGGCGCATGCTCGGCACCTGCTTCCTGGTCGAAGGCGGCGACCAGGTCGAGGTGGGCCTGCTCGCTCAACCGGGCGTGGCCCCGCCCTTCCCGGTCATCCACGAGGTGGTGGGCAATCGCAAAGTGCTCCAACTGTACCCGCGCGACATCTACATCCCGACCTGGGTCGAGAAGGTGGGCATGAACACCATCAAGACCAGCGCGGTGCCCGACAACCTCATCGCGGGGGCGCTGCCGGGCGATGACAGGTACAGCCCCTTCGTGCAGGAAAACACGGTGACCGTGCCGCCGGCCTACACCCAGGGCACCTTCACCTCGCTCGCCCAGATCGACAGCTCGCTCATCACGGCCACCGGAACCTACAAGGACATGCCGATTGCGGGCGCGGTTCCGCCCTGCCCTAACGGCCAGCGCGACTGCGATCCGTACGGGCTCACCTGCGACACCTCGACCGGTTTCTGCACCACGCCGCCGGTCGGGTTTTCAAGCCCGTGCGGCCCCGGGCTGGCCCTGTGCAAGCTCGAGCGCTCCAACTTCTTCCCGGACGGCCTGTCGTGCTGGAAGCGACGCGACAACAAGCACGGCAACTGCTACATGGGCTGCGATCCATCGCTGCCCGACAACGACCCCTCCGATACCATCGACACGCGCTGCAACTCGGTACCGGGCCTGCGCTGCATCCGCGCCTTCATCACCGGGTGCCCGAACGGCCAGCCGCCGTGCTCGTACACCAACCACGGCGGCGCCTGCATCAAGTACTGCAACGCCGCCAAAGACGACCCGATGCAGTGCGCCACCGACGACTACATGAACGGCGGCTCCAAGATCAACTACACGCAAGGTCAGGTCTGCATCCAGACCGCCATCGAAGCCTGCTCCTGGAAAGACGACTACAAGCCCATGTCGATGCCATAGGTAAGGCCATGACGATGAGAAAAACAATCGTTGCTCTTGCAATCATCGCGCTTGTGCCCGCGGCTGCGCGGGCCCAGACCGCCACCGGTCGCGTAGACGGGCTGGTCGTGGATTCAGGTGGCATGCCGCTGGCCCGGGTGGTCGTGACTGCCACCTCGAAGACTCAGATCGGGGGCAAGCGGGTCACGCAGACCAACGACAGCGGCGAGTTTCACCTGATCGGCCTCACGCCCGGCAACTTCAAGCTGCGCTTCGAGGCGACCGGGCTCAAGGAGGAGACGCGCGAGATCCACGTCGGCGTCAACGAGACGGTCTCGCTCGATGTCCTGATGGAGGTGGCGGGCAAGGAGGAGGTGCACGTCATCACGGCCGAGCGGCCGGTGGTGGAGGTGCGCAAGAGTGGCTCGGGCGAGAACTACGACGCCGAGTTCTTGAAAAACATGCCGCTGCAGAACCGCAGCTACCAGTCGGTCATGGGCTTGACCGCGGGCGTGTCGGGCAGCGGCAATCCCAACGTGCGTGGCGGTGCTTTCTTCAACAACAGCTACGCGGTCGACGGCATGGATACGACCGATGCGGTCACGCACACGTTCGGCACCAACTTCAACTTCGACGCCATCTCGGAGGTGCAGGTGCAGACCGCGGGCCTGGGCGCCGAGAACTCCATGACCACGGGTGGCACGGTCAACGTGGTCACCAAGTCGGGCAGTAACCAGTTCCAGCTCGACAGCTCGGTCTACTACGCCGACGACCGGCTGGTCTTGAAGGGCTCGGGCGAGGAGCAGTCGACGTTTTCGGATGTGCAGGCCAACGTCAACGTGGGCGGGCCCATCTTGAAGGACAAGCTCTGGTACTACGGCTCGGTCCAATACGATCGCCACATCCGCACGCTGCCGCCCGATCCCAACGGCGTTTTACCGCGTCACCCGTCGCGCGACTTCAACGGGGTCGAGTATCTGCTCAAGCTCACCTACTCGCTCAATCCGCGCAACAAGTTCACCTTCTCGACCCAGGGCGCTCCCGCCAGCATCGACAACATCTCGCAGGTCATCACGGTCGAGCCGGAGGCCGAGCAGCATCAGGATCAGTTCACGCAGATCTACACACTGGCCTGGGAGTCGCCCATCCGCGACGATCTGTTCCTCAAGCTGACCGCGGGTTATCAGCGCGAGGCGCTCGATAACTTTCCGCAGTCGTGCAACTCCGCGGACCCGATGGTGCGGGCGACCTGCCAGACCACGGCGTCGGTCAGCGACTCCACGCTCGGCACCACCACGCAGAACGGATCCAGCATCTACCACGACGTGCGCAACATGCTGCGCCTGTCGGGCGACGCGTCCTATTTCCCGCAGCGGAAGCTGGCGGGGGACCACGAGCTCAAAACCGGGTTCCGCTTCACCTATGCCTCGAATCCCTCGCTGACCGGGGTGGCGGGCGGCACGGTGCTGCAGAATCAGAACGGCCAGCCGTTCCAGCGTACGCTCTACTGCCAGAGCTTCGATCCTTTAAGAGGGGTCGACCTGGATCCGATGAATCCGGACCTGTCGCGCTGCACCCAGGGCCTGCTCTCGCTCGAGGTCTCGGGCCAGTTCGGCTCTTACTTTTTGCAGGACACCTGGAGCCCGACCCGGTACCTGCATATCACGCCGGGCGCGGCCATCGACTTCGGCCGCACGGCTAACTACCAGGATCACGAGATCACGAAATTCGTCACCTGGACGCCGCACGTCAATGCCACCTGGGACGCCACCCACGACGGCAAGACCGCGGTGCGGGCCGGTTTCAACCAGTACGTCGACTCGGGCATGCTGGCCATCTCGTCGTTCGTGGGCCGCGACCAGTTCACGCGCACCTGCAACTGGAACCCGGACACGATGCAGTACGACCTGGGCTGCCGCAACGGCGGCGGCCTGGCCGGCGTCAGCGTCGCCCAGCCCTATGGGCGCGACAAGGACGGCAACCCGCTCAACGCCGACGGCTCGATTGTCTGCGACAAGAGCGATCCGCGCTGGCCCGACTGTCCGGTCTCCGACCTCAGCCCGCCCCGCACGACCGAGGTGCTGGTGGGCATGGACCGCGAGATCTGGACCCAGTTCTCGCTGGGCGGCGAGTTCATCTACCGCCAGTTCGACCATCTGTTCGAGGACATCGAGACCAACCTGATCTGGGACGCCAAGGGGGCCGATCTGGCCACGGTGGGCCCGCAGTACAAGAACGGCAAGGCCGAGTTCCGGTTCGACCTCGAGACGCCGGACGCGGCCAGGCGGCGCTACTACGGCTTCACCGTGAACGCGCGCAAGGTACTGGGGCGGCTGCACATGCTGGGCAGCTGGACCATCTCCAAGACCGAGGGCACCGAGAACTCCAGCTTCGCGACCGTGTTCCTCGACAACGCCACCCAGTCGCACTTTTACTACGGTCCTCTGCCCGACGACCACCGACACGCGATCAAGGTGCAGGTCAGCTACGACGTAACCGATAGCTTCCTGGTGGGCGCCCAGTACGTCTATGTCACCGGCGCACCGTACAACGAGTTTTTCCTGAACAACTTTTACGGGGGCTACTACGACTTCCGCGCACCGCGCGGGATGATCCCGACCAATCCCAACGACCCGTCGACGTTCAAAGAAGGACGGCTGCCCGACTTCACGCAGCTCGATCTGCACGCCTCCTACTCGGTCAAAAAGTACACCGGGCAGAACCTGATGGCCGTGCTCGACATCTTCAACCTGCTCAACACACGCACGCCGATCACGTTCGAGGAGCGCGCGCTGCCGATGGGCGCAGTCAAGTTCGGGGACGTCACCAACCGCCAGATCCCGCTGCAGGTGCGCGTCGGGCTGCGTTATGTGTACTAGGAGCGCCATGAGAACGCCTTTCGTCCTTCTCGCGCTCAGCGTCCTCTGCCCGGCCGTGTGGGCCGCCGAGTCGGACTCGGATCTGGACGCGATGATCCAGACCTATGCGCAGCCGGAGCCGCGGCTTTCGGTCTACCACGACCCGCGCCCCACCCAGCGCAACTACCACGCTCCGCCGACGCCGCTGCGCCCGCCCCCGCGCTCGGTCGAGATCCAGACCAACCACGTGGTGGGCCAGGTCTATGTGCTCGACGGGATGGGCCTGACCTCCAAGCAGACCGGCCTGCCCTCGCCACCCTGCCCTTCGGACGGCGTCGGCTACGCGTTCGACGAGAACGGAGCCACCACGCGGGTCTTGAACGCAGTCGGCGACCAGTACGAGCAGATCATGTACTGGGAGGATTTTCCGACCACCCTGTGCACGTTCGGCGCGTTCGCGTTCTGGCGCTCGATCCAGTACAAGGTGCGCGGCCTGGGCACGCCTTACAACCCCATCCCGGGCCAGAAGCTGGCCGGCTACATGAACATGTCGGACATCCACGACTATCCGGATAACCCGACCGGCCCGCGCTCGCAGTTCTTCATGGACGTCATCGGCCAGGAGACCGAGCACGAGTACGGCATGTTCCTGCGCTTCATGAAGAACGGCCAGCCCTCGGCCGACCTGGTGGGGCGGCAGAACGCGCACTGGAGCTGGTTCGTCAACACCAACGGCAGCGTGATGGAGGGGTCCAAGTTCTTCGACAAGGGCGACGGCACCTTCGGCACGGTCAATCCGCTGGGCGGCTACTGCTCATTCGACCTCTACATGTGGGGTCTTTTGCCCAAGGAGCAGGTCACCCCCATCTGGTACATCGATCAGTACCGCCTCATCGATCCGCCCGACGACGCCAGCTTCCGCATGGCCGGCTTCTGCACCAACACCTCGACCTACGTGCGCATCAACGACTGCCCGGCCTTCGCGGGCGCGACGGTGGGTGGCCAGAAGCGTACCGTGACCGTCGACGACGTGGTGGCGGCCCTGGGCGAGCGCGACCCGGGATACAACACTGGCGCGCCCCATTACGTGACGCAGGTGTTCGTGCTGACCGGGCTGCCCGGCCAGCAGCTCCAGCGTTACGACCGCACGGAGTCCTACCGGCGCGCCTGGGAGGAGTACTTCTACACGCGCAGCCGCTTCCGGGGTCGGGCCATCACGACCATTCCGGGCGCGGGCGAGATGCCGTACGACGACCTCCCGTACTGGGAGTTCGGCACGCCCGACGACACCTGGACGGCCGATGCCAACATCACCGATACCCACCTCGAGCTGGCGCCGCCCGAGCCGGTGACCGATCCCAAGGCTCACCCGGGCACGCTGGCGGGCACCGTGCAGACGGCCGGCGCCACTCTGACTGCGCCCACGAGGCCGCCCTACAACATCAAGATCGACACCGCGCTCTATGACGCGGTCAAGATCGTCATGCGCGTGGAGCCTGTGCCCGGTCAGGCCCCGCCCACGCGCGGCCGCGTGAAATGGAACAACGGCCAGAATGGGGTCACGTTCTGGCTTTTGCCGCCCGAGAGCCTCGGAAATTGGTACACGTACTCGGCCGATCTGCGCGACGCCGATGGGTGGACCGGCACCGTGAGCGGCTTGCAGGTGGAGCCGCTCGACGGTCCGGGCAAGTTCGTGATCGACAGCATCAAGCTCATCACGCTGGGTACGGTCTGGGAACGGCAGCCCGAGCCCGACAACCTGGCCGGCGCCACCATCAACGCAATCTGGGGCGACGCCACCTCGGACCTGTACGCGGTCGGCACGCTGGCCAGTGGAGACGCGGCTCTCATCTCGGGCGACGGCAAGAGCTGGACCAAAGAAGGCACCGACGCGCCCAGTGGCACGACCATGTACTCGGTGTGGGGCTTCGGCCCGCTGGACGTGTATGCAGTCGGCAAAAACGGCGTCGTGGCCGCGCGCTGCGACGAGAACACCTGTGGCGCGCCGCGCGGCACCTTCGCCTGGGTGACCGGCTCGGGCTCGCAGCGCATCGCCGGCGACAGTCCCGATATCTACGGCCTCTGGGGCCGCAACCACGACGACATGTT
>DATFWX010000056.1:0-14819 GCA_035258845.1 Polyangia bacterium | reverse complement strand
GGACATGCCTGGGCGCCAATTGCGTGCCGCCCGGGCAACCCAAGCTGCGCTACGCGGTCGAGATAAATCCGCCCGCCGGCAGTGGGCTGGTGCGCGAGCAGCTGACCGATCTGACCACCGACGCAGACGGACATGCCGCGTTGACCCTGGGCGCGCCGGCCGCGCTGAGCGGCCGCGTCTACGTCGGTGACGTCCTCCAGGCCTCGGTCTCCGCGCACATCTCGGCCCAGATGTCGGGCGACCCGATCATTCCGGGCCGCCAGCTCGTGTTCGAGACCGACTCGACGGCAGCGATTGCACCCGGCGGCAACTCCTTCAATCTGCTGCTGGCGCCGGGCTCGTACAACTTGCGCGTGACCACGCCCGATCCGTTGGTGCCCCCGATCGTGCTTCCGGTCAGCGCGATGGCCGACCGGACGCTCGACATCCAGCTGCCGAGCTGGAACGCCCTCATGGTGGTGGGCGGTTGGATCTACGATTCCACCACCAACGGGGTCGACGGCCTCCAGGTGCGGGTCGTCGACGCGCGCGCGCGCGTGCTGTCCACCAGCGCCATCACGGGCCCGGATGGCCGCTTCACGGTCGGCATGTCGCGCGGGCCCGGCATGTTCACTCTGCGCGCAGAGCCCCGGGATGCCCAGACCCTGTTGCCCACGATCGAGCAGCCCTTCCTGGTGGGAACGAGCGGCGTGCCGGAGCTTTTGCTGCGCCTGCCGGCCTATACGCCGCCGACGCTCTACAACTTCCACGTCAGCGCGCGGGCGGCATCGGGCAACCTGACCATGGTCGCGGGCGTCAAGTTCACCTTCACCAGCGATCCCATCATCGATCCCGACGGCGGAGGCGCCACCATAACCTTCACCGCGAGCGCAACCACCGACGCCCAGGGCACGGCGCAGGTCATGCTCATCCCGAGCGTCCTGTCTACCAGCGTCAAGTACATGGTCTGCGTCCAGACCGCGCCCGACTCCGACTTCGCGAGCCAGCTGCTCGAGCATTTCACGCTCGACCAGGCCGACATCGCGATCCAGCTCGGGCCGCGCACGCCCGTCACCGGCACCGTGTACGGGGATGACGGCAAGGCGGTCGCGAATGCGGTCGTGCAGGCGGTCGGCACGTCGGCCAACTCGATGAACGTCTCGCCTGCCAGCGCACCCACCAATGCGGCGGTGGCGCTGACCGACCAGAATGGTCGCTTCCGTCTGCAGCTCGATCCCGGGACCTACGATTTCGAGGCCGCGCCGCCCGAGGGCAGCTCGTATCCCCACTGGGCGGTCGAAAACGTCTTGGTCGCGACCAGCGAGGTGCCGGTCGACATTCACCTGCCGCCCGCGAACCGCATCAATGGCCGCGTCAGCGGGCCCGACGGCCATCCACTTGGCAACGTCGACGTGCGCGTCTACTTGATCACGCAGACCGGCTACAGCCGGCTGCGCGGTCAGGCCCACAGCGCCAGCGACGGCAGCTTCGTTTTGGTCTTGGCCAACCCGCGCCCACATTAGGCCGGTTAACCCCGCAGAATTCCTTGACACCACTCAGATCGTCGAGTAGCTTGTGCGCGCGTTGTGGCGACCGAACCACCAGTCGAGTTCAGCCCTTATCGGAAGGCGCTGCAGGCAATTGTCGCGTTCGTCACGGTGGGCTCCATCCTGTACCTCCTGGCCTCGATCGCGGTGTCGGTGTTTTCGAGGCGCCAGGTTCACCTCCGGCGCGCGCCCATCACGGGCCAGGACCTCGACGATCTCTTGACCTGCCAGTCGGATGTCGAGAAGCTGTTTCGGGAGATCAACGAGCGCACGTTCGACCTGCAGGCGCGGGCGGCGGTCAAGGAAGTCGACCTGGCACAACACTGGGAAGAGTTTTCCAAGCGCTGGCACGAGCAATTCCTCGAGGTGGGCCAGCGTTGTCGGTTCGTGGAGCTGCGCGATCGGGGCCTCGGCACGGCCTTCGATCGGCTGGCCTATGCGCACGCAGATCTCGAGGATGTGGAGCACAAGTTTGCGACCCTGCTCCGCAATTACATCGATGATCAGGTGCCGACGATCGAGGACATCCGGCGCAGCCTGGAGGCGTCGCGTCGCGGGCTGGAGGCCCAGAAGCGAAGGCAGGAAGCTCCTCCGCAGGCAGGAACAGGTGGCGCCATGAAGCCAAGGTGAGGCATGGAATCCGAAGGACCGACGACCGAGACGGAAGCACAGAACGACGATCAAAAGGACCAGGAAAAAACCGAGACTCCGGCCGGGGAGGCGCCGCTTTTGCCGGGCAAGGCCCGCTTCGGCGACATGGTGCTGGATTCCGGAGTCGTGCAGGCGCTGGCCGATATGGGCTTTGTCGAGCCCATGGAGGTGCAGACGGCGGTCTACCCGCCCGCGGCCGAGGGCCGGGACCTCATGGTCCAGTCCAAGACCGGCAGCGGCAAGACGGCGGCGTTCGGCATCCCGATCGTCGAGCGCATCACGGTGGGCGACCACTTCGTGCAGGCGCTGGTCTTGTGCCCGACGCGCGAGCTGGCGCTGCAGGTGGCGTCCGAGTGCGAAAAAATCGCGGCCCATTCCAAGCACGTCGAGGTGGTCGCGGTGTACGGCGGTGCGCCCATGGGGCGCCAGATCGAGGCGCTGCGCGCGGGTGCGCAGCTGGTGGTGGGCACGCCCGGGCGCCTCATGGACCATCTGCGGCGGGGCACACTCAAGCTCGACCGCGTGCGCATCCTGGTGCTCGACGAGGCCGACGAGATGCTCTCGATGGGCTTTCTCGAGGACATCCTGACCATCCTGGCCGCGCTGCCCAAGGAGCGGCAGACCCTCCTCTTCTCGGCCACCGTGCCCGAAGAGATCCAGCGCATCGCCAGCCGACACATGCGCGATCCGCAGAAGATCGTGCTCTCGGGCGACTTCATCGGGGTCGAGGAGATCCAGCACATCTATTATCTGGTGTCGGGCATCGGCCGGCCGCGCGACCTCGTGCGCGTGCTCGAGTTCGAACGGCCTGAGTCGGCCATCATTTTCTGCAACACCCGCGAGGACACCGCCCTTTGCGCCAGCTATCTGCAGAAGCAGGGCTTCCACGCCGAGGCCATCTCGAGCGACCTTACGCAGAAAGACCGCGAGCGCGTGATGGGCGCCAAGAAGCGCCACGAGCTGCAGTTTCTGGTCGCGACCGACATCGCGGCACGCGGCATCGACATCACCGACCTCTCGCACGTCATCAATTACCAGTTCCCGGAGTCGGCCGAGGTCTACGTGCACAGGACCGGCCGCACCGGGCGTGCGGGCAAGAGCGGCACCGCGATTTCACTGGTCGCGCCGCGCGAGCTGGGGAGCCTGTACTACCTGAAGCTTTTGTATCGCATCAAACCGGAGGAGCGGTCTCTGCCCACGGAGACCGACATTCGCACGCGGCGCGAGGCCGAGCGCTTCGCCGAGCTGGCGCAGAAGGTGCGCGAGCCGGTGAGCGACGAGTGGCGCGCGCTGGCGCGACGGGTGTGGTCTTCGACCGAGGGTGAGCGGATCGTGGGCGCGCTGCTCAGACAAAAGCTCGAGCAGCCCGAGGCTCCGGTGGCGGCGCCGCCGCCGCCCTCCCCGGCCGTGCTGGCGCCGGCGAGCGCGGAGCCGGAGGCGGTGGCGCCCGCGGGCGCCGAGCCGCTGGCCGCGCCGGGGCGCGAGCGGGGCCGCCGGGAGCGGGGGCGGGATCGGGATCGAGGTCGCGGGCGCGAGCGCGGCCGGGACAAACCGCGCGAGCGCGAGCACGAACGGGGGCGGGAGCGCGGACGCGAGCGGGGGCGCGGGCGCGAAGGTCCGCGCGAGCAGCGAGGGCGCGAGCGCGAGCAGGCAAAGGACCGGCCGCGCGAGCGAGCGCCCGCTTCACCGTCGGCGGCGCCGCCTCCGCCCGCACCGCGCCCGGTCGACGACAACCGCGATTTCTGGGAAGCCTGGGTCGAGGAGCGCACGCAGGCTGCGCCGCCCGGGTCGTCCGCATCGCAAGAGCAAGAGCCTCCCGCCCCAGCCTCTGCATCGGCGGAAGGCCCGCCCGAGCGTGCGTCCGAGGCCCCGCTCGAGCCGGGCCTGGTCCGCCTGTACCTGAACCTGGGACGCCGCGACCGGGTTCGGCTCCCGGACGTGCAGGCGCTTTTGGCCGAGCGCACCGGGATCACCGACGCGCGGCTGCAGGTCCGCAACACGCATACCTATATCGTGGTGCGCGAGGCCGAGGTACCGCAGGTGATCGCGGCCCTCCAGGGCAGCAAGTATGGCGACCGCGATCTGGTGTGTGAGCCAGCCAAGAAAGGCTGACCCCGAAGGCCACTCCTGCCGCCACCGGCAACTGCGATTGCCGGTCGTGTCACCCGCAAGCTCCGAAAACACGGACGCTTGTCGTTGGCACGCGTCTCGCACCAGGTGATCCCAGAGGGGAGGGATCCAAGTGCGAAGGTACACCTTTGCAGTAGCGACGTGTGTTCTCGCTTGCGCTTGCTCGGCCGTGGGCACAGGCGACCCGGGCAGCGATGATTTCGACGGCAAGGGCGACACGCCGCAGACGGCGCCCTTCCCCAGCTTCACCGCAGACCAGCTCCCGAGCGACTGGCAGCATTACAGCCGCTACAAGTTCAAGCTTGCGCAGCGGTACCCCGGGACCATGCCGCAGCCAAGCGATCTCGGCTTCATGCGCATCGACTTCAAGTCCGATACCGACCGCTACCTGTCCGCGGTGCGCGCGTACGTCTTCGAGGGGTTCATTCACGCGGGCGAGGAGACCAACGGCCATCCCGATCAGGACTTCCGCGCCGAGCTCAACATGGCCCGCAACTGGCACAGCGTGCCCTGGATGCACACGGGCGCCCATCCGCGCGAAGGCCTGCACGGGCTCACCCGCGAGCTCGACGCCCCGCCCGGCAAGCTCGATCCGTCGCAGACCGACACCCTGCAGGACTGGGGAGTTGCCTTCTACAACGATCTCGGCGGCTACACGATTGGTCAGGTGTGGAAGAATCACGTGGCGCCGAATGCGGCCGCGTCCAGGTTTCCCGAGGGCACGGTGGTGTTCAAGATCCTGTTCACGGAGGGAGACCCCCAGCAGGTGCCGTGGATCGAGGGCGCGCCCATCTGGTGGGCCAACATCGACGCCGACATCGATGCCAAGGGCGCCAAGCAGGTGGCGGAGGTGCGGCTGGTCCAGATGGACATCGCGGTCAAAGACGGGCGCGCGGCCACGGGCTGGGTGTATGGGACGTTCGTATTTGATCCCAACGCCGACGTGAGCGCGGACGAGGTGTCCAAGTATGGCGCGTACGCCAAGATGATGCCGGTCGGGCTCTCGTTTGGAAACGATCCGGACAAGACGCCCGGCATGACGCTCGAGGAGACGATTCTGTCGAGCAAGGTTCCGCCGCACGCGCGCAATACGCTCGGCTTCGGCGGGCGCATGAACGGTCCCGCCGACAACCCCTTGTCCGCCTGCCAGAGCTGCCACAGCACGGCCGAGTGGCCGGCCGTCTCGGCGATGGCTCCGCGTCGAACCATGACCTTGAGCCAGAAGATGCGCTGGTTCCGCAACCTCGCGGTCGGGGAGCCGTTCGACTCCGGCCAGACCTCGCTCGGCACCTCGCTGCAGCTCCAGATCTCGCTGCGCAACTTCTTCGCCGGGCACTGAGAGATCAAGGCAAAGAAGCCCCGCTGCCGACGGGCGGCCGAGCGGCCGGTGCTCGCTCAGGTTGTCGGTGTCAAAACGCCCGGGCCTTTTTTGCTGTTTTCCGCTACGCTGGCCTCCCAAGGAGGCAACCATGCGAACTCTAGCGATGGGGGTAGTGACGAGTTGCGCTTTGTCGGCACTGGTATGGGCTCAAACGGCGACCGCGCCGGCGGCCGAGCACAAGACGATCGCGCCTGGTGCGGTGGTGTGGGGGGACGCGCCGCCGCTCTTCAGCAAGGGCGCCAAGCTCGCGGTGCTGTACGGGGATCCCGGAAAGCCGGGGCTGTTCATCGTCCGGTTGAAAGTGCCGGCGCACTACAAGATCATGCCCCACTGGCATCCCACCGACGAAAACGTGACCGTCGTGTCGGGCAGCTTGGCCATCGGCATGGGCGACACGCTCGATCCGAAAACCAAGGCGATGGGCCCGGGAGCGTTCTTCAGCATGCCGGCCAAGATGCATCATTTTGCGTTCTCGACCAAAGAAACCGTCGTCGAGATCTCCGCCATCGGTCCGTTCACGCTCACCTACGTCAATCCAGCCGACGATCCTTCCAAGTCCGCCGCGAAGTAGCTGTCTCCCGGGTTTGGCGGCTGGATCAGCTGCCGGCCATCCTAAAAGCCCTCTCTTCGAGAGAAGGAATGACGGAGCAGACATTACGGCATTTTGCGTGCGGCCCGAATCTTGCTCTCGCCTCGCATCCAGCAACAGTTGAACCCTTTCTTGAAGAGGAGGATGTCATGCAAGCTGCAAGCAAGTGGTTGGTGATCGGAGCACTCTGCTTTGGTTTGGTTCCGAGCGCGTTCGCGACGGGACCCAGCCCTGCCCAGAGGTATCGTCAGCAACGAGGAAGCACGAGCATTCAGTCGGTGACCACGTACCGGAACGCGTCTCGTTCGATGGGCTACTCCACGTCGGCGAATCTGGACGGGACCGTGACCAGCAGCAAGGTCCGGATGTACCGCGGCGGCGGAGAAACGATTCTCTCGACGAAGAACCTGGGCAAGTCGGCGCAGCGGGCCGCCACCAGCGCTGGATTCACCCATGTTCAAGTCGGGACCGGCCGCAAGGTTGTGGGCCATCTGCCCAACGGAACCGTCATCCTCGGCTCCCAGGGCGTTGGCATCACCGAGCGCGGCAACGTTCGCATGAGCTCGGATCAGGGAGACCTGATCGGCGTTCAGAACGGCAAGGGCCGGATCCTGCGCACCATGAAAGCGTCCAAGTAACGAGCGCGAGCGTTCGTAAAGGCTGATCGGTGATAGCTGAATAGCTACTGGGTGCGCTTGAGCTCGAAGGGCATCTCAAAGCAGACCGGCACCGGGCGCCCTTGTGACACGAAGGGGCGATAGCGCCAGGTCATGACTGCGGACCGAATGGCCTCGTCCAGGCCGGTGGTGCTCCGAAGGATCCGTACCTCGTTGACCCGTCCATCGGCGGCCACGCAGATGCGCGCGCGCGCCGAGCCCTGCGCCAGTTGCGACCGCAGCGCAGCCGGAATGCGCGGCTCGTTCCCGCTCACCCGCCGCGAGGCGATGTAGGCGCTGTATGGCACCACGCGCGGCGTGGTCGGTGGCGGAGCCGCGGCAGGGGCGGGGGCGGCCGTCGGGGCCGGCGTCGGCGCGGGCTCAGGCGGAGCCGGTCGCGCCGCTGGGGTTGCAGCTGGATGGGGCGGCCCCGTCGACGGCGGAAGCAGCGCGGCCGGCCGGGCGGCTTCCGTGGGCGCGGGCGGCGGGCCGTTCGTGGGCGTGCGCGGGGCGCTCGGGGTGATGCGGGTCTCGGGTAGGGGCGCCGGCTGATTGTGGGCAAACGCAGCCCGCTGCGCGCGCCGCGAAAGCGGTGCGCGCGGGGGCGCAACCTCGGGCAGCTGCGGCGGCTCGATCTCGAGGCGCGACGAGCCAGCCGGCGGCGGCGCCGTCGCTGGCCGTGCACGCGCGGGCGCGGCTTCCGTCCGCGGCATGGGCGTGACCAGCGGTGCCGATGCAGCCGTGGGAGCGACCGCAACCGGCTCGGGCATGGCAGTGGGTCTGGACGCGGGTGCGGCCGCCCGCGGCGCGGCCCGCTCGGGAGCCGCCGACGCCAACGTGGGCGCGCGCAGAGCCCAGCGCGCAATCACGATCCCCAACGCAGTCACGGCCACGCACACGAGCGCGATGGTTTTGACCCGGATGCGCTGCTCGTCGTGGCGCACCACGATGCCCTGGCCCAGCGGCGAGGAGCCCGAGTCCGCGCGCGCCGGCAGCGCCCGTGGCGGCGTGCGCCTGGTGCCGGAAGCCGCGGCCTGAGCCTGCGCGGCCTGCGCCTGCGCGGCCTGCGCCGAGATCGCGGACAGCGGCTGCAGGCCCCTGGGCGGTGTCGACGGGGCTCGGCCGGGCGCGGCCGGGGGCGGCGGCAGCGTAGCAGGCATGGTTGCCGCCAGCCCAAGCGCTGCCGGCGGAGGCGGCCGTGGCATGCCCTTGGGCGGCGTGGGCAAGCGCGCCGCCACTCCGGGCGCGGCCGGAGTCTCGAGCGGGAATTCCTGGATGCGTCGCACCGGCTCCGAAACCGCCTCGGCGGCTCCGGCCAGGTCGCGCAGCCACACTGCATCGGGCGTGGCCAGGCCCGCCGCTGCCTCCGCCAGCGCGTCGGCGAATGCGCCCACGCCGTGCGGCCTGGGCTCAGCAAAGCCGAGCGCGGAGGCGCACAAAAGGTCGATCCCGCGTGGGATCTCGGCCCGGAACGTCGACGGTGCCACCAGCGCGAACTCGGTGAACTCACCGAGCCGGGGCGCGGGCCTGCCGACGCACAGGTCATAGAGCAGGGCACCCAGAGCCGCCAGCTCCTCGCCGCCCGGATCTCCGGGCGCCGCCCGCGGGAGCGATGGATCGTCGAGAGCGAACGGATCGACCCAGTGCACGCGAGTGTCGGGCGCCACGACCAGGTGACGCAGCGTGCTCGCAAAGCTCGCCTGCGCAAGTCGGGGCGCCGCCTTGCGCAGCTCGCGCCGCAGCGCCAGCAGCGTGGCACAGAGCTGAATCACGACGTCGCAGGCGAAGCCGAGCGGGACCCCGATGGCCCGCTCGCGCGCGCGCGTGAGCAGGCGCCGCACGGACACTCCGTCGACAAACTGGCGGGCCAGGTAGTGCGTCTTGGAGCGGCCCAGCTCGAGCGCCTCCACGATGGCCCGCTCCTGCAGGCGCATCAGCAAGCGTCCCTTTTCCAGAAAGGTCTCGCGTGCCGCCGTATCGGCTTCGGCATGCGGCAGCAGACGAACCAGGGTTACGACGCGTCCGGCCGAGGCACCCGCGCCAACCCGCGCCTTCTCGGTGACTGTTCGAGTTCCCGAGCCGAGCAGGCGAATGCGCTCGAAGCGTCCTGGCTGCGCCATCCCAAGACCCACGCCCCCGAGAAAATCGGGTGCACGTATGATGCCTGAGGAGTCTGAGGGAGATCAGTAGCTTGCAATACGCTCGGTGGGAGCGAAGTCCTCAACATGGGGCGTGGTCGGGGTCCAGCGGGTGGCCTGGTCGGCTGCGCCCCAATTGCGAATACGACGAGTAGATTCGAGCTGATACAGCCCACCGTCGCAGGCGCGGGCACGCGAAGACGAGGTCGAACGTGTCGCTCGCACCTCCACCTCCTCGCACCTACACGTGCCCCGCACCGTCAGGTCAGCGCGCGGCTACTCCTCCAACGCATCGGCGTACTTGGCCAGCCGGCGCAAGTCCGAGCGCAGCGCCACCGCCAGCTCAAGCGTGCGCTGGACCTGCGCCTCCAGCTTGCCACCGTGGCCGGCCGCCTCTCCCAGCGCCTCGACCAGCGCGAGCAGAAGCGGCACCAGCTCCTCGGCGCTGCGCGCACACTCGTGGAGCCGCTGCTTCATGGCGTGGCTCCGAAGGCGGCCAGCATGCCGCAGCCCGCGTGAACGTCCTGACCGCCCGAGTACCGGCGCACAACTGGCTGGTGCAGATGCTCGGCCAGCGCGGCCCGAAAGCGAGCCAGCTCGTCCGGTGTCGGGGGCACATAAATCCCGGCGGCGTCATTGACCTCGATGATGTTGAAGCGCACCTTGAGACCCGCGAGCAGAGCCCCCAGCGCGCGCGCGTCCTCGACGCTGCAGTTGATACCGCGCATGGCCACGTACTCGATCATCACCCGCTGCGTGGTGGTGGCCGCATATTCGCGCACCGCGGCCATCAGCTCGCGCAGGTCGTACTTCTTTTCGATCGGCATGAGGAGGCGCCGCTTGTCGGTCTGCGCGGCCGTCAGCGAGATGGCAAGCCGAAACTTCCAGCGTTCGCGCGCATAGCGCCGGATGGCGGGCGCAATGCCGGCGGTCGAGATGGTGATGGCTTTGGCCGCGATGCCGAGGCCGGCCGGGCTCGACAGGATGCGCGCGGCCCGGATGACGTGGTCGTAGTTCAAGAAAGGCTCGCCCTGGCCCATGAACACCACGCCGCGCACCGGCAGCGGGGCCTCGGCCCGCACCTGCAGAACCTGATCCACGATCTCCCAGGTCTCCAGGTTGCGCGCGAAGCCCATGCGGCCGGTTGCGCAGAAATCGCAGGCCAGCGGGCACCCGACCTGCGACGAGATGCACATCGTGTAGTGCCCGATGGGGCGTTTTTCGGCCGTGCCCGGGCGGCGCTGGTTGGGGCCGCCCTGGGCCGGCAGCGGGATGAGCACACTCTCGATGCGGCCGCCGTCCCGGGTGCGGAACAGGTACTTGGTGAAGCCGTCGGTGGGCGACACGTGGCGGCGCTCCAGCAGAAGCCGCGGCAGCTCGGCGGCGGCCAAAAGACGCTCGAGCGCGCGCGGCGAGACCCCACGCACTCCCTCCACCTGCTCGCGGCCGTGCGCGAAAAGGTGTGCGAACAGCCGGCGCGCGGCCGGCTCGGAAAGGCCGAACGGGCGAACCACCGCGCAAAACTCGTCGAGCGCGTGATTCTTGAGATTGATCGTCATGCCAGCGCGCTCTCCCAGTAGCGCAGAAAATTTTCACCCAGAAGCTTGCGCAGCTCGTCGGGGCGCAGGCCGCGCCGCCACAAAACCTCGGTCAGCCGCGGCAGATCGGCGATGTCGCGCAGGCCGCGCGGCAACGGGATGAAGCCGTCGAAATCGGAGCCCAGCGCCACGTGCTCGAGGCCCGCCACCTCGACCGCGTGGCAGATGTGATCGGCAATGGTCTCGATGGAGGCCTTGAGCGGGTGGCCCAAAAAGTTGGCCGCAAAGATGATGCCGATGACGCCCCCGCGCGACCCGATCGCGCGCAGAAGCTCATCGGGCAGGTTACGCGGGTGAGCCTTGACCGCAAAGCAGCCCGAGTGCGACGAGAAAGGCGGCGTGGTCGAGCTTTCGATGAGGTCCGCCACCGTGCGGTCGGAAGCATGGGAGACGTCGACCAGCATCCCGTGCTGGTTGAGCGCGCGCACCAGCTCGCGACCGCGTGCCGACAGCCCCTGGCTGCGGCCGGAGTCGTTGGAGCTGCCGCCCATGGCGTTGGAGCGCATCCAGAGCGGGCCCAAGAAGACCACGCCCGCTTGGGCCAGCTTCTCGAGCGCCGGCATGTCGTCCTCGATCGCGTAGGCGCCCTCGACGCCCAGAAAGAGTGCGATCTGCCCGCCCGCCTTGGCTGCGCGCACGTCGGCTGCCGAGCGCGCCTGTGCGAGCTCTGGGTGCCGCGCAAGCTGGGTCCGAAACGCTTCGAGCTGGGCCCAGAAACGCTGCTTCTGCGCTACCCGGAAGCCCGAAAACAGGAGGCACCCCAGCGCATCCACCCCACCCTCGCGCAGGCGCGGCAGATCGATGTCGAGCCGCAAGGGGTTGTAAAGTGCCGCCGGCGCGTGGCGCTTGCCGATGTCGTAGCCCGAGTGGACGAGCTTGGTCAGAAGGTCGTTGTGCAGATCGAGCACCAGGGCGTCGCGATGAAACGCCGCCACCTCGTCGGAAACCTGCACGCTGTAGCCGAACTCGAGCACCTCGAGCGCGTAGCCTACCACTACTCGGGCACCAGGTCCTGTCCGCGCAGGAGCGCGTCCCCGGCGTGCTGCACGAAGTCGATGCGCACGAAGCGGCGCAGCGGCGACTGCATCCAGCCCCCGAGCGCACGCGCCGGGTTGGCCATGAGATAGGAGTTCTCGGATCGGATCTGCTGCGCGAGCAGGTAGCGCAGGGAGCGCACCACCTGCCGGCGCGTGGCCTCGACCGGGTGGCCGCGCCGCCGGCCCAGCACATAGGCCGAGATCATGGCCTCGGTGCGCGAGGCGGCCGGCGTCGAGTGAGGCGGGAAGAAGGGCGTGAACCCGTACGCGCCCGTGAAGTCGTCGGGCCCCTCGCTTTCCTGAAACTGCGTGCGCCGCAAGAAGGCCGCGTAGTGGTCACAGAAGCGCGCGTACTGGGCCGAGTCGATGAGCGGATAGGCTGCCTCGGCGGCCATGCAGGTCCAGTGGTCCTCGCCAAAGTAGAAGCCGCCCGCAAAGTGATCGTAGGCGTCGTGGGTCAGCCAGTCGAGCGCGCGCCGGGCCGCCTCTTGGTAGCGCGGCTCGCCGAACGCCTGCGCGAGCCGGGTCAGGGCGAACGCGGCCTCACCGTCGTAGTACATGAGCTTGACCGGCCGATCGTAGACCAGATGGTCGAAATCGCCGCCCGGCCGCTGCATGCCCAGCAAGAAGTCGCCCAGGCGGCGCAGGGTGGCGTCGTATCGATTGTCCTCGGCCAGGCGGTACTCGGTGAGCGCGAGCACGGCCAGCGCCGCCGATCCGGTTTCGTCCATGACCTCCTGCGCGTGCGGCTCGAAGTAGCCGAACGCGCGCCGCGCGCCCTCACGAAACGCCGGGTCGTGGGTGTAGCGCCCCAGCTGGGCCAGGTACATGGCAGCGCCGAAGTGGCGCGGCAGCGAGTAGTCGGCCGAAGAGCTGCGGTCGGTGAAGGTGTCGTACTGGTACAGGAACGAGCCGTCGGGGTGGAGCTTGTCGAGCAGATAGCGGCCGCCTGCGATCGCGGCCGCGCGGAGGGCAGTACGGTTGAGCGCCGGTGCGGGCGTGTTGGCGCGAAACACCGCGAGCGCAGCCGACCGATCGGGCACCCCCGCGGCCGGCTCGACGAAGGCTTCGGTGCGAAAGCGCTGCCAGCGCTTGTCGGTAGCGGACCAGCCCTCGCGCGAGGCGGCCATGCGCAAGGCGGCCAGGCGGGTCAGGTTGGGCACGGCCAGGCCGAACTCGAACTCCATGAACGCGAACGGCGCCAGGCCGGTCAGGAGCTCGTTTTCGACCAGGTCGTCGGGCAGGAACCACTCCGTCCGGCCGCCGAAATCGAGGACCAGTCCGTCGACTCCGGGCGCGACCGCGAAGCCGAATAGAAACGTGCTCCTCCAGGGCACGGGCCCGCGCGCGGTCACGAGGTCGACCTTGACGCGAGCGCGCGCCGCCTCGGCGGTCGGCAGAGCGGGCGGCGCGGCGGCTTGGAGCGCGGCCGCGAGCGTGGGTCCGGTCGCCTGGCGGCGCACGGCCACCCGCCCGTCCACATAGACGGTGACGAAAACCGGCAGGTGGGCCGGCCGATCGAGCCCCTGCGTGGCCGGAAGTGGTGCGGCTGCCCGGCCCTCCAGGTGGGCGCGCAACGCGGCCAGCACTGCGGCGCGCGTCGGGGCCGGGAGCGGCGGCGGCGGCGCAGGCAGGCGCACCCAGGCGAAAATCACCACCCACAGCGTGGCCAGCGACGCCGAGAAGCCGAACAGAAGCCTACGATCGAAGCGTGTCACGGACTTCCACCCGCCGCAGGAACCGGATCTCGAACAGCGGGAGCAGACCCGCCAGCTCGAACACCAGGGCGGCGAACAGCAGCGAGACCAGCGCCGCGCCGCGCCCGAACCCACCATACACGCCGCGCAAGTAGGCGCTCGACAGCACGAGCGCCACCACGGTGGCCGCGCAGCCGCAGAGAAGGGTCCAGCAGGCGACCAGCGAGACCGCGCGGCCCCAGCGAGCGCGCACCAGCAGGCCGAGGCCGCCGCCGGCCAGCAGCGCGCATACCAGGCCCACGCCGAGCGGATAGATCGGACGCCGGCTGGGTGCGACGTCGTACGCGATCCAGGCGTAGAAGGCAGCGAACGAAAGGTTCAAGATGCCGTACAGGCGTAGTCCGCGGGCGACCATGGTGGCGGACATTCTAAACCAAATAGGCTTGAGGCTTGAGGCTTGAGGCTTGAGGCGTCGAAGGTGGGCTCTCGCCTATTGGCAGGGCGGGCGCGCGATTTGCGGATCCGGATCGGGTGAGCCCTGCAGGATGCTGTTGCGCAGGTAGTCGAACTCGGTGTCGCAGAACACCGCCGGGCCCTGCCCGTGCAGCTCCGAGCGCTCCTCGAACGGCCGGGCACCGCCTGCGTCCATCAATCGATCGGGCGCATCACCCGGGTCGTGGTAGCCGTCGCCGTACGGGTTGGCCAGCCCGAGCGAGTGGCCGACCTCGTGCGTGAGCGTGGTGCCGACGAGATTTCCGAGCACGAAGATGGCGCAGCCGAGCTGCGCCATACGGTCCTGCGCCGGGCACATGGAGCCGTCGCGCACCTGCGCCGGCCCGGCCGTGAGGTCGAGCGCCGTCACCGCCAGGCCGCCCTGGTCGGAGCGGAACGGATCAAAGATCTGATCGAACAGCGGCGTGGGCGTGGGCAGCCTCTTGACGCCCGACGGATGCTCCGAGAAGCCGAGGAACATCTCGGAAAAGATGCCGCCGTAACCGGGAAAGCCGTCCTGCTGGGTTTGCGCGTTGACGCCGCCCAGCTGATCGAACAGGCGCATGTTGCCGGTGTCCTTGCCGGGCGTGTTGTCGTAGCCGAGCAGCCCCAGGTCGTTGGGGTCGGGCCCCCCAATGTCGACGGTGGAATAGAGCGCGAAGTCCTGCGGCTGCTCGGCGCGGAACTCGATGTTGACGCCTTGATAGTCGCGCTTGCAGATTTCGAAGATGCGCGTCCGGATGAGGCTATCGACCCCGAACAGGCCGAAGCGACGGAGGCTGGCGCGGTACGAATCCAGGAACCGGACCCACACCACCTGCTTGACGTGGGCAAGGTCGAACTCGATGGGGCCGGGGTCGCCGTCGAGCGCGATGGAGCCCTTGCGCACGGTCGGCGTCATCTGACCTGAAAAATGCCCGGCTG
>DATFWX010000055.1:0-19264 GCA_035258845.1 Polyangia bacterium | reverse complement strand
GGGGCGGCTGGCTGCGGGCTCCAATCCCATCCCGATTGCGGTCCGGGGCGCTCGTCCCGGCCGCTACCGGGTCATCGCGCACGCGACCGGGCCCGAGCTCGACGTCACCCAGGAGGTGTTGATCGAGGTGACGTCGTGATGCGTGCGCTGGTTTTTGTGCTCGTGTGCGCATGGCCGCTGTTCGGGCACGCGCAGCAGCCCAGCAAGACGGCAGTGCGCCCGCAGGCCACGGTCGAGGTGCTCGACGATCCCGCGCAGGTCGAGGACGTCATTTCCCGGCTGCGCCAGGATCAGAAGAGCCTCGAGAAAACCGACCAGAAGGCGGCTCCGGACCTCAAGAACGAGCGGCTGCCGCTGCCGGGCAGGTCGGCCGGGGGATCGCACAAAAACAGCAAGGATGACAAGTCGCAGCGCCCGGCGTGGCGGCGCCCGCATGGACCGCGCGACGACTCCGAGCGCACCGAGCGACCGCGCAGGCCGCATCGGTGAGCCGGACCATGAGATGATATGATCAACTTGGGTTAAGTGCCTTCGAAGCGCGCGTGCAGGTGATTCTGCTTCTCCTGTTTCGTCTGTCCGAGCCCGGCGACCTGGTCGCACAGGCGCGGCAGGCGCTGGCGGAACAGGCCTACGAGCGCGCGGCCGAGCTGGCCACGCAGGCGACCGCCGAAGCGCCCGACGACGCCGAGGCCTGGCTGCTTCTGGGGTTGGCGCGCTTTCGCAGCGGCCAGCCGGCCCGGGCGGCGCCGGCTTTTTCCCGGGCGGCCGAGCTGGCGCCCGAATCGGCGATCGCGCGCTTCAACCTGGGATCGGCCAGCTTCGAGAGCGGGCAGTATGAGGCCGCAGAGCACGCCTTCGTCGAAGCTGCGAGCCGGGACGAGAAGGTGGAGCCGCTGGCCTGGCTGCGCGCCGGCCTGGCGGCCGAGCGGGCGGGCCGGAGCGAGCTGGCCGAGCAGCACCTGCGCGCGGCGCTGGCAGCGGGTGGGCGTGCGGGCGCGACGCCGATCGTGGAGGAGGCACGCCGCCTGCTCGACCAGCTCCGCGCGCGCCGGGCGACGGCAGCCGTGCAGACGTTGGCCCACGCGGGCAAGGCCGCCCTTCTGGCCGGGCAGCCGCAGGTGGCGAGCCAGCGCTACCGCGACGCGCTTGCGCTGGCCGAGCGCACGGGCGCGCCGGCCGCCGATCGGGCCGAGCTCAGCTACGGGCTCGGCCATGCGCTCCTGCGCGGCGAGGACGCCAAAGCAGCGCTGGCCGCCTTGGAGGCCGCGACGCGGCTGGCCCCGGAGGAGGCCGATTTCCACTTCATGCTCGGCTTCGCCCAGTACTGGCGCGAGCTGCCGGGCGCCGACGCGGCGGCCCGGGTCGAGCTCGAGCGCGCGCTCGAGCTCGGGCTCTCTGCCGACGACGCCGAGAGTGCGCGCAAGATGCTCGACGGCATCGCGAGCCGCGACGAGAGACCGAGCGCGCGGCTGGCCATCGACGCGCGCGCGGGCGCGGGCTACGACTCCAACGTGCCGCAGTCGGGTGTGATCGTCACCGAGCCGACCGCGCCCGCCCTGGCCAACGCCGACGCCCCCGAGCTGCTGGTCGATCTGGATGTGCTCTGGCGCCCGATCGGGACCGCGCGGGATGGGCTCTTCATCCAGTACCGCTTCGGGCAGATGGCCTATCTTTCGAGCGCGCTCGACAGCTACTCGCTGCAGGAGCACGATCTCGGATGTGCAGTCTCGGCCTCGCCTTCGAGCGCGGTGACCGTGGGCCTGGACGTGGATGGGTTCGCGCTGTTCTCGGGCGTCGAGACGTTCGGTCCCTTCCAGGCCGGCTTCGGGCTGGGACCGCGCTTGACCGTGCGCGAGGGTGCGGGCCTCGAGACCCGCCTGCGCTACCAGCACACCTTCAAGCACGCGCTCGAGACCGGGTTCGAGTCGCTGTCGGGCGACCGCGACGATCTGTCACTCGCCGAGGCCTGGCGGCGGGCGGGGCGGCGGGTTTCGCTCGGCTATGCTTTTCGCCGCGAGGCGGTGGGGCAGCAGCAGGTCGCGGTCAGCGACATCCCGTTCCCGAGCGGGTTGCCGCCCGGCGTGTCACCCACTGACATCTACGTGATTCCGTACTCGTACCAGTCGCACGAGGCGGCCCTTTCGGGGTCGCTGTGGCTGCGGCAGGCCGCGCGCGTAGCGACCAGCCTGCGCTATGAGCGGCGCGGCTACACGCGGCTGAGCGGGCTTTACGACCCGCTGCTGGGGCGGCGCTTCTACCCGCGCACGCGCGTCGACGATCGCGTGACCGCCGACCTGGGCGTGCTGAGGCCGGTCGGCGAGCGCTACGATCTCGAGCTCGTCTACACGCTGATCGTCAACACGTCCAACATCGACAACACGGATCCGGCGACCGCGCTTGACTATGACGACAAGAACTACGTCAAGCACATGATCGAGCTGTCGGTGTCGGCGCGCTTTTAGGAGTCGAAAGTCGAAAGTTGAAAGTCGAAAGTCGAAAGCGGAGAGTTGGCGGCCTGATTAGTGGGTGCTGCTCACTGTGGCGACGACTGCATCACCGTCAATGGTTACACCGGTGATGCTGATCCCCGACGCCAGCCCATTCGCAAGCTGCGTGCTCGGCGTGGTGGTGGGCCCGAGCTCGACCTTGTTGCCGGGGTAGTAGAGGTTGGTCTGGCCGTCGGGGCTGGCCAGGCCGTCGGCCTTCATCAGCCACGCGCAGCTGCCGAACAGCCAGCAGCGGCCGCCGAAGTGCTTCGCGTTGTTCACGTGCAGCACCTCGAGGCCGAGGGCGCCCGGACCAAAGCCAAGGAGGGTCTGCGACAGCCCCTGGTCGTAGCCGGCGAACCCGCGCGCCTCGAGCAGGAAATACTCGTCCGGGTTGTCGGTCGGAAGCTCGAGCACCTCGTAAGCGGGCTGATCGCTCGCAAACAGCCTCACCTCCATCGGCGTTGAAACCGGACGAACGATCCGGGGCTCGACGAATCCGAGCTGCTGCTTGGTCCAGGCTGTCATGTGCACGGGACGCTCGCCGGAGAGCTCGCCGGGGGCGGCGCCAAAGACGCCCAGCCCCATGATGTCCCAGCCGCCCACCGGGAAGCGGCCCTGGGTCGCATCGGGCGTATTGTTGTCGACGTTGTACATGTCGGGGAGGTTGAACAGCGCGTGTCCGAGCTCGTGCGCAATGACGGCAATCGTTGCCACGTGGGCCCGCTCGGCCACTCCCTGCAGCTCGCCGATCACGACAAACGGCGAGCGGCCGTAGCAGAGGCGGTCGCCGGCACAGGACAGTCGCCGTCCGATCTGCACGCCGTCGAGGATGGGCGCTTCGAAGGGCTCGTCGATCGCGCGCGCGTTGCCGAAAAAGCCGCGGCTGAAGTCGCCGGTCGTGCTCGACTCGGGCCCCGCCATCACGAAGACGATCGGAAGCTCGCCGCCCGACAGCGCGCCGTCACCGTTGCTGTCGAAGCTGGCGAAATCGACCGCCGAATCGGCGAGGGTCAGCGCTTCGCGGTAGACCGGTGTCACGTCCCTGGCCGTCCGGCCCGGGTTCGGATTCGGCTGCGTGAGCTGCACGGCCACCACACCGTCGTCCACGGTGCCGCCGGTCTCGTGAGCCGGTAGCAGTGCAAAGCGTCCGCCCGAGACGGTCCGGTAGTAGTCGGCCACGGTCCGGTCGGCGTCGCCGAACAACTTCGCGCTCCACTCGGCCTCGGAGCCGACGATGTGGTCGTCGGTGAAGCTCACGAGCACGACCAGGAGTCGCTGGATCGGCGGCACCCGCGGCCCCTGGGTGCTGGGATCATCCGCCTTGTCCCCCGCTCCCGGCTCAGCCGAGCCTTCGTGTGACGAGACCAGACAGGCGGCGGCGGCCACAGGCAGGCAAAGGGCGGCGGCCGCAACGCCTGCGCGATGAAGGCTGGCGAGTAGCATGAGCGCGTGCTGCACGCAAGAAGCGATCCACGCTCATGCTGTCGGATTTCTGCGAGTTGCCACGCCCACGAGTCGATGCGTCTGACTGCTTCAGTCGCCACTGCCTCCCGATGCAGTCGCCGTGCGGATACAGTTGAACGTGATGACCTCGGTGATGGGCCGGTTGAGCCCATCGCCTCCCACCGGGGCCCCGGCTCGGACCCGGTGCTGCAGCCAGACATTCAAAAGCTCCTTGATCTCGTCGGGTGACGGCAACGCATGCGCCCGGTCGCTCGCGCCCTCCACCATGTCATCGTAGAGCTCTTCCCAGTCGTCGGGATCTTCCTTGCCCACGGCGGCCAGCACGCGGATGGCGGCTGCGAATGGGCCCAGGTCCGCGCCCGCGCCCGATTCCGCGAACGAAAGCCCCTTGATCGCGTGCAGCCAGGCCCGCTGCGGGGGCGAGATCTCGCTGTCGGGAACCGAGTACAGATCGGCATCCATCGTTTGGTCTTCGATGAGAACCAGCACCGTGTGCGCGGGCCGGTCGTCGAGCTTGGTCAGCGCCCGGTCGTAGGGCACAGTCATGCGCGCGCCCTTGAGCACCTCGAGAAGCGCACTGCGGAGGCGAGCGGCTTCGTCGGCGGTGGATGCGGTCGGAAGGCGGCGCAGCTGGTCAAACAGGGTGCGGAGCGCTTGTGGTTCCATGAAATGGTCCTCCTGGCGGGGACTCTAGCAAACCGCCGCTTTAACGGGCCAGGCTGGCCACCGCCGCGCGCGCGCCGTGAAAGGCGCGCGAAAGCTCGACCTGCGCCCGGTATTCGTCGATCTGCCGCTGACGCGCCGCCTCCGACAGGCCATGCGCCACCGCGAGCCGGTGCGAAACCTCTTGGCACACAGCCAGCCCCTGGTCACGTGCATACAGAAAGATCGGCACGCGCCGCCACAGCACGTCGGAGACCGTGACGGCGACCTCCTCCCGAATGGCGTGCTCGATCTCGCACCATAGATAGGGCAGCTCGGGGTCGACGCGCTTGCCATTGCCCCAGGACAGCACGCGATCGGCGCGCGCGCCGTAGGTGCGGGCCAGATGATAGGCCACCTCGGGCGCCATCTGAAACTGCGTGCCCAGCCGCGCCGCCTCGCGGTCGAGGTCGATGCCGGGTGGAAACGCCCCCGGCAGCCGGCGCTCGAACGTCGAGCACGGACCGACGTTCTCGCCAAAGCCCATGTCCTGCAGCCGCGCCACCGCCTTGTCGACCGCCTCGCGCGCCATGCGTCGATAGGTGGTCAGCTTGCCACCGGCGATCACGATCATCCCATCTGATTGCACGAAGATCTCGTGCTCGCGCGGGACCGCGTAGGCGGCCCCGGTGGCCGCGATCAGGGGCCGCAGCCCGGCGTAGGTCGCGATCACGTCCTCGGGCCGCAGCCGCGCCTCCGGGAAGTAGAAGTTGGCGGTGCCGAGCAGGTAGACCACGTCCTCGAGCGTGGCCGCAACCGCGTCGTAGTCGCCCCGGTAGTCGGTATCGGTGGTGCCGACCACTGTGCGTGGGCCGGCGGGCAGACAGAATACGATGCGCTTGTCGCGCGATGCCATGGTGACCGCATGCCGGACCGGAAGACGGGCGGCATCCACGATCACGTGGACGCCCTTGGTCGGCCGCAAGAGAGCGTTCTGGGAGGTGGCGAACTCGTGCAGCACCCGGTCGGTCCAGGGCCCGAGCGCGCCCACCACCACGCGGGCTTGCACCGCAAATCGCGCGCCCGTGCGGACGTCTTCCACCTCGAGACCCGAGATGCGGCCGCCGCGGCGCCGCAGCGGCGCCAGCGCACGCACGTAGCTGGCGCAGATGGCCCCGGTCGCCCGCGCGTCCAGCACGTTCTCGAGCGTCAGGCGCGAATCGTCGGTGGCGCAGTCGAAGTAGGTGAGCCCGCCCACCAGATGCTCGCGGCGCAGCGCGGGCTCGAGCTCGTGCAGCTGGCGCGCGCTCCAGCGGCGGTGTCCGGCCGGCGGCTTGCGCAGCGCCAGCATGTCGTAGAGCAGAAGCCCGGTCCAGATCATGGTGTAGAAGCCGAGCCGGTAGGCCGGCACCAGAAACTCGAGCGGACGCACCAGATGAGGGGCCAGTCGCATGAGTAGCGCGCGCTCGTTGGTGCCCTCGAACACCAGCTTGAGCTGGGCCTGCTGCAGATAGCGCAGCCCGCCGTGCACCAGCTTCGAGCTGCGCGAGGAGGTGCCGCTGGCGAAGTCGCACTTGTCGATCAGCGCGACGTCGAGGCCGCGCAGGGCGGCATCGCGCGCGATGCCCGCGCCCGTGATGCCGCCGCCCAGGACCAGAAGATCGAAGGTGTGGCTGGCCAGCCGCTGCAGGTCGTTCGCTCTATCCCAGGCTGGCTCTTCCATTACGGCTGCGGCTCACGCCTTCTTCAGCTCGATGTTCAGCTCGTCGAGCTGACGCGCTGACACCGGGCCCGGTGCGTCGGTCAGAAGATCGGTGCCCCGCTGCGTTTTCGGAAACGCGATCACGTCGCGCAGCGAATTGGCGCCGCACAGGAGCATGGCCAGTCGATCGAGCCCGGCTGCGATCCCGCCGTGCGGCGGCGGGCCGTACCGAAAGGCGTCGAGCAGAAAGCCGAACTTGGCGCGCGCTTCCTCATCGGACAGCCCAATCGCCTTGAACACACGCGACTGCACCTCGCGCTGGTGGATTCGGATCGATCCGCCCGCGGCCTCGGTACCATTCAATACCAAGTCGTACGCGCGCGCGCGAACTCGTCCCGGATCGGTCTCCAGCAGGCCGTGATCCTCCGGACGCGGGGAGGTGAACGGATGATGGGCCGCCTGCAGCGCGCCCGTCTCTTCGTCGCGCTCGAACAGCGGGAACTCGGTCACCCACAAGAACTTCCACTCAGAAGTGGCGATGAGCCCGAGCTTCTCGCCCAAATGCAGGCGCAGCCGGGCCAGCACCGTGTTGCAAAGGCGCGCGGGCCCGAGCTGGAAGAACAGGAGGTCGCCTTCGCCGGCCGAGGCCGCGCGGTTGACGGCCTGGCGGAGCGGCTCCGATATCATCTTGAACGGGGTCTGCGACCAGGCGCCGCCCGCGCCCACCTTGGCGCGCGCCAGGCCGCGCGCGCCCAGGCCCTTGACCACGTCCTCGAGCTTGTCCGCCTCGGTGCGCGACAATTTCTGAGCCTCGGCCGCCGGAACCCGCAAAGCCTTGATGATGCCACCGTCGGCCAGCGCCTGCTCGAACAGCGGCACTCCGCCGCCGCCGGCGGCCTTCACCTCCGCGGTCAGATCGCAAAGCTCGAGGCCGAAGCGCAGGTCGGGCTTGTCGGTGCCGAAGCGCCGCATCGCCTCCGCGTAGGGCAGGCGCGGAAACGGTTGAGGCACCTCGATCGCCAGCACCTCCTTCCAGATGGCGGCCATCAGGCCCTCGACCACGCGGAACACGTCGTCCTCGACCACGAAGCTCATCTCGAGGTCGATCTGCGTGAACTCGGGCTGCCGGTCCTCGCGCAGATCCTCGTCGCGAAAACAGCGTACGATCTGGAAATAGCGGTCGAAGCCCGACACCATGAAGAGCTGCTTGAAGATCTGCGGCGATTCGGCCAGCGCGTAAAAGCGCCCGGGGTTGAGCCGCGAGGGCACCAGGAAGTTGCGGGCGCCGCCGGGCGTGTACTTGACCATGAAAGGGGTTTCGAGCTCGAGGAACTTCTGGCTGGACAGGTAGCGGCGCGCGGCCTGACAGAGCTCCGAGCGCACGAGAAAGTTGCGCTGCAGCGGGGGGCGGCGCAGGTCGAGGTAGCGGTACTTGAGCCGCAGCTCCTCCTTGGTCTGCGTCTCGTCCTCGATCTGGAAGGGCGGCGTCTCGGCGCGTGAAAAGATGTGGAGCTGGCTGGCCGCCACCTCGATCGCGCCGGTCGCGAGCTTGGGGTTGACCTTGTCGCCGCGCGAAACCACGTGCCCGCGCACACCGATGCAGAATTCGCTGCGCAGCTCCTTCGCGAGCGCGTGGGCTTGTGCGTCGATGTCGGGCGCGAACTTGCACTGGGTCAGCCCCTCGCGGTCGCGCAGATCGACGAACACGGCGTCCCCGTGGTCGCGCCACTTGGCGACCCATCCCATGAGCACGACTTCGCGGCCGCAGTCGGAGGCACGCAGCGCGCCGCACGAATCGGTGCGGCGCAGCTCGCTCAAAAACGCAGGCGGCATGACGGGCGAGTGTAACGCGCCGCGTCGGCGAGTCAAGCCGCCCGGCGAGACGAGGGCGCAAAAGCGTCCGCCTTGACAAGGCTGCCCGCCTGCCGCATCTCTTTGCGCAATGCAAAAGGGGCTGACCCTCTGGTTCACGGGCCTGTCGGGCTCCGGCAAGAGCACGCTGTCGGTTCCGGTCGCGGACGCTCTGCGGGCGGCCGGCCGGAAGGTCGAGGTGCTCGACGGCGATGAGGTGCGAACCCACCTGTCCAGGGGCCTGGGCTTCTCCAAAGCGGATCGCGACACCAACATTCGCCGCATCGGCTGGGTGGCCAAGACGCTGTCCAAGCACGGGCTGGTGGCCATCACCGCGGCCATCTCGCCGTATCGAGACATCCGCGAGGAGGTGCGCGGCTGGGTCACGGCCGCCGGGGCGGGCTTCGTCGAGGTTTACGTGTGCTGTCCGCTCGACGTGCTCGAAGCCCGCGACGTCAAGGGCCTGTACCGCCGCGCGCGGGCCGGGGAAATTCCAAATTTCACTGGAGTGTCGGATCCTTACGAGGAGCCGCAAAACCCAGAGGTGGTGGTCGACTCGAGCCGCGAATCGGTCGCAGAAGGCGTCGCCAAGATCATGGCCAAGCTGCTCGACTTGGGCTATCTGAATGGATAGCTGAAGAGCGACCCATGTTCGATCCGGAGGCCATTCGCCAGAAGAACGCCGAGCTCGAGACGGCCACGCCGCAGGAGATCCTCCAGTTCGTGTTCGCAACCTATCCAAAGCTGGCGATCTCGACCGCGTTCGGGGTCGAAGGGTGCGCGCTCATCGACATGGCGGTGCGGCTCAAGCCCGACGTCCCCGTGTTCACGATCGACACCGATTACCTGTTCGCGGAAACGCTGGCGCTCAAGGAGCGGCTGGTCCAGAAGTACGCGCTCAACCTGACCACGTTCCGGCCCCAGCTCACGATCGCCGAGCAGGAGCAGCGCCACGGCCTCCGGCTTTACCAGTCGAACCCGGACCTGTGCTGCGGGATCCGCAAGGTCGAGCCCAACCAGCGTGCCATCGCGGGCCTCGACGCCTGGATTGCCGGGCTGCGGCGCGACCAGGCGCAGAGCCGATCCGCCATCGACATCCTCGAGCGCTACGATCACGACGACGGGACGCCCTACGTCAAGGTCAATCCGCTCGCCAACTGGACGCGCAAGGACACTTGGGCCTACGTGGTCAAGCACGAGGTGCCGTATAACGAGCTGCTCGACCAGGGTTACAAGAGCATCGGCTGCTGGCCCTGCACGCGCGCGGTGGGCGCGAACGAGGACGAGCGGGCGGGCCGCTGGGTCGGCCGTAACAAGACCGAGTGCGGGATCCACACGTTCGCGCACAGGAAGGCATGAGGATCGCCCACATCACCGATCTGCACGTGCTCTCGCTCGAGGGCACGACCGTGCGCGATTTCTTGAACAAGCGGTGGATCGGCGGCCTGAACGTGGCCCTCAATCGCGGGCGCAAGCACAGCGAGGGCCTGCTCGAGGCGGCCATCGACGATATCAACCGGCAGGGCTTCGAGCATGTGGTGGTGACGGGCGACCTGACCAACCTGTCGCTGGAGCCCGAGTTCCGGCGGGCCCGACAGATCATCGATCGGATTGCCGGCGGGCCCGCCCGGGTGACCGTGCTGCCCGGCAATCATGACTCCTACACCGCCGAATCGGCGATCGAGCGCCGCTTTGAGCGCTGCTTTGCCAGCTTTCTGCCCAGCCCGGTCCAGTGGCCGTTCGTGCGCGAGCTGGGAGAGGTGACGCTGGTGGCGGCTTCGACCGCGGTGCCGACGCCGTGGGGCTTCGCGTCCGGCCGCATCGGCGAGGAGCAGCGCGCCAAGATCGAGGGTGCGCTGGCGGTGGCCAAACAGCGCGGGCAATTTCGCCTGCTGGCCTTGCACCATCCCCCAGTAAAGGCGCGCGGCAGCGAGCTCAGACAACTTTCGGACCGGGCGCGCCTGGCCAGCTCGCTCAAGCGCTATGGCTGCGAGCTGGTCATCCATGGCCATGATCACCGCAACCAGCGCAACCAGCTGCCGGGTCCCAACGGCCCCATTCCGATCTACGGCGCACCGTCGACCACCTACACCGACGAAAGGCCCGATCGCCGCGCGCGCTACAACGTCTATACGGTCTCCGAACGGCTGCTCACGCGCGTGGAGTCGCGCGACGTGCCGCGCGCCTGACCGTCCCCGCCGCCCACTCGACTTGCGGAAGCACGCGATTTCCGGATAAAATGCTGCCCAGCGACGGCTCTCGGTGCCGCATTCAAGAGGTAGCCTATGTCCACTCTCCGGGTTGCGCTTCTGCTCATGGTCGGGGGCGTTCTGGCCGGTTGCGGCGGCGGGGGCGCCGGCCTGGGGCAAGCCGCGCGCGGGGTCAACGATCTAGCGTGCACGGGCCGGAATCCGGGCGATATCTGCGATGCCATCGGCAACCTGTGCGTCGAGCAGCGATGCATGGGCACGCAGGGCAGCCTGACCTGCACCCGGACCGGCAACAATCAGCCGCCCGGAACCGCCTGCAACCCGGACGGCGACCCGTGCACGATCGATCAGTGCGGCAACATCTCGAGCGGCGTGCCCGACGGTATCTGCCATCACGATTACAACAACGGCGCCAGCTGCACCTCGGGCAATCCGTGTGTCACCAACGAGACCTGCCAGGGCAGCGCGCAGAATCACCAGTGCATGGGCACGCCGGTGCCCAACGGCACGCCCTGCACCACCGACTTCATCCCCTGCACCACCGACGAATGCTTGAATGGAAGCTGCGAGCACGTGGTGAATCCCACGGTGTGCAACGACAACATCGAATGCTCGCTCGACATCTGTGATCCCACCAATCCGATGCACGATGCCCTGGGCTGCGTGCATCCGCCCGCTCCCAGCTCGACGCCCTGCATGTCCGATGGCATCCCCTGCACGATCGATCACTGCTCGGGCACAAACTTCATGTGCCTGCACACGCCCGACAACACGCGCTGCAACGACAACAAGACCTGCACGACCGACACCTGCACGGCTTTAGGCTGCGTGAACACGCCCGTGGATTCGGTGTGCGACGACGGCAACGTATGCAATGGCATGGAACGTTGCAACCCGGCTGCCGGCAACTCCAATCCGCTGACCGGCTGCGTGCCCGGCATGAACGCGAGCGCGGGCACGCCCTGCGCCTCCGACGGCGTTGCGTGCACGGTCGACGCCTGCAATGGAACCGGCATGTGCGTGCACACGCCCGACAACGGGGCCTGCAACGACAACAAGAGCTGCACGATCGACACCTGCACGGCGACCGGTTGCGTGAACACGCCCAGCAATGCGGCCTGCAACGACAACGTTGCCTGCACGACCGACGTGTGCAACCCGGCCAGCCCCATGTCCGATCCGATGAGCGGCTGCGTCAACACGCCCAACAACGCGGCGTGCGCGGACAGCAATCCCTGCACGAGTGACCTGTGCGATCCGGTCATGGGCTGCCTGCATCCGGCGGCTCCGCCCGGCACCCCGTGCAGCGACGGCGACATGTGTACGACCGGCGATCACTGCCAGGGCACGAGCTGCCTGCCCACCGGTGTCCTGAACTGCGATGACATGAACCCGTGCACCAACGACACCTGCAGCGCGAGCACCGGCTGCGTGCATACGCCCGCGGCCGCCACCATGACGTGCGACGACGGCAACGCCTGCACGGTCATGGACCATTGCAATGGGGCCGGCATGTGCACGGGGGGCGGGATGCGCAACTGCGACGACGGCAACCTGTGCACCACCGATGCCTGCGATCCGGCGACCGGATGCACGCACACCCCGGTGCCCAACTGCTGCCGCAGCGATGCCGATTGCCGCGACAACAACCCGTGCACGACCGACACCTGCGACGTCGCCACCGGTCAGTGCTCGAACACCATGATCCCGAACTGCTGCATCACAGCCGCCGACTGCGACGATGGAAACGTTTGCACGAGCGACGTGTGCAGCCCCCAGAATCGATGCGAGCATGGACCCATCCTGGGCTGCTGCACGAGGGACGATCAGTGCGCGGACGCGACCATCTGCACGACCGACGCCTGCAACTCGACCAGCCATCAGTGTACGCACACACCGGTGCCGGGCTGCTGCACGACCGACCCCGAGTGCGACGACGGCAACCCATGCACGACCGACACCTGCCAAGGCGGAACCTGTCACTTTGCGGCCGTGTCCGGCTGCTGTCTCTTCAATGTCGACTGCGCCGACACCGATCCGTGCACGGTCGACGTGTGCGCGGCCAATCACCAGTGCACGCACAGTAGCCTGACCGGCTGCTGCACGCAGGACGCGATGTGCATGGATCAGTCGAGCTGCACCACCGACGCGTGCAATCAGTCCACGCATCTGTGCACGCACACGGGCATCGCGAACTGCTGCACCACCGATGCCGACTGCGCGACCGGCGATCCGTGTACGGTCGGCACCTGCGGGTCGGGCCGCACCTGCCAGCTTAGGAGCGATCCCAACTGCTGCCGCAACGACGCCGACTGCGACGACGCCAACACTTGTACGGTGGATCGGTGCGACGCCAGCACGCACACCTGCAGCCACACGCCGCTCACGAGCGGAGGCTGCTGCGCAACCGACACCGATTGCATCGACAACGACCTCTGCACGGGCGACAGTTGCGACACCACCCTGCACGTGTGCGGCCACGTGATGATCGGCGGCTGCTGCCGCATGGACTTCGAGTGCAACGACAACGACCCGTGCACGACCGATCGCTGCATGCACGTCAAGAACGGGCCCCCCATGCAGTGCGTGCACCAGCCTGATCCCAGCTGCGGCGACGCCGGGGTGGGGGATGGCGGAGTCGGGGACGGGCCGCCGCGCGACGGGCCGCGCCCCGATGCCCCGGCGACTGATGGCGGCGGGCCCTTCTTGCACGGGACCGGTGGGTGTGGCTGCGCGGTCGGCGGCCGCAGCCCGGGCGCGGGCGCAGGTGCGGGCGCAGGTGCGATCGCGCTGATCCTTTTGGGCGGGCTCGGCCTGCTGGGGCGGTTCCGCCGGCGGCGGGGGGCAGCACTGCTTATGGCGGCCCTCATGCTGTTGGGGGCGCGCGCGGCGCGGGCCGAGGACATGGAGCTGTTTCATCCCGCGCCGGGCTGGGATCGCTACCTGTCGCAGGAAGGCGCGGCTCGCACCGGGCACCTCCTGTTCGTGGGCGGTGCCTACCTGTCGTTCGCCGACGCGCCGCTGGCGGCGACCCTGGGCACGCAGGATCAGACCGTGATCGAAGAGCGCTTCGGGATCGACGTCATCCTGTCGCTCGGACTTTTCGATCGGCTGCAGCTATCGGTCGACCTGCCCTTCATCCCCCACCAGAGCGGCACCCTGATGCCGGTCGGCGGCGGAGGAGGGCTCGATCATCAGGGCATCGGCGACGTGCGGGTGGCCGCCAAGGGCATACTGGGCGAGGTCAAAAACGGCGACACCCGGTTCGGTTTTGCGCTGGCCGTGCTGGGCACCATCTCATCGGCGGATCAGCAGCGCGAAAGCAACTTCTTGTCCAGCGACTCCAACGTCCAGCCGCGGCTGATTGCAGATCTGCGCGATGGCGGCTACGGGGTCGCAATGTCGGTGGGGGCCGTGCTGCGCGAGCAAAAGCTGGTGGGCAACCTCGAGTTCAGCGATCAGCTCTCGGCGGGCGCAGGGGTGCGGGTGCCGCTGTACCGCGAGATCCTGTCCGGAATCGCGGAGATCTATGGTTGGGTACCCCTGCAGGGCGAGATGAGCGAGGCGCGCACGCCGTTTGAGGCGCTGGGCGGGCTGCGGGCGCGCATCTCAGAGTTCGAGCTGACGGCAGCCGCCGGGCGCGGGCTCGACAAAGGGTACGGATCGCCCGATGCGCGCGTGGTGGCCGGGGTCGCCTTCGTGCCCCGACCGCCCGAGCCCATCGTGATCGCCAAGCACGAGCCGCCGCCCCCGCCGCCGCCACCCAAGCCCCTGGACACCGACGGCGACGGCATCCCGGACACGGAGGACAAGTGTCCGACCGAGCCCGGACCCAAGGAAAACGAGGGCTGCCCGGACAAGGACTCGGACGGCGACGGGATCATCGACCGGCTCGACAAGTGCCCCCACGAGCCCGGGATCAAGGAGCTCGACGGGTGCCCGGACAAGGACACCGACGGCGACGGGATCCCGGATCGGCTCGACAAATGCCCCAACGAGCCCGAAACCTTCAACGGGTTCGAGGACGAGGACGGGTGCCCGGACAAGGGCCCGGTGCTGGCGGTCCTGACCGAGAGCAAGATCGAGATCAAGCAGCCGGTCTACTTCAAGACCGGCAAGGCCGTGATTCAGAAGCGCAGCTTTACTCTTTTGGCTACCGTGTCGACGCTCCTGAAGCTGCACCCCGAGATCAAGAAGGTGGAGGTGCAGGGCCACACCGACAGCCGCGGCAAGCACGATTACAACGAGAAGCTGTCGCAGGATCGAGCGGCCGCGGTGATGTCACAGCTGGTTTTGATCGGCGGCGTCGATCCAACGCGGCTGGAGGCCAAGGGCTACGGGCCCGATCGGCCGGTGGCGCCCAACTCCACCAGGGCCGGGCGCGCGCTCAATCGGCGGGTCGAGTTTGTGATCGTCGAACGAGCCCAAAGCCCGCCCACGCCGGCGGGCCTGCCCCCACCGGCCGCGCCGAGGCCGCCGGCAGCCGCCCCGCCGACGCCGGGGCCTCCGACGCCAGGGCCGCCGCCTCCGGGGCCGCCGCCGCCGACCCCCCCAGCGCCTCCGGTGAAACCAAACTGACCAATTCGTCTCACCACAGAGAACACGGAGAACACAGAGAAGGAGAATGGCTCCAGATCGAGGCATGGAGGCCAATCCCGCAGGCCTCCTAACCCTCTGTGGTCTCTGTGTTCTCTGTGGTTATGAGCTCGGCTGAGCCGTGACCGCGATGCCCGCATAGCCGACCACCCGCTCGTAATCGCCGAACGCTTCGCCGCTGGTCGCATAGCGAACCAGCTCGGCCTGCCGGGCTGCGCGCGCGTTCGCGAACTCGAGCATGATGGTGGCCGGGATGAAGCCGCACATCGACAGATCTTCGCGCACCACCACCTCAAACAGCGCGGCCGGCTCGCGCGCCAGCATCGGATCGATGGCCATGCGGTCGCGCTTGCGGGTCACGTCGTCGGGCAGATAGTGGTTCATGTCCGAGGACGCCACCACCAGCGCGCCCTCGGGCAGGCAGTCGGCGAGCACCTGGCCGAGCCGGCGGCACGCATCGAGATCGAGCGGGCCCAGCGTGATGGGAACGATGCGCAGGCTGGGGTTGCGCGCATGAAGGAGCGGCAGCTCGACCTCGAGCGCGTGCTCGTACTGGTGGGCGCGCTCATCGGCCTCGACCAGGCCGCGCGCCGCCTTAAGCACCGCGTCGCACACGGGCTCATCGACCGGCACGCGGGCGCCCGGCGTGAGCCAGTCGCCGCGCGCGCGCAGGGAAGCCCTGGGGCCCATGCCGGTATGGTTGGGCCCCATCACGACCACGCAGTCGGGGATGCGGGCCCGGGCAAACACCGCGCCTGCGACCCCGCCCGAGTACACGTAGCCCGCGTGCGGAGCCACCATGCCGAGGACGGGGTGCGCCTCGGCCGCCGGCGTCGCCTCAGCCAGGAGCTCACTCACCGCGCGCCGCAGCGCGCCTGCCTCGCCCGGATAAAAGCGGCCCGCCACCGCCGGCAGTCGATCGCGCATAACGGACAAGTGTAGTGCCGGTTCGGGCGGGCGGCTACTCTTTCGCCGGGCCGCCCAGCCAGGGCATCATCGCGCGCAGACGCGCGCCCACCTGTTCGATCGGATGCTCCTTGCCCTGGGCGCGCAGCCGGTTCATGTTGGGCCGCCCTTTGCGGTTCTCCTCGATGAACTCGCGCGCGAACTGGCCCGACTGGATGTCGGCGAGCAGCTTGCGCATGGCGGCGCGGGCAACCTCGCCCACCACCACCGGCCCGCGCGTCAGGTCGCCATACTCGGCGGTGTCCGACACCGAGTAGCGCATGTTGGCGATGCCGCCCTCGTAGATCAGATCGACGATCAGCTTGAGCTCGTGCAGGCACTCGAAGTAGGCCACCTCGGGCTGGTAACCGGCCTCGCACAGGATGTCGAAGCCGGCCTGGATGAGCGCGCTGACGCCGCCGCACAGCACGGCCTGCTCGCCGAATAGATCGGTTTCGGTCTCCTCCTGAAAGGTGGTCTCGATGACCCCGGCGCGGGTGGAGCCGAGGGCGCGCGCGTACGCCAGCGCGATCGGCTTGGCGCGTCCGGTTGCATCCTGCGCGACCGCCAGCAGCGCGGGCACGCCGCGGCCCTCGACGAACTGGCGGCGCAGAAGGTGGCCCGGCGATTTGGGAGCAATCAGGATCACGTCGTAGCTCGGCTTGGGCACGACCTGCCCGAAGCGGATGTTGAAGCCGTGCGCGAACAGCAGCGTGGCGCGGTCGCGCAGGTTGGGCGCGATGTGCTCCTCGTACAGCGCCTTCTGGTGCTCGTCATTGATGAGCAGGGCCACCAGGTCCGCGTCTTTCGCGGCCCGAGAGAGGTTGTCGTACACCTTGAGCCCGGCCGCCTGCGCGCGCGCGAGCCGGGGCGAGCCCGGGCGCAACGCGACCGCGACCTCGAGACCCGAGTCGTGAAGGTTCTGCGCGTGCGCGTGGCCCTGCGAGCCGTATCCATAGATGACGATGCGTGCGCCCTTTAAGTCCTCGAGCCGCGCGTCTTTATCGTAATAAACCGCTGCCGCCATTTGTTTCCGCTCCGTTTCCAGGAAGTTGGCCGTCAATTTGGAAGGCTGGACTTTAGGCGGAGGCGGGCTGGTCCGTCAACAGGTCGGCCAGGGTGAGCGCGCCCACCTGCTCGCGGCGGGTCTGCTCGAGCGCGCGCAACAGCGCATCCAGGCGCGGCGAGGTCTGGTCGGCGCGCACATCGGGCGAACGGAATTCGGCCAGCACCTGCTCGAGCGTGATCTGCTCGGGCGGCCGGGCCAGAAAGAGACCGGTCACGTCGCCCTGCACCTCCACCAGTAAGTCGCGCGACTTGAGCTTTTCCGTAATGAGCTGGATGACGTCTTCGGCCACGTCGAAACGGCGCGCCAGCTCGTCCTCGCTGAGCGCCTTGCCGCCGGCCTGGTAGTGGGCGGCCACGGCGGCCAGGACGCGCAGCGCGACCACGCCGTTGACCTTGTCGCGCGGGTCGTCGCCGTGTGCGCGCCGATCGAGCGCTTCCAGCACGCGCAGGTTCTGGGCGGCATGCGCGCACTCGGCGCCGAACAGGATGACGAGCCACGCCACGTACATCCAGACCAGCGAAATCGGGATGATGGCCACGGCGCCGTAGACGCCGTGATAGCCCGCCAGCGCGACCACGGTCACATAGCGGGTGTAGCCGAACTTGGCCAGCTCGAACAGCAGCGCCGACACGGTGGCGCCCGCGAGCGCGGCGCGCCAACGCACCTGCGTGCGCGGCAGCAGCTTGTTGACCAGGATCAGCGCCAGCCAGATCGACGCGAACGAGAACAGCGAGCCGCGCACGGCCTGGAAATAGCGGGCGGTCTGATACAGCGACAGCCCAACCAGAAACGGCATCAGCGTGGCCAGGGTGTAAAAGATGAGGAACTTGGCCAGAAGCGGCCGTCCGCGCTGGACCTGCCAGATCTGGCCGAACACGTTCTCGACCGAATGAAAGAGCGTGTAGGCCAGCACGATCGTGATGGCGAGGCCGAACGGGCCCAGGGCGCCCGTGCGCACGTTTTGCACGAAGGCCATCAGGTGATGGAAGAAATCTTCGCCCACGGCTGGAAAGACCTGGTTGGACAGGTAGTCGACCAGCGCCGACTGGGCGCTCAGGGCACCGGTTGCGCTGAGCAGGGCCGAGGTGACGGCCAGAACCGGCACCAGCGAGAGCGCGCTCTGAAAAGCCAGCGAGGCGGCGATCTGGGGACACTTGTCGCGTGCCCACTGCTTGCCGAGCTGGATGGCGACTCGCAGCACGTAGAGCGGGTAGGCCACCCGGCGGCGCAGCGGGGTCCGGGGCGGCTCCAGGATGAGCGCGCGGATGCGAGCGATCGACGCGCGCATCATGGTGCGGGCTCCGGCCGCTGAGCGCGCGCGATCCAGACGAGGAGCAGGAGGGCGGAGGCGGCGCCGACGGCGAGCTTGGCGGCCGGGCGCAGCGCGGCCGGCGCGACCAGACCTTCGAGCAGGCCCGCCACGGCAAGCAGGAGCGCGCTTCCGGCGAGCAGCCGGAGCGAGGCGGGCAGGAGGGCACGCAGGGCGGCCGCGCGCGTGCGGAAGCCGGGTGCGAGGAGCGCGTGCCCCAGGCGCAGGCCGGCCCCGGCTGCCACGAAGATGGCGAGAAACTCCCAGGGCGCGTGCGGAGCCACGAATGCGCAAAGGTGCGCCCCAGCGCCCGCCTGCACGGCCAGCGCGGCCACGACGCCGGCATACACTCCGTTTTGAATGAGGAGCGGCGGCGAGCCGACGCCGAGCGGGATGCCGAGCACGAATGCAAGCAGGGCCACGCTGAGGTTGTGGTGCACATAGAAGGCGGTGGCAAGGGCGGAAAGGGTGGCATCGGGGCTGGCGCGGCCCAGCTCGCGCAGGCTCTCGACCACGGCCGCCAGCGCGCGCGGCGCCAGCGCGCTGGCCAGCGGCGGCGCACGCCACACGGCCAGGAAGCTGATTGCCGCTGGCACCAGCACGAGCGCGCCCGCGATGGCAATGGCGCCTCCGGCAGCACGCACATCGCGCGGAAAACCGGTCAGAAGGTAGGCAGCCAGCAGGCGGGGCAGTTGGGCCGGGGCGGGGAAGGCCAGGGGCGGGGCTGCCAGCGCGCGCCGAGCTGCCTGCAGGGCCGCGTCCAGCTCGGGCGCCGCGCGCAGGCAATCGCGCTCGGTATCGTGCTGGAAGTGGCGGTCGGTTGTCGCCGCGGGCTCGCTCGCCACGGGCTCACTCGGCGCAAACCGGTCCGGCGCAGACTCACTCGGCGCAAACCGGTTCGGCGCAGACTCACTCGCCGCAAACCGGTCCGGCGCAGACTCACTCGGCGCAAACCGGTCCGGCGCAGACTCACTCGGCGCAAACCGG
>DATFWX010000054.1:0-4386 GCA_035258845.1 Polyangia bacterium | reverse complement strand
CGATCGAGGACGTGTTCCGCGAATTCGTATCGCTGGCGCCGAGCTACCGCGGGCTCAGCTACGACAGCATGGGCGCGACCGGGCGGCTGTGGCCCCAGGACCGGCAGATCCTGTTCGACGACGCTGAGGGCTTCCCGTCCGGGCCCGGCAAGCTGGTGCCGTGCGAGTTTGCGCCCGCCAAGGAGCTGCCCGACGACGAGTACCCGTTCGTGCTCAACACGGGCCGGCTGCTCGAGCACTGGCACACCGGATCCATGACCAGGCGCGCGCGGGCGCTCGACGAGATCGAGCCCGGACCGTTCGTCGAGATCCACCCCGACGACCTTGCGCGGCTCGGCATCGCCGACGGCCAGTCGGTGCGCGTGCGCTCGCGGCGCGGGGCCATCGAGCTGCCGGCCCGGGCCAGCCAGCGCTCGCACCCGGGCAGCGTGTTCATCCCGTTCCACTTCCGCGAGGCGGCCGCCAACGTGCTCACGGTCGACGAGCTGGATCCGTACGGAAAGATCCCCGAGTACAAGTTCTGCGCTGTGACGGTCGAGCGCGCGTGAACCCGTGGTGCTCGGGGTCGACGTCGGCGGGGTCATCATCGAGCGCGCGGGCGACGACGACGACACCTCGATTTTCGGGCCCAGCTACCTGGACACGCCGCCGGTGGCCGACGCGTTCGATGCGCTGGCCGCGCTGGCCCGCGCGGGCGGACGATTCGCGGACGCGGTTTGGCTGGTGTCCAAGTGCGGCCCCGAGGTCGAGCGGCGCACGCGCGAGTGGCTGGCCTACCGGCGCTTCCACGAGCGCACGGGCATTCCGCCCGAGCGGCTGCGCTTCTGCCGCACCCGAGCCGACAAGGCGCCGATTGCGGCGGCCCTTTCGCTGACTCATTTCGTCGACGATCGGCTGGAGGTGCTGGGGTACCTGGGATCGGTCGACCACCGCTTCCTGTTCCGCCCCCATCCCGACGAGGTGGCGCGCTTCGCTCGCCTGCTGCCGCAGGTGACGGTTGTGTACGGTTGGCTGGAGCTGACGCGGCTTCTTTTCTGACAACAATCTGTCCACAGAGCTCTTCACAGCACAAAGTTTGCACACAGCGCGCGCGATCGGTTTGGGTAAGCTGCAGCGCGATGCGCTTCGTAGCCGACCTTCACATTCACTCGTATCTCTCGCGCGCCACCAGCAAGGATCTCAACCTGAGCACGCTCCACCAGTGGGCCCAGCGCAAAGGCATCACGGTCGTCGGCACCGGTGACTTCACACACCCGCGCTGGTTCGCCGAGCTGCGCGCCCAGCTGGAACCGGCCGAGGCGGGGCTGTTCCGGCTGCGCGATGGGCTCGCGCGCGCGGTCCAGGATCCGGTGCCCGCCGCCTGCCAGGCGCCGGTGCGCTTTCTGCTCTCGGTCGAGGTGTCGAGCATCTACAAGCACGAGGGCAAAGTGCGCAAGGTGCACAATCTGGTCTACGCGCCCGATTTCGCGAGCGCGGCCCGCATCGCGACCCGGCTGTCGCAGATCGGCAACATCGAATCCGACGGACGGCCCATCCTCGGGCTCGACTCGCGCGACCTGCTCGAGATCGTGCTGGAGTCGTCGCCCGATGCCTTCCTGATCCCGGCCCACATCTGGACGCCCTGGTTCTCGGTGCTGGGCGCGCAGTCGGGCTTCGACGCGGTCGCCGAGTGCTACCGCGACCTGTGCCATCACATCTTCGCCGCCGAAACCGGGCTGTCGTCGGATCCGGCCATGAACTGGCGGCTCGAGCAGCTCGATCGGCTGGCCCTGGTGTCCAACTCGGACGCGCACTCGCCCGAGAAGCTGGGGCGCGAGGCCAACCTGTTCGACTGCGAGCTCAGCTACTACGCGCTGCGCGATGCGCTGCGCGACCGGCGCGAGGGCTTCCTGGGCACCGTGGAGTTTTTTCCCGAGGAGGGCAAGTATCACTTCGACGGGCATCGCAAGTGCGGGGTCGTGGTCGCGCCGCGCGAGGCGGCCGCCGCCGGCGGCCTGTGCCGGGCCTGCGGCAAGCGGCTCACCGGCGGCGTGGCCAGCCGGGTCGAGGAGCTGGCCGACCGCCCCGAGGGCGTGCGGCCGCCCGGCGCAAAACCCTTCCACTGCCTGATCCCGCTCGGCGAGGTGATCGGCGAGGTGCTGGACGCCGGCCCCGCGAGCGCGCGTGTCCGCCAGGTCTACCAGCGCCTGCTCGAGCGCGTGGGCCCCGAGCTGAGCGTGCTCATGCGGGCGCCCGTGGAGGAGCTTTCGCGCGAGGGACCGCCGCTGTTCGGGGAGGCGCTGCGTCGCATGCGCGCGGGCGAGGTGCAGAGGCAGCCCGGCTACGACGGCGAGTACGGCATCATTCGCGTGTTCGATCCCGAGGAGCGCCGGCAGCTGCTCGCGCAGCGTTGCTTCGCCTTCGCACAGCCTCCGGACCCGGCCGCCGGCGCGCCCGAGGCGCCGTCCTTTGCTGCCTGCGCTCCGGCCGCCCCCACCTCCACGCCCACGCTCCCCGTGAGCGGGCTCAACCCCGAGCAGGCCCGCGTGGTCGAGCATGGCGAGGGGCCGCTCTTGGTCGTGGCCGGCCCCGGCACCGGCAAGACGCGCACGGTTGCACACCGCATCGCACGGCTCGTGCACGTCCGCGCCGTCTCACCGCGTGCGATCAGCGCCATCACGTTTACCAGGCGCGCGGCCGGCGAGCTGCGCGAAAGGCTGGCTGGGCTGCTCGGACCCGACGGAGCGCGCGTGGGCGTTTACACCTTTCACGCGCTCGGCCTCGAGCTTCTGCGTGCCCTGTGGCGGCCCGATTTCACGGTGCTCGACGAGACCGCCCGGCGCGCGGCCATCGCAGCTCCGGCCCGGGTGGCCGAGCGCATCTCGTGGGCCAAGGCGCACCTTCTGGGCCCGGCGGACTGCGAGCCCGAGGTGCAAGCGGCCTATCGCGCCTACGAGCGCGTGCTGGCGGACGCGGGCGCGCTCGACTTCGACGATCTGGTGGGGCGCGGAGTGGCTCTACTCGAGTCGAGCCAGCCTGCGCTGGCCTGGGCACGCGAGCGCTGCCAGTACCTGTTTGTTGACGAGTACCAGGACATCAACGCGGCCCAGTATCGGCTGGTGCGTCTGTGCGCGCCCGCGGGCGCCAACCTGTGTGCGGTCGGCGATCCCGACCAGGCCATCTATGGCTTTCGCGGCTCCGACCCCTCCTACTTTGCGCGTTTTGTGGAGGACTATCCCGACGCGCTCACGGTCACGCTGTCACGCAGCTACCGCTGCCCGTCGGCGGTCGTGCGCGCGGCCAGCCACATCATCGAGCGCAGCCCGGGGCGGCACCGGCGCCCGCTCGACCCTGTGGCCAGCCACTCGCCGCCCCTCGAGCGTTTCTGGGCGGCCAGCGCAGCCGACGAGGCCGAGCGCATCGCGGCCGAGATCGAGCGTGCGGTCGGCGGCACCAGCCTGTACTCGATCGACGCCGGGCGGGCTGACGGCGGCGCCGACGCGCCCCCCCTGGCGCTCGACGAGGTGGCGGTGCTGTTCCGCCTGAGCGCGCAGGCCGATGCCATCGAGGAGGCGCTCGACCGGGCCGGGATCCCGTTCCACCGGGCTTCGGACGAGGCGCTCACGACGCGGCCGCTGGTGGCCGAGATCCTGGCACGCCTGCGCACGCCGGCGACTGCGAGCGGCCCGCACCTTCTGGCCGACCGCCTGGCCGAGCTGGCGACCGCGCTGCCCGACCCCGCCTGGCGCCGCAGCGTGGAGCTCCTGGCCACCCTCGCGGTCCCCTTCGGCGACGACACTGCTGAGTTTCTGGCCACGGTGGCGCTGCTTCACGAAACCGATCTGCACCTCTCGCCACAAAAGGTCGCGCTTTTGACCTTGCACGCTGCCAAGGGGCTCGAGTTCCCGCTGGTCTTCATCGCGGGGTGCGAGGACGGCCTGTTGCCGCTCCGCCTGCCCGGCCTGCCGCCGGCCGATCTCGAGGAGGAGCGCCGCCTGCTCTACGTCGGCATGACGCGTGCGCAGCGTCGGCTGGTCCTGGCCTCGGCGCAGCGCCGCACGGTGCTCGGTCGCGCGGTCGAAAACCTGCCCTGCCCGTTCCTGCACAAGCTGCCGGCCGCGCTGGTGTGCGAGCTGCCCGTGCGCCCGCGCCGCCGCCGCACGCAACAGCTATCCCTGCTTTGATCACGTGCTCGCTGGCGGTCTGCTGTCGGTGCGCGCTGTGGGCGCTGCTACGCGAAATCCTTGCGCGTCAGGCTCGGGCCGCGTGGCGATGAGGCGCTGAGCTTGCCGCGCCTTCATGGGCGCCGCGCGGTTGCGCCCTCGGCGCGCCGGCCGCCCGGTCTCAGCCGGTTTCAGGAGTGTGGTCGCAGGCGGCGGCCATCGCGCCTCCGGCGCGCAAAGGTGA
>DATFWX010000053.1:0-26079 GCA_035258845.1 Polyangia bacterium | reverse complement strand
GGCGCGCAGGTTGTGCGCCTCCAGCGCGCGCGCCACCGCCTGCAGCCGCTCGGGTCGCTCGGGATGCCCGGGCGGAGCCTCATGCTCGAGGAAGATTTCATCGAGACAGAGAGCGGTTCGCACGAACCTTGGATTTTAGGTAGTCTGGCCGCGGTGCGCAAGGCAGCCCTGGTCGCGCTGGCCACGTCTTTGGCCACGCTCGCTCTGTACGCGCTGTCGCGACCCGCGCTGCCCAATGGCGACGGGGTGGGTTATCTGCGCGCGCTCCGCTTTTCCCAGCTCGCGCCCGGGCATCCGGCCTACGTGCCGCTCTTGCGCTTGCTCGGCGAGCCGGCGGCCGAGCACGCACGCTGGCTCTCGGTCGCGTGCGGGGCCCTGGGTGTTCTGCTTCTGGCTGCGCGCGGCGGCGCGCTCGCGGCCGCCGCGACCGCCCTGTCGTGGGGCTACTGGTCGAGCGCGGCCGACGTGGAGGTCTATGCGCCCGCGACCCTGTGCGTGATCGTAGTCCTGGTCGTCAAAAACCCCTTCGTGCGTGCGCTTGCCGCCGGCGCGGCCATCGCGCTCCACCTCGAGAACGTGCTGCTCTTGCCGTTCGTGCTGCTCGAGGCGGGGCCGATTGCTGCCGTGGGGGCCGCGCTTGCGGGTGAGGCCGCCTATGTCGGCGCGGCCTTTTTCGTGCTGCACCTGCCCGCGCGGGCGGCCCTTTCCTGGATCCTGTCGTCGCGGCACGGTTTTGCCGAGCCGCTCTGGCAGGCGCCTGCGGGCGCGCTGTTCGGATGCGCGCGCTCGATCGCAGCCGCGCCCTATTTCTATGAGGCGCCGGTCTCGCGCGTGGTCGCGCAGCTCGCAGTGGGCGCCGTCATCGTGCTGCTGGTGGTAGGGACAGCCTTTCGCGATCCGGCACCGCTGGGCCTGCGACGCCGTTCGGTGCTGGCCCTCGTGATTCCGTATGCGCTGGTCGGGCTGCTCTTCTTTCCCACCGACAGCGAGCGCTGGTTGGTGCTGCTGCCGCTTTTCTGGCTGTGGGCGGCGCCGGCGCTGGAGCGCGTGCCCGCGCTGGCGGCGGCGGGGCTTTTGGCGCTGGCCGCGTTCAATCTCGCGTTCGGCGTGATCCCGCAGCGCGATCCCGGGCCGGCCGAGGCCATGCGCGCCGCCCGCGCCGTGATCGCACCGGGCGATCTCGTGATTGCGCCCGGCCACGGCTGGGACGAGTACCTCGATTTCGACGGATCGTTGCCCGCCGGCAGCCGGCTCATCCTGCTGTCCTACTATGCGGGCCGCGACGGGCCCGAAGTTGCGCTGGAAGGGCTGCGGGCGGCCGCCGGTCCGGCCCGCCGGGTGCTCCTGGTGCGCCTGCTCGAGGACGCCGACCCGCGGGGCTGGAAGGAGCTTTCGCGGCTCGGCATCACGCGCGAGCGCGTCCGGGGCGCCTTGGGTGGGGGCGCGCTGCGCCGGCTGGCCCCGGATGTGTACCTGGTCGAGCGCTCGCCAGCGCGCTTCGGCCGCCAACCGTGACCGCGGCCGCAATCGCTTCAGTCGGTCTCCGCCTTCAGCTCCCGGCTCATCAAGTCCACCACCGCCTGGCGGGGCGACTTGTGCTCGTATAGAACCTTGAAGATCTGATCGGTGATCGGCATCTCGACACCGAGCTTTCGGGCCAGCTCGTGCGCCGAGCGGGTCGTCCGCACGCCCTCGGCCACCTGGGTCATGCCGGCCAGGATCTCGGGCAGCTTGCGGCCGCGCCCGAGCTCGATGCCGACCGTGCGGTTGCGCGACAGGTCGCCCGTGCAGGTCAGCACCAGGTCGCCCATTCCGGCCAGCCCGGCCAGCGTGAATGGGTTTCCGCCCAGCCGCTGCGCGAGCCGCGCAATCTCGGCCAGCCCGCGCGTGATCAGGGCCGCGCGCGTGTTGTGGCCAAAGCCGAGCCCGTCGGCGCATCCGGCCGCAATCGCAATCACGTTCTTGAGCGCTCCGCCGATCTCGACCCCGATCACGTCGTCGGACGTGTAGACCCGGAAGCGGTCGCCTGCGAACGCCTTTTGCGTAACCAGCGCGGCCTCGGCGTTGCGCGCAGCCACCACGACCGCGGTCGGCAGCCCGCGCGCAGTCTCCTTCGCGAACGAGGGTCCGGACAGCACCGCGATGGCGACCTGGGCCGGCAGCAGCTGCGCGAGCACCTCGGCCATGGTGGCGCCGGTCTCGACCTCGATGCCCTTGGACGCCGACACCACGATGGTCTGGGGTCGGACCAGAGGCGCCGCCCGCGCCAGCGTCTCGCGCACCGTGTGCGAGGGCACGACCACCACGATCATCTTGGCGTCGCCGAGCGAGGCCTCGAGGTCAGCCGTGGGCGCGATGGTCCCGGGCAGCGTCGCGCCCGGCAGGTATTTTACGTTTTCGTGCCGCTCCGCCAGATCGCGCGCATGGTCGGGCGAGCGCGTCCACAGTGCCACCTCGTGACCGCCGTCGCCAAGCAGCTTGGCGAGCGCGGTGCCCCAGCTTCCGGCGCCCAGTACTGTGATTCGCATGGGCCCGGATGATACTCCGCCAGTGGTACAGGTAGAAGCGCTCGCTTTCGAGCAGGCTGTCCTCGAACCGAGCGAGCGGGGTCAGCCCGGACAGCGGCGCGTTCGAAATCAGGAGCAGCTCGCGCGAGCTGGTTTGGGCCAGGCGCGCCATGCGCTCGCGCAGCTCGGGCTCGGTCAGGCGCCGCCGCGTGCGGTCCCAGATCACGAAGGTGCCGGCCTGAGCGCGATTCGCGTAATAAAGTGGCGCGCGCAGGTAACCCGCCACCGCCGAGGCGGCCGAATCATGGGCGCCCACAAGCAGCATCCGATCGCCGAGGCCCTGGCGCTCGATGTAGGCGGCGGTCGCCCGTCCCGCTGACAGGGGATGACGGTACTCATGGATCGAAACCGCCACACCAGCGCCCGCTTGCACGAGCAGCAGAACAGTCAGGGCTGCCACGCCCAGACGGCTGAGAGGGGTCAACCAGGCGCAGGCCAAAAGGAGCACGAACAGCGTGCCGATGTGGTGCAGGTCACCCGACGCGTACGGGTGCAGGTAGCCAAACCCGAGCACGCCGAGCGCGCCCACGAAAAATCCGAGCGCGGCCGCAGGCCGACGACGCAGACCGAGCCCGACCAGCGCGGCCAGCGCCAGCGCGAGCACGACCCGGCACGGCAGGGTCAGCCGCTCGAAGACCGGCGCAGCGGCAAAGTCGGTGCCGAGCGGCGGCGCCAGCGTGAATGCCGACTGGAGCTGCGCGACTGTTTGCGCGAGCCGGTGGGCATCCCAACGCAGCGGCGCCAGGCTGTATTGGGAATCGGCGGGCGGGATGACCTGCAGCGCGCACAGCACGACCCCGGCTAGAAGCGGCGCCAGCACCGCGAAGCGCGCCTCACGTAGCGCGAGCACGGCGAGCCCGGCCGCAAGCAGCACCCCGTAGATGCTGGTCTGGCATAGGAGCAGAAGCATGAGGCCACGCAACCAGGGCGAGCGAACCGCGCAGAAGCCGAACGCACACAGAACACCCAGCGAGTAGCCGCGGCACAACACCAGATACTCGAACAGCGGAAAGTAGCCCAGCGCGAACAGAAGGCGCACCGGCAGCGGGAACGGGCTCTTGCGCACGAACAGGCCCACGACGGCCGAGCCGATCAGGAGATGAAACAGCGCCATCGCAGTCGGACGCGCGCTCGCGTGCCGGAGCAGCCACAACGAGAGGTGCCACAGGCCCGGGTGACCCTCGTAGCGCAGGTTGTGGAACAGGCTGCAAAGAGTCGGGCTGTCGCGCGCGATCAGCCAGGCCTGCAGCTCGTCGCGCCACATGGCGTGACGCAGAACCCGCGGCAAGTTGAGCGCAAAAAACCCACCGGCGATGGCCGCGCTGGCGACCACGCCCCGCACGTTAAGCCTAAGCAAAGCAGGCGGTCACCGTGCAACCGCGGTTCCAACCTGAAACTGCGCGCGATCGCTTGCGCGCTGTTCGATTCCTGACGCGCGCGCGTCGAGCTATCATCGTGTGATGCGGCTCGCACCACTCGGCGGCTGCGGCGAGTTCGGGCTTCATTCGACGCTGATCGAAGCCGATTGTGGAGCCGTCTGCGTGGACGCCGGCCTGATGTTTCCAAGCGAGGACACGCCGGGCGTGGAGTATCTGGTGCCCTCGTTTGCCGCCCTGTCCAGCTCGCGCCTTCAGGGTTTTTTCCTCACGCATGGGCACGAGGACCACGTGGGCGCGCTCGGCTTCGCGCTGCGCGTAGCGCCGGCGCCGGTCTGGGGCACGCCGATGACGCTTGCGCTGGCGCGCCCGCGGCTGGAGGAGCTTCACCTGGCGGGTCGGGCCGATCTGCGCCCGATCGCACCCGGCGAGACCGTGCGCCTGGATGGGCTGGCGGTCAGCGCGCTGGCGGTGCGCCACAGTGTGCCGGGCGCGCTCGGCTTCGTGGTGGAAGCCGATGGTGCGCGAGCGCTCCTGACCGGCGACCACAAGGGCCTGGCCGACGCGCCGCCCGGCGACATCGATCTGATGCTGGGTGACTCCACCGGCGTCTTGCGGCCGGGCCGGACCCCGTCGGAAGCCGAGGTGGCGGCCGCGCTCGAGGCCACGCTCGCGTCGGTGCCGCGCGAGCACCGGGTCGTGGTCGCGATGTTTGCTTCCAACGTCGAGCGCGTGCAGACCGTGATGGACCTGGGCGCCCGGCTCGGGCGCACAGTGGGCCTTCTGGGCCGCTCGCTGCGCGAAGCCGCCGATGCAGCGCGCGCGCTGGGCCTTCTGCGTCCGCCCGCGGGGGCGTGGGTGGAGCCGGCCCGGGCCCGTCTGGTCATTGCGACCGGGGGCCAGGGCGAGTCCGGGGCCGCGCTGGCGCGCATCGCGGCCGGCGCCCACGGCGAGCTCGCGCTTCGGCCCGGCGATGCCGTCCTCTTTTCCGGCCGCCCGGTGCCGGGCAACGAGCGTCAGGTGGGGCGGCTGCAGGACGAGCTGGCCGGCCGCGGCATCACGGTCATGGACGCGCCCACGCTGCACGCGAGCGGCCATGGCAGCGCAGATGACCTGGCCGAGGTGCTGCGCCAGGTGGCGCCCCGCTGCCTGATCCCGGTGCATGGAGGTGCGCGCCACCTGCACGCGCATGTGCGGCTGGCGCGCGAGCTGGGCGTCCGCTCCGCGCTGGTGGCCCGAAACGGGGACGCCTTCGAGATCACGCGCACGGGCGTGCGGCCGGCCGGGACCGTACCGACCGGCCACCGATGTGTCGAGGCGGGTGCGCTGCTCGAGCCGGAGGTGGTGGCGGCCCGGCGCGCAGCCGGCCACGCAGGCGTCGTGTCGATCGCGGGCGACAGCGTGACGCTGAGCGGCATCGCGGGCGTGGATGCGGCCGAGGTGGCGGAATTGCTACGCAAGGAGGGTGTGGCAGCCGCGATCCGATTCGTGCGAAGGCGCACCGGTAAGCGCCCGCACGTCATCGTTCACTCGCTGTAACAACCGCTGCGACCGCTCCTCCCTAGGTGGGGTCTGCACACACCTTGTGCGCTACGACATTCCGGTTGCTTGCGGATGGTTTGGGCGTGGCACCGATGTTGCTGTACACAAGAATCGGCCGCCTGGGGAAGGAGAAACCGCTGACATGAAACGCCGCCGTCGCAAAGTGACTGACCACCAGATTCTGTTTTTCGAAGACGACGCGCCCACAACCCCCATCCTGCTATCTATCGATCCCTCTGATGAATGGGATCAGTGCGACACCATTCCGAGCATGCCGCGGCTCGAGATCGCAAGCCGCGACGATCGGGGCTAGGGTTCACTGACCCCAGCAGCCTACGGGCGTGCTTCGGCTACCCGCGTCCGATTGCGACCCGCGCGCTTGGCGGCGTACAGGGCAGCATCGGCCGCATCGATGAGCGCGGCCGCCGAGGTGGCGTCGTCCGGGATGGTTGCAACCCCGCCTGAGATGGTGAGCCGCCCGCCCGGTTGCTCGTTGCCGTACACAAACGAATAGCTGGCCACGCGCTGGCGCAGCCGCTCGGCCAGCTCGGCCGCCTGACCCTTGGAGGTATCGCACAGGATAATGCCGAACTCTTCGCCGCCGTAGCGCGCCACAATGTCGTTGGCACGCCGGCCCTCCATCAAGAGGGACGCGACCGCGCGCAGCACGTCGTCGCCGGCCGGGTGGCCGTGCTTGTCGTTGTACAGCTTGAAGTGGTCGACATCGATCATGAGAAGCGACAGCTCGTGGCCCGACCGCTGACAGCGCTCGGCCTCCAGCGCGATGCGCTCGTGGAAGAATCGGTGGTTGTAAAGGCCGGTCAGGCCATCGGTAATGGCCAGCTTCTCGAGCCGCTGGTTCAGGCTCTCGAGCTCCTGCGTCCGCTCCTGGACCTTGCGCTCGAGCGACAGGTTCAGGGCCTCGAGCTCGCTGTTCTTGCGCCTGAGCTCCTCGAGGATGAGCGGCCGCTCCTGCTCGAGCCGGAACTTTTCCAACAGTTTCTCGACGGTCAGGCGCAGATCGGGCTCGTCCCACGGCTTGGGGATGTAGCGGGCCAGACCCGCCTTGTTGATCGCGTAGACGACCGCGTCCAGACCGGCCTGCCCGGTCAGGAGGATCTTGATCGTGCGCGGATTGCGGCGGTGGACCTCTTCGAGCAGCTCGACCCCTTTCATCCCGGGCATGATCTGGTCGGCAATCACGACCGCGAGCCGATCGCCCTCTCGCTCCAGCTCGTCGACCAGCTCGAGCGCCTCGCCGGCCGACTTGGCGACCGCGATCTCACATTCCTGGCCGAAGCGGGCCCCGAGCTGCTGACGCAGCGCGGTCAGGATGCCTTCCTCATCGTCCACGCACAGAATGGTTTCGCGATGGGTCATGATGGGTTACCTGATTGCACAACTGCACGCGCTGCCGTCAGCTTGGGACCTTCGATGGGCAGGCGGACGATGAAGCTGGTACGCCCGGGTACACTTTCGACGTGGATGTGACCGCCGTGCTTGTCCACGATGCGCTTGACGATGACCAGACCCAGGCCCGAGCCTTCGCCCTTGGCCTTGGTGGTGAAAAAGGGCTCGAAGATGCGCGCCTGCGCTTCGGGGCTTATGCCGGGCCCATTGTCTGAGATGCGAACCACGACCTCGGAGCCTTCCTGTGCCGTTTCCACCGTGATCTCCCCACGCCCACCCAACGCCTGCACCGCGTTATGGATGATGTTGGTCCAGACCTGATTCAGCTCATCGACGAACACCGGAACCTTGGGCAAGGTTCCAAAACGTCGCTGCACGCTTATAGCATACTTCAGCTCGTGGTGAAGGATGACCAGCGTGTTCTCGATTCCCTCGTGTAGGTCGCACACCGATACCTTCTCTTGATCCAGATGTGAATACGATTTGAGCGCGCCCACGATCCGCGTGATGGCGTGGATCGCGGTCTTCATGGAAGCCAGATTACGCTGCAGGTACGCGTATTCTTCCAGATAACCAACCAGAGGGGAAAGGCCCGAGCCGCCGCCCAGGGTGGCCAGCTCGTAAGCGGCCTCGGCCACGCCCAGCTCGACCAGTGTGCGCGCGGGCACATCCGGACTGGCCACGCCCAGCCCTTCCAGCCTGAGTGCGAGCTCTCGTGCCTGCCGGCGCACCAGGGCCGGGGGCTCGATCCGGGGCTGCGCAAAGCGGGGCCCGAGCGCCTCTAGCAGCCGGAAGAAGCGCACGCGCGCGTCGCTCGGCAGGCTGAGCTGACCCAGCTCGCGAGCACGTGCCATCAGGCGCGCCACGCCATCGCCCAGCGCGTCCACGCTGCCCTTGATGGCCGCGGCCGGTGAGTTGATCTCGTGCGCAACCCCCGCCACCAGCACGCCCAGGCCGGCCATGCGCTCCGAGTGCACGAGCTGGGCCTGTGTCTCCCGCAGCTCGCGCAGCGCGCGCTCGAGCGCGCTGTTGGCCTCGACCAGCTCGCGCGTGCGCTCGTGCACCTTGCGTTCGAGATCCTCGGAAAACGCGGTCACCTCGCCGTACAGCCGCGCGTTCTCGAACGCGGTCGCGGCCTGGTCCGCGATGGTGGCAACCAGGCGCTCGTCGCCGTCCGAGAAGGGATCGGGCCGCGTGACCGCGAGCGCGCCCAGCGATCGATCCTTGAGCTCGAGCGGCACCGCCAAAAAAGCACCCGTGATCCCGGCCTCGCGCGCCTGCGTACCCAGGTCGCCGTCGGACTCGATGGCTTCGACGCGCAGCGAGTGCCGGCCTGCCCGAATCGCCAGCGCGGTCAGCGCCTGCGCCGAGCTGATGGGCCCGTAGGCCGCGCGCAGCCCCAGCCCGCCGCCCGGTCCCTCGAGCAGGAGCGCGCACGTGCGCGCCTGCAGGATGCCCGCCACCTGCGAGGTCACTTTCGCCAGCACGTCGTCGAGCGCGAGCACCGACGACACCGCGCGCCCGATCTCGTGCAGGGTCACCATTTCGCGGATGCGCGCGGCCAGTCGGTCCTGGTTTTCCTTGAGCGCTCGCGTCATCACGCCGAAGGCCTGTGCCAGCTCGCCGATCTCGTCGCCGGTCTCGACCGGGATCCGATGCTCGAGATGGCCCCGCGCGACCGCGAGCGCGCCCTCGTGCAGGCGCCGGACCGGCCCCGCGATGCGCCGCGCCAGCGCAATCGCGAAGGCCGCCGCCAGCACGGCGGCGACCGCGGCTGCCAAAAGCAGGAACCACTTGGCCTGCCGCTGCGCCGCCAACAGGGTGTCGCGCGAGGTCGCGATGGCCAGCATTCCGATGCGGCGACCCTCCAGATCCTGCAGCGGCACGTAGGCGAACGTGTATTCGCGCCCCTCGACCGGACCCTGATCGGTAAGCGTCAGCCCCCGGTGCACGCTCTCGGCGACCGCGGGCGGCACCGGCCGGCCGGGCAACCGGCGTCCATCCGGGGTCGAAAAGGTGGACGCGGTCGCGACGTCGCCCGCGTAGAAGATCACATCGACCGAAAGCGCGCCCTTGATGACGTCCGCAAATTCGGCGTCCAGCGGCAGCGTGAACACGACTGCGCCGCGCAGCTTCCAGGTCTCGTCGAGCACGGGCGCCGACGCACGCACGGCCAGCTGCCCGGAGGCCTGGGTCAAGGTCAGCCGGCGCTCGTACTCGAGCGCGCGCTCGACGGCCGGCGAATGGTCGCCCGCAGCCACCTGCCGGGCGCGCGCAGGGTCGAGCCCCAGGCGGCGGGCCACGATGCGACCGCGCGTGTCGGCCACCTCGATGAGCCCGCTGCCGAAACGCTCCTGCTGCGAGGTCAGGTAGTTCTCGATGGCGGCCGGGGACGTCACCAGCAGGTCCGCGAGGACCCCGTCGCTGGCCAGCTCGCCGGCCTCGCTCTGCTGAGATTGGGCCTGCCGTAGCACCAGGTTGAGCGCGGTTTTGGCCGAGCGCATGGCCTCGCGGCGCGACGCGTCGGCCAGCCCCGACAGGATCAGAATCATGGCCGTCCCGGCGCCGATCACGATCGACAGGATGGAGGCGCTGCCCAGGCCCAGCCCCAGCTTGGAGCGCAGCGACAGGTTGCGCCACGACCAGGGTCTAGTGCGGGCCACGCGACGCGCTCCGGTAGTAGACCATCGAGGATGGATCGATCCAGAAGCCCCTGACGCCGGCGCGCGCGACCACCGCCACCTCCGAATGTGCAAGCGGCACCCAGGGTGCGTCGAGCGCGATGATGCGTTGCGCCTTTTTGTAGAGCCCGATGCGCTCCGTGCGATCGGAGGTCTCCTGCGCCCAGGTCAGGAGGCCATGCACCTCCGCGTTGCGGTAGAACGACACATTGGTGGCGCGCTGCGAGAAGGCGGAGTCTCGATCGAGGAGCGTGTACAGGAAGTTGTCCGGATCGCCATTGTCACCCACCCAGCCGCGGATGCACAGGTCGTGCTCGCCGGCCGCAGTGGTATCGAGGTGGGCCTGCATCGGCTGCACGACCAGCTCCACGTCCATGCCCACGTCGTGCAGATTGCGCGCAATCACGCGCGACACCCGCTCGGGCGCCTGCACGTACGGACGCGGCGTCGACATCACGTAAAAGCGCGGCCGCACGCGTGGGTCGTACCTGGCCTCGCGCAAAAGCGCGCGCGCCTTTTCCGGATCGTAATCGAACCGCGGCAGCGTCGGATCGTAGCCCCACATGGTGGGTGGCAAAGGCCCGATCGCAGGCACCGCCAGGCCCTGGTAGAGCAGCTTCACAATCAGCGACTTGTTGATCGCGTGATTGACCGCGCGCCGCACCCGTACGTCGTCGAACGGAGGGTGCAGCATGTTCATGGCCAGGAAGGCCACGTTGGAGGCTGCGATCTTGTGCACCCGTAGATCGGGATGCAGGCGCACGTAGCCCAGGTCTTTGGGCGCCAGGTTGTAAGCCACGTCGACCGCGCCCGATTCGAGCGCGACCAGGCGCTCGCGCTCGCCCGGAATCAGGTGGAAGACCAGATGCCCGATCTTGGGGGGCCCGCCATCCCAATAGTCGGGATTGGCGGCCAGCGTGATGCGATCGCCCGGCACCCACTCGACAAAGCGGAAGGGGCCGGTCCCGACCGGGTGGCGCGAGAACTGGTGCTCCCAGTGCCGGACCGCCCGCGGCGACACGATCGAGACCGGGAACATGGCCAGGTAGGCCAGGAAGGGCGCGTACGGGCGCTCGATCAGGATGCGCACGGTGTAGTCGTCGAGCTTCTCGATGCGCTGGATGATGCGGTAGTTGGAGTCCCAGTACGTGAAATCGGGCTCGTGGTAGGGATGCTGGTAATCGCGCTGGCGATCGAACGAGAACACGACCGCATCGGCGTCGAACGGTGTGCCGTCGTGGAAGCGCACGCCGCGACGCAGATGGAACGTCCAAGATTTGCCCTGGTCGGCCACCTCCCAGGTGGTGGCGAGCGCGGGCTCGACCTCGTTGGTGCCGGGCTTGTAGCGCACCAGGTGCTCGAAGATCTGCTCGCATACCTCCGACGAGTCACCGTCGTTGACGCGCGCCGGATCGAGCAGGATGGCGTCGCCGCCCCGGCCCACCGTCAGCGTGGTGGAGTCGACCGTGACGTGGCCGCCGCAGGAGAGAGCGAGGAGCGCGCCGAGAAGCAGGCTACGCACGCGCGTAAGTGTAGCCGATCTGGCGCGTGGCGTGATAGCTTCCTCGTCGGAGAAGTGGAGACGCGCTGGGCCCGGTGGTGGCCCCTTTTCGCGCTTTTGGGAACGCTCGCGGCGGGCTATGCGCCTGTCTTGTTTCTCGGACGCACCTTTGCCTTGCGCGACCACCTGATGTTCGTGCGCCCGCTGCTTGTGCACCTCGGGCGCGAGCTGAGGGCGGGCCGGCTGCCCGAGTGGTGGGACGGGATCGGTCTGGGGCTGCCCCATCTGGCCAATCCGGCACACGGCGTGTGCTATCCGCCCCTGTGGCTGCTCGCTCTCCTACCCGAATCCTGGGGTGGCGATGCGCTGCTTCTGGCGCACTTTTTCTTGCTGGGCGCAGGGGGCTTGCTGTTTGCGCGACAGCTGGGCGCCGATCGGCTGGGTGGCGCCTTTGCGGGCGCGGCCCTCATGACCTCTGGCTATGTGGCCTCGGTGGTGACGAGCGGGAGCCTGTTCACGCTGGCGTGGACGCCGTGGGTGGCGTGGGCAGCCGATCGGGCGGCGGCTGGGGCCGCCCAGGGCGGCCGAGCCTGGCAGCGCGCGGGTGCGCTTCTCGCCGGGCTCATCGCGATCCAGGTGCTGTCGGGTGACCCGGCCGGCGTCCTGTCGTCGCTCCTGGTGGCGACGGGGGTGGTGTTGGCGCGCGCGCCCCGGCGCGGCCGGGCCGTGCTGACGCTTGCAGCCGCGGTGGTTGCGGCGGCGGCGCTGGCGGCGGTGCTGCTCCTGCCCGCGCTCCTGTGGGCCCGCGAGAGCGAGCGCGCGCGCGGACTGCCACTGGCGGCCGCCAGCATGTGGTCGCTGCATCCGCTGCGGGCGCTGGAGTGGGTGTGGCCGCACGCGCTCGGAGATCCGATCGATCCGGCCCGCAACCTGGCCCGCTTGGTTGCGCGCGCGGGACCGTCCGAGCGCGAGCCCGGGTTTGCGTACAGTCTTTATCTGGGTGCGCCGGCTCTGCTGCTCGCGCTGGTGGCGGCCGTGCGCGGCCGCGCGGGCGCGCGCGGGCTGCTCGCCGGCGCGGCCGTGCTCACCGTGCTCGCGTTCGGCCGCTACACGCCGCTCTACGCGGCCTATCGTTGGCTTGTCCTCCCCGAGCGCCTGCTGCGCTATCCGGAAAAGCATTTTGCAGGCGCGGTCGTGATCGTGTGCGCGCTGGCCGGGCTGGGGCTGCGCGAAGCCTTCGCGCAGCCCCCGTCGCGACGCCTGCTTCTGGCCGCGAGCGGCCTGGGTGCGGCCCTCTTGGCCGGGGCGGCCGCGCTCGCGCTCGCGCCGGCGGCGCCCCTGGCGCGGCTGAGCGCCCGCGCGGCGGCGCTGGCGCCGCCGCTCGACGTCTCGGCCGCGCTTGCGGTCGCGCGCGCGGGCGCGCTGCGCGCGGCCGCAGTCGTAGCCCTGCTGGTGGGTGCGCTCGTGCTCGCGCGCGGGGACACGCGCGCGCGGGCGGCAGCCGCGCTGACGGCCGCTGCGGCCGTGCTGGATCTGCTGGTGCATGGCTGGTCCCTGCAGGTGCTGATCGCGCGGGCCGACTGCGTGCGCCCACCGGCGCTGTTGCAACCGGTTCTGGCCGCGGCGCGCCCGGGCGCGCCGCGGCCACGGCTGTACCGCTTGCACACGATGGCCCCGGGCGGCACCCACGGGCCGGGCGAGCTGGCGCGTGCCATGCTCGACAGCGCGGGCGGCAATCGCGCGACCGAGTTCGGCTTTGCGGTGCTGCCCGGGGAGGACCCGGCGCAGAGCGGCCGCTGGCGCGCGCTGTGGGATGCCGCCGCGCAGGTGCGCGGCGGCGGCACCAGCCTGCTGGCGCGCTACGCGGTCGACTATCGGATCGTGCCGGCACCTGCGGGCGGCGCGCTCGTGCTCGTTCCGACGCCAGCGACGCGGCCGCGCGGGTTCGTGAGCGGGCGCTGGCAGTGGCTGCCCACGGACGACGCGGTGCGCGCCGCGCTGCTGGGGCAGCCCTACGATGCGGGCCTGGTGCGGCTCAGCGGAGCGGGCGCGGCCGCGCCGGGCGCTGCCCGCTCCGACCTGGCGCCGTGCGAAATCGCGAGCCCGCGCCCCGAGCGAGTCGAGCTGCGCTGCACGTCCCCTTCGGCCGGCTATGCGGTGCTGCTCGATACCTTCGCGCCCGGTTGGAGCGCGACCGTGGACGGAAAGGCGGCCCGCATCGAGCGCGCCGAGCTGCTTGCGCGCGCGGTTGCGATCGAGCCCGGGGAGCACCGAATCGTGCTCAGCTACCGCACTCCAGGCCTCCGCGTGGGCGCGACGGTCTCGGCGGCCGCCTGGCTGGCCCTGCTGGCACTGCTGGCTCAGCGCAGGCGGTCGGCCGGGCACAACCTGCGCGCGTGATAGCCGCAGGCGCGACACACTGCGGCCGGCGGTGCGGGCAGTGTTCCATCGAGCAGCGCGTGCGCGCGCAGCCCGTGCAGCGGAGGCGGACCCTCGGGCACCTCGACCGCGACCCCGGCGCGTGTAAAGTACAAGAGAGCGCGTACCGGCTCATCGGTGCCGGTGAGCGCACGCGCGGCCTGCATGTACAGGCGCATCTGCGTGAAGTAGCCCGCCGCCTGCGCGTGCGCGGGAGCGGCCTCGGGCCCGACCTCATCGGTCTTCCAGTCCAGGATCAGCCAGCCCGCGCCGTCGCGGGCCAGCCGATCGATCTTCCCGCTGACCTCCATCTCGCCGTCGCGCAGAAGGAACGGCAGCTCGGCCCAGGCCGGCCGCGCGGCCGCGACCTTTCGGCCGAGCGGGCTGCGCGCAAACGCGCTCACCTGTGCCGCCACCTCCGCCACCAGCGCGGGGTCGGCCAGGCGCGCCTGCGCAGCCAGCCGCCGCACCATGGCCTCCGGATCCGGGGCCGAAAACGCCTCCAGCTCGAATGCACGATGCAGAAGGCGCCCGCGCTCGAGCGGCTCCAGAGTGGGCTCCCCTTCCCACTCGTCCTCGCTCGGCTCGGCCTGCGCGTGCTCGGGCAGCCCGTATAGAATCCGCAGCCGCACCTTGTGCCCGCAGCGCTCGAGGTCGCGCGCCACGGTCGGGGTCAAGCGCACCCGCAGGCCCTGCTCCGAAATCGCAGGCGCGGCCGCCAGCGCGGCCGCCTCCTCCTCCGGCAGAAGCTCTGGGCGTCCACCCATCGGCGACACCGCCGGCAGCACCGGCAGGCTGCGCCCGGGCACGATCTCGTAGCTGGCGCCGCCGAGCCCACCCGGACCGCCCTGCCCCGAGCGCGCCAGCGCATCCAGGTCCAGACCCAGATGCTGGACCAACCAGGCCAGCCAGCTTCGCGCGGGCACCCGAACCGTGCCCTCGCGGCCCAGCCGCGCGCTGCCCGACAGCACGAGCCGCTCGCGTGCCCGCGTGCAGGCAACGTACAGGAGGCGCTTCATCTCGGCGTCGGCCTTCTTGCGCTCGCGGCTGCGCAGCAGGCGCAAGAGGCCCGGCGTGTGCAGGCGTCCTTCATCGGCCGGGTCGGGCACCTTCAGGGCCAGCTCGGGCAAGCGGCTTTTCGGCAGATCCTCCATCAGCGCCCGCTCGGGCGCGTCGATAAAGCGGATGCCCAGCTCGGGCACCAGAACCAGCGGAAACTCGAGCCCCTTGGCGGCGTGGATGGTCAGGATGCGCACCGCGTCCACACCCACGGTATCAACGGCCGCCTCGCCCTCGCGCTCCTCCTCCTGCATCATCACGCGCAGCATGGCCGCCACGTCCGAAAGCGCGCGGAAGCCGCCCGCCTCGTGCTCGCGGATCCGATCGAGCAGCTTGGCCAGGTTGGCCAGCCGCTGCGGGCCTCGCAGGCCCTGGGCCAGCCCGGCCCAGGCCCCGCTCTCGTCGAGCGCGCGCGCGAGCACCTCGGAGGCGGGCAGTCGGGCAGCCAGCCGGCGCCAGCGCTCGATGCGGGCCGCGGCCTGGGAAAGCTGCGACCGCTCCGCCACCGAGGCCGCGGCCAGGATCTCCCCGCGCCCGCACGCGGCCGCGTGCAGCTGGGCCAGAAGCGTCGCGCCGGGCTGACGGGCCACCACGTACAGGAGCGCGTCGGGCAGCGCGAACAGGGGGCTGCGCAAAACGGCGGCCAGCTCGATGTCACGCCGCTCGTCGGCCAGAAGCTCGAGCAGGCACACCGCATCGATGACTTCCTGGGTCTGGTAGAAGCCGACCCCACCCAGCACCACGAACGGGACCCCGTAACGGCGCAGCGCGTCCTGGTACGAGTGAAGGTGGGTGCGCATCGGCAGCAGCAGCGCGCAGCTGCGCCAGGGCGGCGGCCCATCCGCGGCGGGCCCGCGCCAGCGCCCGCTGCGCAGATAGCGCGCCACCCGATCGGCTTCCCCGTACAGGGCCAGGTAGTCGCCGCCGCCTTCGCTCTCGTCCCCCGCCTCGTCCTCGGGCGAGGCGGGGACGTCGACGGACAGCAGCAGATCGACACCCGGGGCCGGCTGCTCGGCGCCGCCTTGCGGCTCCACGCGGCGCGGCTCCAGCATCTGCGGGCGCGCCTCCCAGGGCTCGCGGGCGCCCTCGAGCAGGCGCGCGAACAGCTGGTTGATGAACCCGAGCACGAGCGCATGCGACCGATGGTTGTCGCGCAGCGCCACGATCCCGCTGCCGGCGGTAACGAGCTCGCCGGCCCGGGCCGGCACCCGCGCGGGCGCGGTCACGCTGAGGTTCGATTGCTCGACCTTTTCGCAGATGCGCGTGAACACGGTCACCTCGGCCCCGCGAAAGCGATAGATCGACTGCTTCTCGTCGCCCACCGCAAACAGGCCGGCCGGGCGCAGCTTCTGGCCGGCCGCATCCGTGGTCACGATCCAGCGGATGAGGTCCCACTGCGACTCGCTGACGTCCTGGACCTCGTCGCACAAAACCTGGCGGAACTGCGCGCGCACGGACGCTCGCACCGCCGGGTTTTGCCCGAGCAGCGCGGCCGCGCGCGCCCCCAGATCATCGAAGTCGAGCAGCTGGCGCTCGGCCTTGTGGGCGTCATACGCGCGCAGGGCAGCCCGCAGAAGACGCGCCAGCGCGCGCACGTAGGGCGCCATCTCGGCATCGAGCGGGCCCAGCGAGGCCCGCAGATCGGCCGCCTGCGGCTCGACCAGCGCCTGCAGGGCGAAAAGCGCCGGCCCCGCGTCGTCGCTGGCAAAGCTGCGCCGGCCGCCGCTCCTCTGGAACAGCGCATCGAGAAGCCGCTCGACCCCGCGCACCTTCACCCTCTCAAGCTCGTCGAGCGCGCTCTCGACCTCGTCGATCGCCTGGGTACCGCGCCGGCCGGCTCGGCCGCGCGCGCGCCGCGCCTCGGCAAGCGCGGCCGCAAAGTCGGGCCGGCTGACCAGCCGGCGCGCCAGCTCCAACCCGTCCGGCGCCGCCGCCCGCCAGCGGGCCAGGAGGTTGGCGTCGCCCTCCCCCCAGGTCGCGTCGGCCCAGCGGCCGGCCGTCTCGCGCTGCTCGATCAAGCGCCGCAGCAGGAAGCCCAGCGCGGTTCGGCCGAAAAGCCGCGCCAGCAACCGAAGTGCCGCCGCATCGTCGTCGGACGCGGGCGCGATCGCGAGCCGCGACAGCAGCGCTTCCACGCTGTCGCGCAGAAGCACGATTCGCTCGGCGCCCTCGACGATGGCAAAACCTGGATCGACATCGGCCGCCAACGCGTGCTCGCGCAAGAGCGCCGCGCAAAACGAATGGATGGTCGAGATGCGTAAGAGCCCGGGCTGGCGCCCTTCTGCGGCCAGCCATCGGCGCACGCGCGCCTTCATCTCGGCGGCCGCCTTCTCGGTGAACGTGATGGCCAGGATTTCGCTTTCGCGCAGCCCGCCCTCCGCGAGCGCCCACAGATAGCGGGCGGCCAGAACCTGGGTCTTGCCGCAGCCGGCGCCCGCCACCACGGCCACGTTGCGCTCGAGGTCGAGCGCCTGCCGTTGCGACGATAAAAGAGCGTCCCAGCTCACGGCGCCTCCACGAGCGGCAGGGGCAGCATCATGCCGGTGGCGCGCCGCACCGACAGCGTGAGCATCCGATCGTGGTCGACCCGGCACACGGCCGCAAAGTCGCAGAACGTGCAGCCCTTGTCCCGCTCCGGTAGGTGGCCCGGGTGGAACTGGCCGCCCCGCGCCGCCCGCGCCAGATGTGAAACCGCCAGCGGCAGCCGCTCGCGCAGCGCGCCCACGTCGAGCGCTTCGGGGCCGAACACGAGCTTGCGTCGCACCTCGGCCGGATCGGTAAGCAGGTAGTAGCCCGCAGCCTCAGCCTCCAGCCAGCTCGAGAGCGCAGCCAGGTAGACCGGAAGCTGGAATCGGTAGCCTTGCGCAATCAGGGCCGGCCGCGGCACCGCGTAGCGGCCGGTCTTGTAGTCGAGCATCACGGCCGCCCCGCCCACGCGCAGGCGGTCGACCCGATCGAGCGCTCCCTGCAGGCGCACCGGGGCCTGCCCTGAAACCTCGACCTCGAATGCGGGCAGGCGGCGCTCGCCGTCGGGGTCGTGGTGGCGCGACTGGCCGAAGGGCAGCTCGAACGCGATCGGCTCGAGCCGCCAGAGCGCGCGCGCCTCCGAGCGCAGAAACGCGAGCAAAAGCCCGGCCGGCCCGACCCCGCCCTCGAGCCCGGCCAGCAGGCGCTGCTCGATCTGATCGTAGAAGGCATCGCGGGTAGGGGGTGCCAGCCGCTCGAGCTGGCGCCGGCAGGCCGCGCCGATGGGCGCACGCGCGGCGTCGACCCACGCGCGCTCGGCCGCCTCGCCGCTGCCAAACGCAGCCGGCCCGGCAAAAAGGCGCGCGCCCGCCGGGCCGGCGTCGCGCAGCGAGCGGTAGAAGTCGCACAGCGTGGCGTGCACGATGTGCCCAGTCAGAGCCGCCGACACCTCGAGTGGATCCTCGAGCGGGGCCAGCCGGAGCAGGTAACCGGCGAAAAAGCGGAACGGGCAGCTGGCATAGGTATCGAGCTGGGTGACCGAGCCCGCGCTGCCGAGCACGCGCACGGACAGATCGGCCAGAACCGCCGCGCGCAGGCCGTCCGACACCGGGTCGGCCAGGAGGCGCCCATCCCAGGCCGAAAGCGCGGCCTCTTCGCGCGCGCTCTCGGCGCGGATCGCGGCCTCGACCGCCTCGGGCGCTGCCATCCCGGCCGCCGCCAGCGCGGACGAACGGGCGCGCGCGAGCAGCCGCTGCCGCCGCTCCTCGGTATAAGCGGCCTCGGGGCCCGACGGCGGGTCGCGATCGCAGAGCTCGACCTGGGCGTGACGGCCGAGCTCGTAGAGGAAGCTGGACGCGGCGTCCTCGCGTGAAAGCTCTCCGCGCACAAGCGACAGCGCGACCGCATCTTGCGGCCCCGCGACCGCCAGCGCGAACAGATGGCGCAGCTCGGCCAGCGTATCGTCGTACGTGGTGAGGCCCAGGCGCCGCCGGTCGGGCTCGCTGAGCAGGAGCGCGGGCGCAGGCGCGGGTGGAAAGGCCGCTTCCTGAAGCCCGCCCACGAACAGGCACCTGCAGGCCACTCCGGGCAGATCGTGCAGGCCCAGCACACGCACCCGGTCGGCGCGCGTGGGCGCGGCCGTAGCGTAGGTCTCCTCGGCGACCGCGATCCGCAGCGCGCCCAGAAGAGTCGGCAGATCCACTTTTTCCGCCCCACCCAGCTCGAGGCCGCTGGCGGCCTGGGCGAGCACCGCGCGCAGCCGCTGGTAGGCCGCCAGGTCGTGGCGTGTGAGCTCCGGATCGATCTCGGGCGCCGCCAGCTTGCCCAGGCCAAAGCGCTCCCACAACGTGGCCAGCGTGCGCGCGGCCTGCCGGGGCGGCCGTGCCTTCTCGAGCTGGGCCAGCGCGCGCAGCGCATCGGCAAGCAGCGGAAGCTGCTTGAGCACGAACTCGGCATCGCGGCGTGCGAGCTCACGTGCGATCTCCTCGTCCGATCCGGCGGGCGCGATCTGGGCCCAGCGCGCAAGCGGCGCCAGCCATTCGGCCTCCACGGCCGCGCTGCCGCCACCTCCCACCACGCCGGCCGCGCGCGCCTGTCGGTCCAGCCGCAGATACTGGAGCGCGCCGAAGCGGACATACGGGCAGCCCAGCGCGTGCTCGACCGCGCTGCGCTCGAACCCTTTCAGGACCGCCTCGCCGAGCGCGAAGGCCGCACGCACGAGCGGCGCGGCGAAAAGCCGGTCGCCGCGCAGAAGATCGAACGGCACGCCGAACCGGGGCAGCCGCTCGCGCAAGAGGGGGGCATACTCGGCCAGCGCGGGCAACGCGATCACGATCTCGCCGGCCGGCGTGCCGGCGGCCACCTGGGCGCGCACTTCGGTTGCGATGCCGTCCACCTCGGCCCGCCGGTCGGCGTAGGCGCCGATGCGCAGCTCGCTGCCGACGAGCGTCGGCCTGACCTCGGCAGGCGGCCCGAACAGGCGGCGCGCCACCTGCGGCAGTGCCCCCAGGCGCTCGGACCCCACCGCCTCCATGCGCGCACCCAGGGTGCGAGCCAGCTCCACGAGCGGCGCCCAGACCGCGTCGGCCGGGGCGAGCGCGTCGGGGGCACCGAACAGATCCGCCACCAGCACCAACCGACGCGCGCGCTGCGCCAACGCGCGCACGAACGCCTCCTCGGCGCGTCGGGGCTGATACAGCCCCTCTATCACCACCAGCTCGGGCACGCGCAGCCGTCCGCTCGCGAGCGCGGCCGCGACCTGCGTGAGCGCCGCGTCGGGATCGGCCATCCCGAGCGCGCTCAGGCGCTGCCGGTAGCGCTGCCAGGTTTCGCGCAGGATGCCGGGCGGCAGCGCGTCGGGATCGCGCACGTCGGCCGCCAGCAGCTCCGTCAGCGTGCGCGCGATGGCCTGCGCCAACCCGGGGCGCGTCCGCGGTCCCACGCACTCGGCAATCAGAACCCGGCGCTCGGCACGCCCCACCGAAGGGGTCGAATCGTCGAGCCGCGCCGCGCAGGCCGCCGAAAGCTCGGACAGCGTGAAAAAGCAGCCCGGGAGCGCAGGCACACGCCGGGCCGCAGCCGCAAACCGAGCCGCCTCATGCCGCCGCGGCCCACCTCGGGTCACGAACCAGAAGCTGGCGAAGTCGGGCCCGCTCAGCCGCGGCGCCACCTCGCGGCGCAAGATGGCGTCGCCGGCACCGCCGCCCGGCGGTCCGTACGCGAGCACCCTTTCCGGTCTCGGGTCGGCACGCACCATGCGACCCTATCATGGCACGCGACTCTGACAGCGCCGCCTGATCGCATCCAGGTCGCGTACCGATATGCGGCTACGCTCACGAGGGGGCGCCGCAGCAGCGGCGGAAGGGTCGACCGCTGCCGCACGCGCACAGGTCGCTCGGCCCGACGCCCGAACCGGGAAGCCGGCTGCCATCGGGTGCGCGCTGGCGGCGCAGGCTCTGCTCGATGCGTTGCATGCAGTCTGCGGTCATCGTTTCCAGCGCCTCCACCTGGCGGTCGGTCAGCGTGCGCAGCGCGCCCTGCGTGGGCGTGTCGGTTCCGGCCAGGCCCGAGATGGCGCCCAGATAGGCACTGGCTTCGGTCAGCGTGGCCAGAGCTGCCTGGCCGGCCTCGTCGAGCAGCGCGGGATCGGTTGCGCCCAGATCGAGGCCGCGCAAGAACGCTCGCACCTCGGCGCAACGCGCGGCGGTACGCTGCTCGAGCGAGCCCGCGGCCGGCGGCTCCGGCTCGCACGCCCACTCGGAGCCCGAGAAGCGGCGCTGGAGCTGGCCCAGCAGCGCAAACAGGCTGGCCACGAATCGATCGGCCTGCGCGAGGTTGCGGAAATGGGGCTCGCGGCCCTGAAAAAGCTCGCGCACGAGCACGCTCGGGAGCGGCGTCTTCTGCGCTGCCACCGCGCCGCGCAGGAGCGCCCGGCATTCGGCGAGCGCGCGCGGACAGGCCAGCTCGGACAGCAGGCGCGCCATCTCGGCATCTCCGGGATACTCGAACGCGGCGTCGAAGACCACAGCCGTCCTGAGCCTACCAGGCGCTGCTGATGAACGGAAGCTTGGCTCGGCTGAGAGGCTGTGCCTGAGCCGCGTTCAGGTATTGCTCTGGCGACATCTTCGCAAGCTGGTGGAAAGGTCTCGTTCCAACCAGAAATTAAGTGAAATCATTCATCTTTCCAAAACCACACAAACAGCCTCTTGACTACTTTTGCTCACTTTGCTGTAAGATTCCCCAACTAGTTAAGCTTCAGAATTGGCTTCGCACGCCCCCAGTCGTTCGGAGTCCCAAGCGTGCGGCGCCGGAGGAGGGGTCAGATGACGCGCTTGGTTCTCCCGATTCTGGTCGCTGCCCGGATCGTGTGGCCAGCGACGGCATTCGCGGACGAGCCGATTTCGGCCCGCGAAAAGGCGCAGTCCAAGAAGGCCTACCAGCACGCGCTCCAACTTTACAAAGCCGAGAGGTATCAAGAGGCGGCGTCCGAGCTGCGCAAGGCCTACGAATACGCGCCGCTGCCGCCCATCTTGTTCAACCTCGGCATCACGTACATCCAGCTGGGGCAGAAGGCGGCTGCGCGGGCGGCGCTCCATGAATACCTCTCGGTCCTGCCGCAGGCGCCCAACCGGGGCGAGGCCGAGGCGCTCCTGCGCAGCCTGGGCCCGGCCAGCCAGGATGACGCGCCGTCGCCGCCCCCGGCACCTGCGGGGGCAGCCGCGCCCGCCAAGGCGGTCAAGTCGCCCGCCGCGACCGCGGCCGAAGACGACACCGAGAACCCGCTCGTGGACACGCCGCGCGGCGCGCGCCTGACCGCGCCCACCTTCCCGACGCCAAACGAGCATTCCGATCGGATCTCGAACTCGTCTTATCACTGGCTCAAGTGGGGCGCGGCCGGTGCTGCGGTCGCGGCCGGCACGGTCGGGCTGCTCATGCTGATGCAGGCCAGCGACCAGGAGGCGACGCTGCTCAAGGCAGCCGCGCCGGCGAACGGCTATCCCACCCAGAAATATGACTCCGATCTGCGCGCGATCGAGGACGGCTATACCCTGAACAAGACCTGGGGCACGGTGGCCCTGATTGGCGCGGCGGCTGCGGCCGGCGCATCGGTGACCTTCTTCGTGCTGGATCACAAGGCGGAGACGCGTGCGCGTGCGCACGTGACGCCCGTGGCCGGGCACGGCTTTGCCGGGGTCAGCGCCGGAGGGTCGTTCTGATGCTGCCGCGACGTCTCGGCATCGGCTTGGCGTCGCTTCGCTTCGCTCGCGCGGCCTGGCACAGGTCGGGGCCCGCGCTCGTGTTTCTGGCGCTCGTGGGAGCGGCCGCGGTCTCGCCCTCGTGCGGTCACCCCGACTATGGCGAGACGCCGTTTCTGTGCGGCAACCAGGGCGAGTGCCCCCAGGGTTACGCTTGCCAGAACGCAGTGTGTGTGCGCAACGGCTCGCCCGGCTCGCCGCGCGACGGCGCGTCCGATAGCACGAGCGGCGGCGCCGGTGGCAGCGGCGGCTCGGGCGGCTTTGCGGGTATGGGCGGGAGCGGTGGCCTGGGCGGCAGCGGCGGCCTGGGCGGTAGCGGCGGCCTGGGCGGCACCGGCGGCTCGGGCGGCACCGGCGGCCTGGGCGGCGCCGGTGGCTTCGGCGGCAGCGGAGGCTTCGGCGGCAGCGGCGGCTTCGGCGGCAGCGCCGGGTCGGGCGGTGCCGGCGGCAGCGGCGGCGCCGGCGGCACCGGCGGCAGCGGCGGCTCGGGCGGGATGTGTCAAACCAATGCCAACTGCACGCCGCCGCTCAAGTGCTGCTTGATCTTCCAGACCTGCGGCGACCCGACCACCAACCCGCTCTGCATCCCCTCCCCGATCTGAAAGAAGTCGAAAGTCGAAAGGGCGGACCGTTCTCCGAAACTCTTGACTTTGAACTTTCGACTATCGACTCCTTAGCGCGCGAGCACCTGCTCGAGCGCCGGCCGCTCGGCACCCGGCGGAGGCGGCACATCCATGAGCGCCGCCAGCGTCGCAGCCAGTGCTTCCTCGGCGACCGGCTCGGCGGGCCGCGCAGCCGGCCGCACGCGGGCCCCGTACAGAACCAGCGGCACCTCCTGGTCGAAGATGCGCGGCGAGCCGTGGCCGGTGCCCTTCCCGACGACCATCTCCTCCTCGTACACCGAGCCCGGCGTGAGCACGACGTACAGGTCGCCCGCGCGCTCGGGATCCCAGGACGCCCGCACCGCGCGCGCAATGTCGTCGGCGGGATGGGCCAGCTCCCCGGGGCCCAGCACGCGCTCGACGCCCGGCAGGGCCAAAAGGGTTTTACGTGCGATGGAAAGCGCCTCGCCCAGGCGCGCCCGACCGCCGCCGGCCGGTGCGTCCAGGTACAGGTGCGGGTGCTCGAAGGCGGTCCGCCAGCCTGTACCCACTGCCTGTGCGACCAGCGCGGCGATCTGGGCGTCCGGTGGCATTCGCACCGGCGCCTGCACGCCCGGCAAAAGGCGCGCGGTGGCCGCCTGCTCGGGCAGCGGCGCGCAGCCGTGATCGGAGGTGAGAACGACCGTGTACCGGCCCGCCCCGACCCGCCGATCGAGCGTGCTCAGAAGGTGCGCAATCAGCCGATCGAGCTGCGCCAGAAGGTCGGTCGCTTCGCGGCTGTCGGGCCCGAAGACGTGGCCCACGAAGTCACCCGCCGAAAAGGAAACCGCCAGCAGATCGGGCACCGCGTCCGTGCCCATGCCCTCTCCGATGAGGGCGTCCTCGGCCAGCGCAGCCAGGAGCTGGTTGGCAAGCGGGCTGGCCCCGAGCGCGCGCAGCGAGCGCACCGGGTGTGGGAATGCCACACCCATGCCTTCGTAGTCGCCCTCGCCGGGCGCATCGTCGGGGCCGCCCAGGAGAGCCAGCTCGCGCAGCCCCAGGAGGGGTGTCCAGGCCCGCCCGAGCATCCGTTGCGCCGGCCGCGCCGCGTTGGCGCGCGCGACCCAGGCCGGCAAGGTCTGCGCATAATAGGTGGAGGTCACAAAGCCGCCCAGCGGGATGTCGAACCACAGGGCCGCGCTCGGACGCTGTCCGCCCAGTAGAATGGCACAGCGGTCCTTCCATGACATCGAAACGATGCGGGCGCGCCCGTAGCTGGCCGCGCGCAGCACGTCGCCGAGACCGGGCAGGCGCAGATTGCGCGGGCTGGTGCCGTCGTGTGAAGCGGGCGGCCGGCCCAGCACGGAAAAGCCGGCATCCTCGGCCGCGTACATCTTCCGCCAGGCCTCCCGGCTCCACCAGCTGTTGCCCACGATGCCCGAGCGCCCGGCGTCGGCGCCGGTTGCGATGAGCGCATGGCCGGGTGCGGTCGAGGTATTGGCGTGTCCGTAGCGTCCGGTGAGGTTGGCGCCTCCCTCGGCCAACCGACGCAACCCACCTGGCGGCGCGACGTGAAGGATCCGATCGTAGAGTCGAACCGGAAGCTGGTCGACCACCAGCAGCACCACGATGCGAGGGGGTGGGGACGGCTGCGCGGCGCCAGCCGGCGCCGCGGCCAGAAGCCAGGCGGTCAGACAAAATGCGCGCACACGCGCATCTTACGCTACCTCGTCTCGCGCTTCTCGCCGGCTCGCTGCAAAGCGGCGCCGCGCTCGACCTTGGCCGCGCCCCGCATCATCTTGCGCTCGCCCCGGCGCTCCAGCCGCTCGCCCTTGCGCACGCGGCCGTTCCGCTCCAGGCGCTCGCCGCGCTTGATCAGCCGGGCGCCCTGCCGCTCTTCGCGCATCCCGCGCCGCAGCTTGCGCGCACCCGTCCGCTCGAGCTTTCCGGCCGCTGCCGGCGCCGGCGCGGTGGTCTCGCGGGCTTGCGCCGCCAGCGGCGCCAGCAAGAGTGAGCCCGAGAGGACCAGCCCCGAAAGCATCTTCCGAATCGACATTGTCGTTGCTCCTTTCTTTCAAAAACTTCGACGGGCCGGTGGGCGCTTCATTCAACGCCGGCCGCCTTGACCGATCTCAAGCGAATCTGCGATCCTGGGTGGGATGAGCAGTCTGGTCCTGGTCGTCGAGCCGGACGCCAAGGTGCGGGCGCAGGCGGTGCGTGCAGTGCGGGCCGCCGGCTTCGACACCCGGGACGTGGCTTCCCTGGCGGCCGCACGCGCGCTGCCGCCGGCGCCGTTTGTGGCCATGGTGATCGCCGACCAGCTTCCCGACGGCACCGCCGCCGAGTTCGTGCACGAGCTCAAGGTGCCCGCGATCGTGCTGGCCACCACCCCGCGCTCGGATCTGGCTACGCGCGCGGTGCTGGCGGGCGCGCGCGCGGCCATCTCGCGCCAGGGCGCGGCCGAGGCGCTGGGAGATGCGCTCAAGATGGCCACCGCGCACCGCGAGGCGGCCAGCGGCGACTTCGGTCCCGACGTCACGCCCACCCCGCGACCGGTTCCACATCCCGACGTCATCGAGGAGCTGCCGCGCACCGCGCCCGGTCCGGCCGCCTCGAGCGCGGAGCGCGAGGTGTGCCGGGCGCTGCGCGAGGAGCTCAAATACCTGCGCTCGATCAGCTACTACCGGGTGCTGGGCGTCGGTGACGAAGCGACCGAGCCCGACATCCTGGTCGCGTTTGCGCAGTTCGCCAGCAAGTGGCACCCCGACAAGATGGCGCCCGCGGCCTCGGCCGAGATGCGAGCGCTCGCGGGCGAAGTGTACGACCTGGGCAAGACCGCCTACGACACCCTCATCAATCCGGTCCGGCGCGGGCGCTACCTGCCGCCGCCCGCGAGCTGGCCGCCCCGCACCGCGCCGCTGGTGGCGGCCGGGCCGGGCGCGCTGCCACAGCCGGCCCCGCAGTCGCCCCCGCACAAGCCCGCCGACAGCGACGCAGCCGACGAGGTGGTCCAGATCGTGGATACCCTGGACGACGCGGCCCCGAGCGAGCCCAGTGGCGCCTTCGACATCGATCTCTTCGAGGAGGATCCGCGCCTGGTGCAGACCCGGACCCTCGTCCGCTCGGGCGATCACGCGGCCGCCCGCAAGCTCTTGACCGAGATCCTCAAGGCCGATGCGCTCAATGCGCCCGCGCGCGCGCTCGTGCACGTAGTGGCGGCGGC
>DATFWX010000052.1:0-15161 GCA_035258845.1 Polyangia bacterium | reverse complement strand
AGCCGGCTTCGGGGCATCGCTGCACGGTTATTGCGAGTGATGACCTCCGCCCACCGCCGCGGCGCCAGCGCCGGGCGCGGCTGCCGAGCCGCTCCCGTCGGTCGCCAGCGTGAGCGGAGTGGCCAGCACCGCGCCCGACGTCATGGGCGGCGGCATCCCAAAGCTCGAATCCAGACGCCCATTCATGAAGCGCGTGCTCTCGGCCATGCTGTTGGTCGCATGGATGGGTGGTGGAGGGTGCGCACCGGCTGCAGTGGCTCGATTCTGCGGATTGGGCTGGCTCGCGTTCGCGGGCCTGGGCGGGCTCGGCAGGCTCGCCACCGGAAGGGGAACCGCCTGGGCCGTAAGCGTGCGCGCGGGCTTGAACTCCCGGACCGGGCCCGGATAGTCCGGGCACTCCACCGAGGCGACGAGCGGGGGCGGGTGCGGCCACCAACCGCCCAGCCGCCCGCTCAGAAGCAGGACCAGCGTGGCTGCGAGCTCGCCTCGGCTCCGCTCGGCCAATGTCCGGGGAATGCGCACGGTGGCCTGGGCGATTCCGATATGCCCGACGTACTCGTCGCCGCTCGCGTACAGCTCGTACGAATACGAACCGTCTCCGAGGTAGCCGAGAATATGAGCCGGGCTGAAGGCGAGCAGGGTCCGGCCACCGCCCTTTCGCCCGCGCACCTGAAGCTCATCGCCACGCACACGCAGCGTCAGATTGATCGGGCCTCCGATGTGCCCGCGCACGCTCCGGTCCGTGAAGGTGACCTCCATGGGCACGCCGAACAGGCTGCCCCGCAGCGTGTTGCCATAGCGCTCGATCTGAACGGTCGGGCTCAGAAGGGCGCTTTCGTCCACCCGGACCGTGATGGCATCGCCGGGAACACGCAAGACGAAGTGATTGTCGAGGACCGACACCACAAAGGTCTGGTGCCGGTGCGGCGTCGCGGGCGGCTCGGTCGCCTCGTCCGATTGGGCCGGCACGCGTTTCCAGGCTCCGAGCGTGCGGGGCAGGCCATCGGGGCGGCTGCTCGTGCGCTCGGGCGCGCTCTGGTCCCCGCGCGGCGACGAGCCCGAGATCGGCGCCTTCCGCGGTCGCTCGGCCGCGCCCATGCTGGCCCGATCGGGCCGGGGCGTGAGCTGGGACAGCTGCACCTGGCTGCGGGCGTGCCCGGCCGTGCGGGACCGATGGACCCGGGCGCCCAGCGTGACGGCCACCAGCGCGGCCGCAGTCAGCGCGGTCGCGCTCTCGAGCACGCTTGCCGATCGGAAGTGGCGCAGCGCTCGCCGGGCGCGGGTGAGCAGCGAGGGCGGAGCAGCCCGCCCGCCGCGCCCAAGCTGTGCCATCGCCAAAACCCAAGTCCGAGAGCCCAGCTGCTGGTCGAAGCGCGCTCGCAGTTGGTCGAGCCCCTGCTTGAGCCGCCAGCGCACGGTGGCCGCTTCGATGCCCAGACGGCGCGCAATCTCGGCGCTGGACAGCCCTTCGTGATAGTGGAGAAGAATTGTGGACCGATACGGTTCCTCGAGCGCCACCAGCATGCTGGACAGAAGGTGCTGCAGCTCCAGCTGGGCGCACAGCGTCTCGGGCGTGGGCGGCGGCTCGGGGCGGCTGACCGCTTCCTCACGGGATCGGCTGCGCACAAAAGCGCGCGCGCGCATGCGCGCGAGGTTTCGCAGCACGGCGGCCAGCCACGGTTTGACCGGCCGGCCTTCGGCGGGCGGGTGGCGCAGCGCGGCCACGTAGGCCTCCTGAACCACGTCGTCGGCCGCCGCCGCATCGCCGACCAGGTGGAGCGCAAGCCGCCGCATCCAGCCCCGCTGGGCCAGAAGATCCTCCGGAAGAGCTGCCGCCTGTCGACTCATTGCCCGATCAACCTCCTGACTAGAGTATGCCGTCGAGCGGCGCTTGTTGGGCCGATTCAACGTTAAGCTTCCCTGAAGGACAGCGGAAGATCACATTGGGAGACATCGTAGGTTCGGGCATGAAACGATTCTTGACGCTGCTAGCGTTTCTGGTCGGCTTCGTGCTCGCGGTCGGCCGCGGGCGGAGCCTGCAGGCAGCCGACTGCTGTCGCCTGACGGTGACAGGTTGCGGCAAGAGCGCCAACGTGTGTGTCGCGCAGAGCTGCAATCTGGACACGCAGGCGCGCGCCAAGAAGACGTTCGCATCGGCCTACAAGTGCGAGTGGGCGAACGTGTCGAGCTACATCGGGACCTGCAGCGGCGAGAAGTGTGATCTCGATTTGCGCTGAGCAACCCGACAGAACTTCATCGCGCGGCGTGCGGTTTCTGACGAAACCGCGGGCAAGCCCTGCGCGCAGTCCACCATTTATCGAGGGCACCGTGGTTGCATCTCGGACCTCGTATGCGCGCCTACCAGTTGCATAGATCCCTCGCTGCAGTCGCTCTCATGACCGCCTTCGTGCAGCCACCCGCTGCTGCCGAACCAGCGCAGCCCAGGTTTCTCGCGCTCCGGCAGAGCGTCGACGAGGTGCGGGAGCAGATGCGAACCGGCAAGCCTCCCAGCCCGCCTGCGGGTGGACAGAACGCACCGACACAGAAGGGCGAGTTGCTCCGCGCCAACGGAATTGCCCTGGCGGTTGCGGGCATGCTGGTGACGGCGATCGGAGTCACGATCGCGGTGGCCAGCGCCGAGGGTCACTCGCCGCTCGGGCGTTGCAGCGACTGCGGCCCCGCGGGTGAAGCGCTGGGCGTCGTCATCGCCATCGGGGGAGCACCCATCGGCGCCACCGGCGGGATCCTGTGGTCGCTGGGCGGCCGGCAGGGCCAACCACCGACGCAACCTGCACCGCAGACGCTGACGCTGAAGTGGACCTTTCGGTTCTAGCCCAGCCCCCGCTGGACAGCTCGCCCTGCCGGCGTAAGGAGGCTAGCCGCCGCGCAGGAAGTGCAACCGCTGGCCCACCGAGGCCGCAAAGTCACCGTCCGACAGGCGGTGGCTGCGATGCATCATGCCCAGCAGGTCGTACAGCTTCTCCATCCAATCGTCGCCGACCGGGCCGCGATGGAACTGCGCCCAGTATGCTTTGGGATTGGGCGCCACCGAGGCCAGGTGCGCGGCCTCGAGCGGGGTCAACAGGCCGGGCTCCTTGCCAAAATAGCGGCGCGAGGCCTGCCGCACGCCGTAGGTACCGGGCCCGAGCTCGATCGCGTTCAGATAGAGCTCCAGGATGCGGCGCTTGCCCAGCGCCTGCTCGAGCCGCCAGGTCAGCGCGGCCTCCTGCAGCTTGCGCGACCAGGTGCGCGCTTTTTCGAGATACAGGTTTTTCACCAGCTGCTGGCTGATGGTCGACGCGCCCCGCTCGATGCGGCCCTGCTCGAGATCCCCGATCAGCGCGCGCCGGATCATGTCGGGGTCGAAACCGGCGTGCGAGAAGAAGCGCGCATCCTCGGCGGTCAGGAACGCGCCCACGAGGTGCGGCGAGATCTGGGCGAGCGGGCGCCAATCCGGGTTGAGCGGGCCCAGCGGAAAGTCGCGCAGCTGCCCATTCTCGTCCTCGACCCGGTAGCCGACCGTTGCTGCGCGCAGGCGTGTCACGTCGGCGCGCGGCGGGTCGCGCAGCACCACGCAGTGCTCCTTGACCGCAAGATCGAGCACCAGGTCGTCCCAGCGCGCGCCGTCGAAGCGCACGTGCGCGCGTGCGGACAGAGAGCCCGCCAGCGCCGCGCCGGCCAACGCCGGCGCCAGCCCCTCGGGCAGCGAGTCCAGGGCGGCCTGACACTGCGTCTGATCGACGCGCGCGTCGATCTCGCCGCGCACGACCTCGCCCAGCCCCTCGAGCGCGCCGTGCACCCATAGCGCGAGGTCGCCCACTCGCACGACCGCCTGATCGACCGCCACCCGGCCCCGCCGGGGCGCTGCCACCAGGCTCCCGGCCACTCGCAGGCCCGCACCCGCGACCACGCCTGTGGTCAGGCGCGGATGGGTCAGCGTCAGCCCGGCCACTTCGGCGCGTCCCTCCACGCCCAGCGCGTCCTGCCGGGGCCGAACGCGCACGATGAGGTGCGCGTCCAGCGTCGCGCCCGCGGTCCCGATGCCGCGCGGGTCGCCGAGCGGCCTGAGCGCACCGAGCGGTAAGCGGTCGGCGTCGATGGTCATGCGCGCGCCCGCCACCGGCTCGACGGTGGCGAACAGGCGCGCGTGGGGCGCGCTAGCGCGCAGCCGCCAGCCCACGGCCGGATCGCGCTCCACGAACAGGCGCGTGCCTGCAAGCAGGTCGTCGGCACCAGCCAGGGCCAGCCGGGCCGACGGCGACTCGGCGCGCCACACCTTCTCGCCCTCGATGTCGAAGCGAGCCGATTCGAACTCGGCGGCCGCGCCCGCCACCTCGATGCGCACGCTTCGCGCGCGCACGATGCCGGCGCCGCCCAGGAGCGACCCGTCAAGGCCCTCCACACGCACCGACCAACGCGTGCCGGCGCCGTCGCGGTAGGCGAGCGCGATCGAGCTCTGGTCGAGCCGGATCGGAAACAGGCCGCCGCCCGCGCTGGCGCCGGAGCCGGTCGCGGCCGGGTGCGGGCGCATCACGCGCTCGAGCAGATCGCCCACGTTGTCGGTCCCGCGCAGCTCGTCGCGCACCACGGCCATGCGCGCCTGATGCAGGACCAGGCCCCGGATGACCGCCCGCCCCGACAGCGCCGCCCGCACGCTCACGTCGACATCGACCGCGCTGGCCTCGAGCAGCGGCACCTTCTCGAATGGGACCGCGCCGAACACGGCCACGTCGTAAAGCCGCACGCCGCGCCAGAGCGGCCGCGCCGAGCCCACCACCACGTGGCGGCCCAGCCGCGCCTCCAGGGCCGCGCACAGCCGGGCTTCCACCTCAACGTGCCAGTAGACCCCCAGCACGGCCGGGACAGCCACCAAAAGGAGACCCAGGCCGGCCGCGACCAGGGTCCGGACGCGACTACGCACACGCAATCCCCTCTAGTTTATCCTATGATGGCCCGGTCATGAACTTGTCCTCAGGTGCGCGGGTGGGCCCCTACGAGATCGTTGCCCCGCTGGGGGCGGGCGGCATGGGTGAGGTATACCGCGCGCGCGATCAGAGGCTGGAGCGCGAGGTGGCGCTCAAGCTGCTGCCGCCTGCGTTTGCCAAGGACGAGGAAAGGGTGCGCCGCTTCGAGCAGGAGGCGCGCGCCGCGGGCCAGCTCAACCATCCCAACATCCTTCAGATCCACGACATCGGGGCGTACGAGCGCTCGCCCTACATCGTCTCCGAGCTGCTCGAGGGGCAGACCCTGCGCGAGCGGCTGCGCGCGGGCGCCCTGACCGCGCGCAAGGCGGTCGACTATGCGCTGCAGACCGCGCACGGGCTCGCGGCCGCGCACGAGCGCAGCATCGTGCACCGCGATCTCAAGCCCGAGAACTTGTTCTTGACCAAGGACGGGCGCATCAAGATCCTCGACTTCGGCCTGGCCAAGCTCAAAGAGGCCGATGGCGCCACCGACGCCACCGCGCCCACCATGCCGGGCCCGAGCAAGACCCAGCCAGGCGCCGTGCTGGGCAGCTGTGGCTACATGGCGCCCGAGCAGGTGCGCGGCCGGCCGGTCGATCACCGCGGCGACATCTTCGCGCTGGGCGTGATCATGTACGAGATGCTGACCGGTCACGCCGCCTTTTCCGGTGACTCGGCGGTCGAGGTGATGTCGAACATCCTGACCACCGAGCCGGCCGATCTGAGCCTGAGCGGCAAGGCGATCCCGCCCGCGCTGGCACGTGTGGTCGAGCACTGCATGGAGAAGAGCGCGGACGAGCGCTTTCAGTCGGCGCGCGACCTGGCGTTCGGTCTGGAAGCGCTGTCGGGTTTCTCACACGCGAGCCTCTCGCCGAGCCAGGTGCAGGCCGCGCAGGTGTCGCCGCGGCGGCGGCGGGCGCGGTTTCTGGTTCCCGCGCTGGTCGGGCTGGCGCTTTTGGCCGCTGGAGGTGGGTTTCTTCTGGGCCAGCGCGCGTCTCGGACCGCGCTGCCGTCGTTTCATCAGATCACGTTCCGACGTGGAACCGTGATCGACGCCCGCTTCTCGCCCGACGGCCAGACCATCGTCTACGACGCGGCCTGGGACGGCGAGCCGCTGGCTCTGTACGCGACCCGCAAGGAGAGCCCGGAATCGCGGTCGCTGAATCTCGAGCGGACGCAGCTTCTGGCCATGTCGCGCTCGGGCGAGATCGCGATCTCGCTGGGCGCGCACTTGATTGGCCAGGGCAATTTCGTGCGCGCGGGCACGCTGGCGCGCGCGCCGCTGGGTGGCGGTGCGCCGCGTGAAATTTTGGAAGATGTGCAGCAGGCCGATTGGGCCGAGAGCGAAGGCGGGGCGCGCCTGTGCGTGGTGCGGCAGGTGGGCGGCCGGACGCGGCTCGAGCTGCCACCCGGTAAGGTGCTCTTCGAAACCGCCGGTTGGATCAGCCACCCGCGCGTGGCGCCGGACGGCGATGGGGTCGCGTTTCTCGATCATCCGGTGCCGGCCGACGACGGGGGCGAGGTGGCGCTGGTGGATGGAGGCGGCCACAAGCGGACGCTTTCGAGCGGCTGGATGACCGTGCAGGGCCTGGCCTGGCATCCCAAAACCGGCGAGATCTGGTTCACGGCCGTTCGCAGCGGCTCGGCCCGCGGCCTGTACGCGGTGACCCCGGCCGGTCGCCAGCGCATGGTGGCGCAGGCTCCGGGCACGCTGACCCTGCACGACGTCGCGCCCGACGGACGCGTGCTGGTGACCCGGGACAACGTGCGCACGGGCATCCTGGCGCTGGCTTCCGGCGAGAACCGCGAGCGCGACCTGTCGTGGCTCGACTGGTCGCGGGCCATCGATCTATCCGCCGACGGCCGCATGCTGCTGTTCGACGAGGAGGGGGAGGGGGGCGGCCCGGCTTACTCGGTCTACCTGCGCAAGACCGACGGCACGCCCGCGGTCCGGCTGGGCGACGGCGGCGCGCTCGCTCTGTCGCCCGACGGCAAGTGGGTGGTGGCGCAGCTCCTGCAGCCGCGGCCGGCGCAGCTCTGGCTTCTGCCCACCGGCGCCGGCGATGCACGCGCGCTCACCGCCGACAGCATCAATCACGTCGACGCCCAATTCCTGCCCGACGGTGCTCGCGTGCTGTTCGAGGGTTCCGAGCCCAATCGGGGCACGCGCCTGTGGGTGCAGGAGTTGGCGGGCGGACCGCCGCGGCCGATTACGCCCGAGTGGGTCAGCCACACGCCGGCCATCTCACCCGACGGCAAGTGGGTGGCCGGGATCGACGGCGAGCGCAAGGTGGCCCTGTACGCGATCGACGGAAAAGGCGCGCCGCGACCGGTGCCGGGCCTTTCGCCGGGTGAGGTGCCGCTGCGTTTTGCCGGGGACGGGCGTGCGCTCTACCTGTGGCGGCCGGGCGAGCTGCCCGTGCACATCCAACGCCTGGATCTGTCGAGCGGCGCCAAGACGCCCGTGCGCACGCTGATGCCGGCCGATCCGGCCGGTCTGGTCGGGATTGGATCGCTGGCCCTGACTCCCGACGGGCGCTCGTACGCGTACGGCTACTTCCGCCAGCTCTCGGATCTGTACCTCATCGAGGGACTCAAGTAGGTTTCACCGCAGAGATCGCGGAGAACGCGGAGAAAACTTCTCGCCGGCTCAGTGGGGCTCGATAGCGCCGCCGGCGCGCCGCTCGGGGCCCGAAAAAGGCCTCTCGCCCTGCCGCCGCTCGTACGCGCGCCCGTGCGCGTGCAGCCGCGCTCGCCCCAGGATCTCCTCGCACAGCTCGCCAAAGTCCATGCCGCAGCCATGCGCGATCTTGGGCACCAGGCTGGTCGGGGTCAGGCCGGGAATGGTGTTGACCTCGAGGATCGATTCATTGCCGCGCTCGGACACGATCAGGTCGACGCGTGTGATGCCGTCGCAGCCCAGCACGTCGTGCGCCTGCTCGCCCAGCTCGAGCACGCCGCGGTAGCGCTCGGGCGACAGCCGCGCCGGAAAGTGATACTCGGTGCGGCCGCTGGTGTACTTGTTGCCGTAATCGTAAAAGCCCACGCGCGGCACGATCTCGACCGCGCCCAGCGCGAGGCCGCCCAGCACCGCCACCGAGATTTCCTTGCCGTCGACGAAGCGCTCGACCAGCACGCGCCCCGAAAACTGGGCGGCGGTCTCCAGCGCGGGCTCGAGCTCGACCGGGTCGCGTACGATGCTGACGCCGATCGAGGAGCCGCCATCGGCCGGCTTGACCACGCACGGGTAGCCGAACTCGGTGTGCAGATCGTGCGGATCGACCTCGCCCGGACGCTCGCACACATAGGAGGGTGGTGTGGGTAGATTGCGCAGCCTCAGCACTTCCTTGGACTTGACCTTGTCCATCGCCAGCGCGGACGCCAAAACCCCCGATCCGGTGTAAGGGATCCCCAAGATCTCGAGCAGGCCCTGGATGCAGCCGTCCTCGCCGTAGCGGCCGTGTAGGGCCAGGAAGGCCACGTCGATGCGGAGCTGGCGGAGCACCAGGTCGACGTCGCGGTCGACGAAGATGCGGTAGACGTCGTGACCGCGCTCGGCCAGCGCCGCGTAGACCGCCTCGCCACTCTTGAGCGAGACCTCGCGCTCGGCCGACAGCCCACCCATCAGGACGCCAATCTTTTTCATCTTCAAGCGGCTCCTCCGCGCGATCGTGCGAATGGCGTGCCGGCCCCGACCGGTAAAGTGGTCGCCGGGTTGCGTGGCTTTGCGGCTTATCGAACGCAGCTTGCGTGTCACCCAAAACACATCAAATCACGCCCGATCGACCGGTCAAATTTTTTGCGGTATAAGTCGGATACCATGAGCGGCGAGCGGAGGCGCGGGGTTTCGAGGCTTGCGAGCGGAGTGCGTACGCAGCGAAGCGCGCCCTGCTTGGCTGAACCAGCCGAGCCGCCGAGCCGCGCCCGAGCGAGCCGCGAAGGAATACAATGACTTTCTTGGAGGCGGCGCTGGAGCTGCTCAAGCAGCACCGCAAGCCGCTCAACTACAAGAAGCTGACCGAGCTGGCGATCAAGCATGACCTGCTCGACCACGTGGGTCGCGAGCCCGAAGCGGCCATGCAGAGCGCGCTCGCCAACGCCATCAAGAAGGGCCAGCCGGACCTTCTCATGCGGGTCAAGCCGGGCGTGTTCGGGCTGCGGCACTATCCGCCCCCGACCGTGGAGCTGAGGAAAGCGGAGCCCGGATCGAGCCAGCGCGAGGTCTCGCCGGGCGACGCCGACGGCGATGGTGTGGGCGGCGGCGCGGGTGCGAGTGCGGGCGCGGGCGCGGCCAAGGCGCGCGAGAAAGCCGGTCCCCGCAAGCGCGCACGGGGCGGACGCGGGCGGGGCCGTGGAAAAAAGGCGGCGGCCGAGACGGCGGCAGCCGGGAAGGCGGCGCAGGAGCCAGCCCCCGCCGGAACGGCCGAGGTCGCGCCGCCGGCTGAGCAGGCGCCGCCGGCGCCGGAGGCTGTGCCCACGTCGGCGCCGGCGGAGCTGTTTTCGCCGGTTCCGGCGTCCACACCGCTGATCGAGCCGGTAGCGGCACCGGCCCCGGTCGTGGCCGTTGAGCCCGCTGTCCCGGAGGCGGAAGCGGAGGCGGATCGTGAGGGAGATGCCGAAGCCGAGGAGCCGGTCGGACCGCCATCCTCAGGCACCGTCGCGCCGCCGCGTCCCGGTCTCCCGGCAGCGGTGCCGCACGGGGTCGAGGGAGCGCACGATGAGCGCCGCCGGCGCCGCCGCCGTCGTCGTCGCGGCCGCGGACCGGAGGCCTTGACCGGACCGCCCGGGACGCAAGCGCCGGCCCTCCAGCCCGGCCCGGGCGCGTCCGCACCCGCGGCCCGCTCGCTGGCGGACGCAGCTTACGAAATCCTGCGCCATCAGCCCGAGGGTCGGCCGGTTCATGTCCGCCAGCTGACCGACATGGCGATCAGCCGCCGGCTCATTCGGCCCGACGGCGCCGAGACCTGGCGCGCGGTGCGGGTGGCGCTGCAGCAGGAGATCCGAGATCGATTGGCCCATGGCCTGCGGCCGCGCATCCGATTCGCGGGCGGGGCCTTGTTCGCGGTCGCCGATCGGCAGGTCGATTCCGATCTGCTGGCTGTCGAGCGCGCGCTCTCGGCCGACGCCGAGGCGGTGCGCCGCGTCACCCGGCAGGCGATTGCGCGGCGACTCGCGCGCATGCCCGGGCCGGCCTACGAGACCATCGCGCGGCTTTCGCTCGAGCGGCTCGAGTTCGGCGGCCTGGAGACCGTCAAGCGCACGGCCGAGGCCCTGTACATTGCGGTTGCGCGGCCGCGCGGCTCCGCCGAGGTGCGTACTCTGGTCTCGATTCGGCCGGGAGCCGAGCAGGGCCGGCGGGCGGTGGGCGAGCTGCGGGTGGGGGTTTCGGCCAAGGGTTTCGCCGACGGTCTGCTCATGGCGGCCGGGCGCCTTCTGCCCGAGGCAGCGGCCGAGGCCGGGACGGCCGGACCGCCGGTCGAGCTGTGGGACGGCGACCACCTGGCGGCGCTGCTGGTCAAGCTGGGCATCGGGGTCGTGCGCGCCACCATGCCGCTCGAGTACCTGGACGCCGACTTCTTCGCCGATCTGCAGGAGGGCTAGCCTGCGCTGGAGCTGGCTGGGCCGCGTGCGCTACCGGTCGGTCTGGGAGCTGCAGGAAGCCCTGCGCACGGCCATCCTCGAGCGGCGCGCCGAGGAGACCCTGCTCCTGTGCGAGCACGAGCCGGTCATCACACTGGGCCGCTCGGCCGAGCGCAGCCATGTGCTCATGCATCCGGCGGAGCTGGCGCGGCGCGGGATCGAGCTGTGCGAGACCTCGCGCGGCGGCGACGTGACTTATCACGGGCCCGGACAGCTGGTGGGCTACCCGGTCTTCCGCGTGCGCAGCGTGGTCGCCCACGTCGCAGGCATGGCGGCCGCGCTGGCCGACGCGGTGGCGCCTCTGGGCGTACGCGCAGCCTGGCGGCGCGAGGTGCCCGGGTTGTGGGTCGGAAGCGCCAAGCTGGCCGCGTTCGGGGTGCACATTCGGCGCGCGGTGGCCATCCACGGTTTCGCGCTCAACGTCACCACATCGCTCGAGGCCTTCTCGGTCATCGTCCCGTGCGGGCTTGCCTGCGCGCAGGTGACCTCGCTCCAGGCGCTCGGTGTCCGGCCGCCCGCGCTCGAGGAGCTGGCCGGCCGGGTGGCGGCCGCGTTTTCGGGTCGCCGCGACAGCGCACCGCAGCGCATCGATCCGCAAGCTATACTGTGAGCATGCGGCTTCAGGCACTGGGCTCGGGCGCGGGCGGGGGGGCGCTCGCGCTGCCGCTGGCGCTCGCGCTGCGGCTGGCGCTCGCGCTGCCGCTGGCGCTGACAGCGTGTCATCGCTCGCCGGCGCCGCCCCCTCGGCCGCGCGTGGTTTCGGTGGAGGTCGCGGACCGTTCGCCGCAGCCAGTGCTGGACAAGAACGCGCTCACCGATCGGGTCAAGCGGGCGCTCCGCAAGAGCGGCCAGTTCGAGCTTGCCGAGCCTGGCGCCGATAAGCCCCTGGCCCCGGGTCAGGCCTCCTGGCGCTGCCGGGTCGAGGCCGCGGCGGCCGCCGAGCGCGCGGGCCGCGACGGCATGCTGCACGCGATGGCGCGGGTGCGATGCGAGCCCACCGCAGGCGCAGGTGCCGAGGCTCTGTCGGCGCAGGCGCTGGCCGATCAGCCCCTCTCCGCCGCGGGCGCGGGTGCCGGCAGCGACGACGTTCAGGACCGGTTGCGTGCGCTGGCCGAGCGGCTGGCCGGCGATACGGTGGCGCTGCTCGGGCGCCAGCAGCGGCTGCGCATGTGTCCCCCGGCCGAGCTGCTGGCCGCGTTGCGCGATTCCGACGCCGATATCAGGCGGCAGGCCATCCAGGCCGCCGCTTTTCGGCGCTCGCACGAGGCGGTGCCACTCTTGATTGGGTTGCTCGAGGACGGGCAGGAGGACGTGCGCGACATGGCGCTGGGCGCGCTGACCGACATCGGCGACCCGGCCGCGGTCAAGGCGATCGTGGGGCGGGTCAAGTTTGGCGACGTCGACGAGCTGCGCAAGATCATCGATCCGGTCGCGGCCATGGGCGGCGACGAGGCGCGCGCCTTCCTCGAGTTCGTGGCTTCGGGTCACGAGGATCCCGAGGTGCGCAAGCTGGCGCGGCGGGCGCTCGAGGGCATGGATCGGCGCGCACAGACGGCGACCACGCAAAAGAACTAGCTTCCCTGCGCCCGCGAGGGCGAGCGGTCCAGCGGGGGCTGGACGAGCCTCCTGCGGCCGCACGGTTGCGCGCTCAGCTCGGCTTGCGTACCATTTCATCGTGGCCACGCGGTGGGAGGGGCGGGACGCGCACGGCGGCCCGTCGACCGGCGACGACAACTGGCCCGACGACGAAGTCCTCGACGACAGCGAGCTCGACGACGAGTGGCTGGACCGGGACCTCGGCGGCGGCTGGTTGTTCCCACCCCCGCAGTTCACCGTGCGGCCGCCCGAGCCCCAGCCGCCGCTGCAAAGCCCGCCGCCCCCGCAGCCCGAGGAGGCGCCGGCCAAAGATTGGATCGAGATCGAGTTGGTCGACGAAGCCGGCCATCCGGTCGGAGGCCAGCGCTATCGGCTCGATCTGGCCGACGGCTCGACCCGCGAAGGCACGGTCGGCAGCTCGGGCCGCGTACGGGTCGATGGTCTCGAGCCGGGCTCGGTGACCCTCTCGTTTCCTGATTTGAACGGGTCCGACTGGGACTCCGCGTAGCGGGCTGTCAGCTACCGCATGACCTTGGCTACCTGGACCCGGTTCCAGAGCGCGGCCAGACCGCGAAACTCGGCCGCCGCCTCGGGCCGCACGAACGATGAGTCGAAGTCGAAGCGCAGGTTTTCCAGACGCCAGCATGCAATCGGCAGAAATGGCGGCCGGAAGGTGTTGAACTCGCTGCCGGTCGCCGGTCCCACCAGAACCGGCAGTCGAGCCCGTGCCTCGTGATCCGCCGCCACCCCGCCCAGAGAAACACTGCCCGTGCCTTGCGCCATCCGCCCCCTCTTGCGTCAGTGCGTCAGCAGCCGTGCGCCGTGCGTACCTTGTCGATCAGATCCTGGCTCACCTCGCCGTCGATCGGCAGATCGTTGTCCCGTTGAAACAGCTCGATTGCGAACCGGAGCTGTTCCGGATCTACCCCCTCGTCGTCGCCCTCACCGACATAATAGCCCAGGTTATTGAGACGCGCCCTCAGGCCGCTCGGCTCTTCGATCGGGTCCAGGTGACCGATCCGGATCTCCCATTCGGTTTCGCCCACCTTGAGCCGGCCCAGCTCGGCGCTGGCCGACACCTCTTTTTCGATCATCCCGTCGCCGTCCGAGGTCAGGGTCTCGCTCATGCCCGCGAGCGCGAGCTCGCATTCGGTGTTGGCCAGCGGCTGGCCGAACAGGTCGAGCAGCTTGAAACGGATCTTGAGCTTGGGCAGCTTGATCTGGAAGCGTAGGCTCTGGCCGGTTTGTGCATGGTGCACTTTTTCGACCTTGTCGGGGATGACCACTTCGTCGCCAGGCGCCAGCACGTTGGGGTTCTTGCGCAGATTCTTCAGATCGGCGTTGTCCGGGTGATCCCAGATGGGCGCGATGTCCGAGAAGCCATACTGGACCGCGATGCGCGACAGGTGCTCGCCCTGCTCGACCGTGTGCCGGCTCGGCATGGCGACCGATGTTACCGCGAACCGGAAGCGAGCGCGCCCGATAGTGCTTGCACGGCGGCCTGGGTGCGCGCGAGCCCGCCTGCGAGCGCGGCCTGGCACTCGGGCAGGTGGTGGTCGGCAGCCGCCGACCAGGCCCGCGCCAGCAGCCGCTCGCCGGTGGCGAGCTGGCCCAGGAGCTCGGCGAAGCGCTGACTGCCGAGCCGCGCCAGCAGGAGCGGGCGCGCCTGCGCAAACCGGTCGATCCGCTCCAGCACGCTGTCGAGGCGACCGATGAGCGTCGCCAGCTCAAGCTGGGCGCCCGAGCTGGCGAGCGCGGCCAACTCCTGGGTGAGCGGGGTCAGCTCGGCCAGCGGATCGTCCGCACTGCCGGGCTTGACCCGGCGCGCCTCCACGCGCGCGGCGACGCGGGCCGCGACCGCCCCAGCCAAAAGCAGCGTCGCTCCCGCGCCCACGATCCACCAATCGACCCCGGGCTCGACCCGCGCGGCCCCGACCGCGCCCACGCAGACGCCCAGGACCAGAAGCACGAAGCCGAGCCGGCTCATGGGTGAGACCTCCGCCACAGCTCGAGCCCGACCGACACCAGCGCCACCACCACGCCGGCCAGCGAATCGCCGACCAGCAGGCCGGCCGCGATCGGCAGCCCGGTCTCGTCGGCCCAGCGCCGGTTCCACCGCTCCGCGATCACGGCCAGAACGCAGCCCAGCCCATAGGGCAGGATGTAGGCGATGGGCAGATACATCGACAGGCCGACCAGAACGCCGATGCCGCCGCCCTTGGCCAGGGTCAAGAGGCCCCCGATCAGCGCGCCGGCCGCGTAGCGAGCATAGGGCACGTTGCCGCCCTGCACGCCCTGGATGGCGGCCTGAAGCGCCTGCGCCTGCGGCGCCGGGACCTTGGCATTGCCGATCCCGTAGACATGCTGGATGAGAAACAGCACCGCAATCGAGACCAGCGGGCCGATCCAGACGGTGGCCAGCTGGGTCTTCTGCTGCTTGAGCGGCTGCGAGCCCACCAGGTGGCCGGTCTTGAGGTCGGTCATCATGTCGGCGGCGTGCGAGGTCGCCACGCAGACCGCAATGCCGATCGTGATGGCGGCAACCACGTCGCGGGTCATCAGAAGAACGATCGTGACCGCAATCAGGGCCAGGCCCGACAGCGGCGACCAGTCGGTCAGGCCCGTGCATTGGGCGACGATGATGCCGGCCAGCCACAGCCACAGCGTGGCCAAAAGCGCGGTCGCGAGCGCGCGCGCGAGCCCGATCGGGGCCGCCCAGGAGGCCGCCAGCGTGAGCAGCACGACCGAGGCCAGCGCGGCCGCGAACATGAGCCGGACCGGCAGCTCCTCGGCCGAGCCGCCGGCCGCACGCGCGCGGCCCATCCCGGCAAAGGCAGCCCGCACCATGGGCAGGATGAGCGCAACCCCGACCACCGCGCCACCGACCAAAAGGCCGATTCCGACCGGCCGGGTTGCGCTGCGATAGATGAGGCCGGCGTCGGCGGGCGCCCAGCCCAGATA
>DATFWX010000051.1:0-7248 GCA_035258845.1 Polyangia bacterium | reverse complement strand
TGCGCGCGCCCAGGAGCAGCGTTTTCGACCGCGTTGGCGCCGACGCCCAACGCCGGTCGCACAGCAACAACTGTGTGATAGCCAGCTTGCAGCCGCAGTTTCTCGGCTAGAATCCGCGCATGCGCCACCCCACCCCGCCCCGCTGGGACTTGAGCCGGCTCTACCGCGCACCCGACGACCCCGCGCTCGCGCGCGATCACGAGCGCGCCCGAGCGGCCGCGGACGACTTTGCGTCTCGTCTGCGCGGCCGCGTGGCCGAGCTCGATCCGGGCGCGCTCGCGGCCGCCCTCCGCGACCTCGAATCGCTCATGGACGTGGCCTACCGGCCCTCGCTCTACGCCTCGCTGTTTCACGCCACCGCCAGCGACGACCCGACCGCGCAGGCGCTGTACGTGCACGCGCGCGAGCAGTCGACCGACATCTTCAACCGCGTCCAGTTCTTCGACGTCGAGCTCAAGCGCGCGCCCGAAGCTGCCTTCGCGCGCTGGCTGGCTGCGCCCGAGCTCGCGGGCTACGCGCACCATTTGCGACGCGTGCGCCGGGCGGCCCCGCACACGCTGTCCGAGCCCGAAGAGCGCCTGGCCGCAATGAAAGATCTGACTGGTAAGTCGGCGTGGGCGCAGCTGTACGACGAGATCACCTCGAGCTGGAGCTTCGAGTTTGCAGCCGACGGCGAGACGCGGACCCGATCGCTGGCCGAGGTGCGCGCGCTGCGCAGTCACGCCGACCGCGACGTGCGCCGCCGCGCCCAGGCCGCGGTGCTCGAGCGCCACGCCCAGCATGCCCAGGTTTTGAACTACCTGACCAACGTCGTGTTCCAGGATCACCGCATCGAGGTCGGCCTGCGTCGATATGAAAACGTCGTGGCCCCGACCGCGCTCGACGACGAGCTGCCGCAGACGGCCATCGAGACGCTCATGCGCGCGGTCGAGGAGCGCTACCCGGTCGTGCACGAGTACTACCGGCTCAAAGCGCGCGCGCTCGGCCTCGACGACTTTGCAACCTGCGACCTCCTGGCGCCCTACGGCGCCTCCGAGCGCCGGGTTGCCTTTCCGGAGGCGCAGAAGCTGGTGCTCGATGCGTTCGCGCAGGTGGCGCAGCCGTTTGCCGACGCGGCGCGCGGCTTTTTCGAGGAGGGCCGCATCGACGCCGAGCCGCGGCCCGGCAAGCGCGACGGCGCGTTCTGCGCGGGCATGTTGCCGGGCGTGGCGCCCTACGTGCTCGCCAATTACGCCGGCCGCCTCGACGACGTGTCGACCATCGCGCACGAGCTCGGCCACGGAGTCCATTTCGTTCTGGCCGGGCGCCGGCAGAGCCCGCTCAACTACTGGCCCACCACGCCCATGGCCGAGACGGCGTCGGTGTTCGGCGAGATGGTGCTGGTGCGCAACCTCCTGGCTGCCGAGACCGATGCGACCACGCGGCGCCAGCTTCTGGCCTCGCGTATCGAAGATTCGATCGCGACCATCTTCCGCCAGATTGCCTACACGCGCTACGAGATGCGGGCTCACGAGCGCCGCGCCGCCGGCGTCGCGCCAGCGGACGACTACTGCGCGCTCTGGCTCGAGGAGATCCGGCGCCTGTACGGCAGCGCAGTCGCGATCACGCCCGACATCGACCGCTGGGGCTGGATCACGATCCCCCACATCGTGCACTACCGCTTCTACTGCTACTCGTACGCGTTCGGGCAGCTTCTGGTGTATGCGCTCTACCGGCAGTGGGAGCGCGAGGGGCGCGCGTTCGTGCCGCGCTACCTGGCGCTCCTGGAAGCGGGCGGCTCCGAGGAACCTGACCAGCTAGCCGCGCGTGCCGGCTGCGACATCGCGGACGCGGGCTTCTGGCGCCAGGGGCTCGACATCTTCGCGCGCATGGTCGAGGAGTTCGCGGCCGAGATCACCTAGTGTGGCGAGTTGAAAGTTCGTTGACAGGCAAACTGACGCCTAGGTCCTCGGAAAAGACGTAGCGTCCCGCGTTCTCCGCGTTCTCTGCGGTGAAATCTACCGATTTCAAATGACCGCTGGCGCGGCGGCGATCAGCTCGGCCGGCAAAAGCGGCGACGGCTCGCCGACCGCGAGCAGCCAGAGCTGGTGCACCGCGCGCGTGGCCGCGATGTGTAAGAGATGCCGCGACTCGAGCGTGGCCGGGTAGCTGCGCGCGCTGGCATCGATGAGGACCACATAGTCGAACTCGAGGCCCTTGACCTGCGCCACCTCGGTGACATCGATGCCAGGCTTGAACGAGAAATCCTCGCGCCGCACCCGCCGCAGCGAGGGTACATCGGCCGGTCGCAGCGCCGCCCACCAGGCGTCGGCCTGCGCGGCATGACGCGCGATCAGCGCCACCTGCGCCATCGGCTCCCGCGCCATCAGGGAGCGCAGCGCATCGGCCAGAAACGCCACCGCCGCCCCCAGCTCGTCGAACCGATGCAGCTCGACCGGATCGCCCGGCCGCGCCACCGGCGGGTCGGGAGGAGCCAAAGGTCCCAGCACCGCCCGCGCCAGCTTCATGACCTCGTGGGTCGACCGGTAGGCCAGGCCCAGGGGCCGGACCACCGTGCGCGCATAGCCGGCCTCGCGCAGGAGCCCGTCGAAATCGCGAAACGCGTTGTCGAAGACCAGCCGTTGCGCGGCGTCGCCGCCCAGCGTCACCGAGCGCGCGGGCGTGGTCGCCTCCAGCAAGACCTTCACCTCGGCCACGCTCAGATCCTGCGCCTCGTCGATCGCCACGTGCTCGTATCTGAGCGTGCGCTCCGCGCCCGGGCCCGTGATGCCCCCGCGCAACAGCTGCGCCGCCCGCAGGATCAAAGGATCGTCCTCGAGGTCGAGGCGCCCGGCCACGCTGCCCTCGTCGAGCGGGCGGCCGTCGACCGGCCGCGCGCGCTCCGGGTCGTCGAGCTCGCGGAGCAGCATTTCCTCGGGCTCGTCCTGCTGGCGGGCGCACCAGGCCACGACTTCGGCCACCTCCCCGTCCGCGAACTCGGACCCCGGCAGGGCCGCTCGCAGGCGGGCGCGATCGGTCAGGAGCTCGGCCCACACCGAAAGCGGGCTGGGCCGCTTCTTGCCGGCGGCCGCCGCCTCCTGCTTGCGCTGGAGCGCGAACTGCTCGAGCGCGCCCAGCAGCGCCGGATGCTTCTTGGCGCGCGCCACCACGGCCGGGGTCTCGTCGGCGTAGCGCTCGGGCGCGCTCGGCACCACGCGCCGACGGGCCCAGCGCATCCAACCGCGTGCCGTCACCACCGGCACGTCGAAAAGGCCCAGCGCCGGCAGCACGCCCGCGACATAGCGCACCAGCGCCTCGGTCGGCACTATGACCAGCATGCGGCGGGGGCGGAACCGACGTGGATCCTGATAGTGCAGGTAGGCCACCCGGTGCAGCGCGACCGTGGTCTTGCCGCTGCCAGCGCCACCCTCGATCACCACCAGCCCGCTCTCGGGCTGCGTGATCAGGTCGAACTGATCGCGATCGATGAGGGCCGCGATCTCGGGCAGCCGCTTGTCTGCGCGCGGGACCGGCCCTCCGTCACCGAGCCGCCCGCGCGGCCGCACCGGTGCCGCGCGCGGGGGTCGGGCGGCCGTGCCCTGGCCGCCCTGCAGGATCGGCACCGCCACGCCCTCGGCTTCCCAAAAGGCGCCCCCGGAATCGGCCACGAAGGTGCCCTGCGGGCAGCCGATGCGTCTGAGCTGACCGGCCGCGATGGCCAGGTTGCGCCGCGCCTCGACCGTGCCCAGAAGCCGCCCGCCCGGCAGCGCCTCGTCATAATCGTCGCCCTCGTCGTAGCGGTAGTAGATGCGGCTGACCGGGGCATTGCGCCAGTCGACGATCTGGACGCCGGCCGCGCGATCGATCAGGCCGCGCTTGCCGATCATCACGTCGCGGTCGCGCTCATGCTCGCGCAGGCGCAGATGTGCGAAATAGGGCGAGCCCGGATCAATGGGCAGCTCGCGCCCGCGCCCGCGCCGCGCCGCCACCGCCTGCAGGCGCGTCATCTGCTCGACCAGCGGCGCCAGGTCCTCGGGCTTGGCCTCGGCCACCTGGTCGCGCAGCTCGAGCAGCTCCTGGTCGTAGTCGAGCCCGATCCCGCCGGCTCCGTCCCCCCGGGCTTCGTCGCCGCCGGTTCCGTCGCCGCGGAGGTGCAGGCGCGCCCGCACGCGGGCCAGAAGATCGCGCTCCTCGCCCACGATGCGCGCGCCCTCCGAGCCCGGTGCGACCGGTTTGGCCATGACGTCCCGAACCGATCAGTATGTCCGGCCGCGAGCGGAACGTAAACCGAGAATTACCGTAACGCGGCCGCGGGCAGGGTGGGCGGGAGGCTGCGACCGCCGTTGATCACACCCGAGCGAGACCCCTCGCCGAGTCCGAGCGGGTCGAACACGGCGCGCTCGGCGGGCTCGAGCTGACCGATCCGCTCGCACAGCGTCGCCTTGGATACATAGATCTCCTCGCGGCGGCCGCCGCCCAGGTCACGCTTGAGCGCCAGCTCGCCGCGTCCCGACCCGCGTTTTGCGATCTCGGTCACGTAGGGCGCCAGCATGTCGACCAGGCGGCGCGCGATCTCGGCCGCGCCCTCGGCCTCGTCGACCGGCGCCCCGTCGAGCAGCGCCTGCTCGAGCCGGCCCCGATGCCGGCCCAGCTCGAACGCCGCCTCGCGAAGCACCTCGAGCAGGCGCTCGATGGCGCGCGAGTCGTCGAGATTGAGTCGCTGCGCGGGCTCGGCCGTGGGCACGCCGTCCTCGCGGATCCGGGTCACCTCGACGCCCACCACCTGGCCGGTGGTCATGACAAAATCGAAGCCCGCGCTCTCGGACTCGGGCTTCTTGCGCAGGCCCAGCGTAACCCGTCCGGTCGCGAAGCCGACCTCAGTCACGAACAGCTTGTCGAGAGGCACCCGGCGGCTGCGCGGGCGCGCGCTGAGCACGCCGCCCTCCAGCTCCAGGCTGACCGCCAGGCCCGGCACCACCTCGCCCACGTGCAAAGGCCGCGCGAACCGATGACCCGGCGGTACATCGACCACCAGCATCGAGTCGAGCCCGAGCGAGCTGGCCACCAGCACGCGGCCGCGATACGGCCCCTCGCCGGCCGGCAGCTCCAGGTTGAGCCCCATCTGACTGTCGGGCAGGTCGTGGCGCCTGAGCAGCCGCTCGAGGGCGCGCAGCATGGATTCGCGCTCGACCGCGCTGGCCCGCGCCGCCGCCACCGTGTCCTGCTCGAGCAGCGCGTTGGTGCTCGATTTCTCGGTGGCCACGATGCTCGCGGTCGCCTCGCGAATGCGCTCGCGCACGCGCTCCGAGACCTCGCCCGCGCGCTCGACCGCAGCCGAGATCGCGTTTTCGATGTCGCTCAGATTCTCGAGCACATGCAACGTGAACCGCTCGCGCTCGGCCATCTCGTCCCGGGCGTGCTGGGCGCGCTGATGAATCGTCATCAGCTCGACCGCGCAGTCGAGCGTGTCGCGCAGGACATCGATGAAATTGAGAGCCAGCGGAAACCGGGTCCCGTCCGCGTACAAATAGTCCATCAAGAAAGATTTTTCTGCCATTCGCGTGCCAGCATGAGAGAGCCTAAGTGCGCGAACTTGCGCCTTGTCCCCTGGGGGTCGTCGCCCCGGGCTGTGGCATCTAAACCCCAGAAACCATTCAGCTCGACGCCGACGTGTAGTGCGCGATGGCACGCCGCCAGGTCAGCCGCGCCAGGCTCGCGAACACGAGCGCGCCTAGGCCTGCGCCCAGGGCCGCCTGCAGCCGCAGCCGACCGAGCAGCGCTTCGGCCGGGTAGGTCGTCATCATCGCGAGCGGGATCACGAACGTGAACACCACCCGCAAGAAGCCGCGGAATACGCTCGACGGCCAGCGCGCGGCGTCGAAGATGGCGTTGAACAGATAGGCCAGGTTGTCGAGCCGGACCACCCAGAAGGCGGCGCTGATGACCAGGATCCAGACCGAGTACAGAACCAGCGCGGCCAGAAGCAAGAGGGCCGCCGCCACCGCCACGTGGAGCGCCTGCGGCGCCTGTCCCAGCCGCACGAACGCATCGCCGATCAGAACCGCGCCGCCGGCCACCCCGAGCAGGGGCCACAGCTCGAAGCGAACCGTCGACACCAGAAACTGCGCGTCGGCCGGCTTGAGCAGCACGAAGTCGAGCGTGCCCTTGCGAATGTGCTCGACCACGGCCAGAAGGCTCGGGTTGATGGCCGCCTCCAGCAGCGAGCGCAGGATCGTGAACCAGCCCATCACGATCAGCGCCTCGTTAAAGCTCCAGCCCGCGATGGTGGGCCGCACGCCAAACACCACCATCAGAGGCACGATGTTCCAGCCCAGCCAGAACAGGCTCATCACGCCTTCGAGCACGAAGTCGGCCCGATACTGCGCGGCCAGCGCGAGCGAGACCCGCATCTCGACCCCGAGCAGGCGTGCGTAGCGCAGCACGGCTAGCCCCCGTAGGCCTCGTAGCGCCGGGTGCCGGCCCGCCAGAGAGCGCGCGCGCCCAGGAGCGCCGCGCCGGCCCAGGCCCACTGCAGGCCCAGCTGCCGGAGCGCCCCGCCGCGGGTCAGCCCTCCGGTCAAAAGCTCGACCGGGAAGCCCAGCATGTAACGGAACGGCAGCACATTGGCCACCTTTTGCACCCAGTGCGGGAACAGCTCGAGCGGCACCAGATAGCCCGACAGCACCGCGAACAGGCCCATCCACAGATCGAACACGGCGAGCGCGCTCTCGATGTACATGCCGAGCGTGCCGATGATCGACATGAACGCGAACTGGAGCAGCCAGGCGCCGCAGAGCGCGACCAGGAACGTGAACAGCTGGAGCGGATCGTGGGTGAAGTGAGCGCGCCCGGTGAAGATGAGCATCACGACCGCGATCGGCACCGCGATGGCCGCCCGCATCGGGATGGCGGCCAGGTTCTCGGCGCTGTACGCGATGAGCGGGTGCAGGGGACGCAGCAGCTTGAGCGGCAACGTGCCCTGGCGGATCTCCATGGTCAGCTCCCAGACCACCCAGGCGCCGGTCATCTGGCGCACGATGAGCGTGGCCAGGTAGTAAGCGGCGAAATCGGCCTGGCCGAAGCGGCCGATAGGCGCTTCGCGCGCCGCCGCCGCGAACACGACCAGCATGATGAGCGGCAGGGTCGTGGTCAGCATCCAGACGATGAACTCGGCGCGATAGGCAATCGCCTCGGCCAACCCGATCCGAAGCAGAGTCGGATAGGCGCGCACGATGGTGTACAGGCGGTTCATGAGGGGGGACGTTGGGT
>DATFWX010000050.1:0-19514 GCA_035258845.1 Polyangia bacterium | reverse complement strand
CGGCGGTCACGGCCACGTAGATGACGGTGCAGATGAGCAGCGAGGCGATCAAGCCGATGGGCAGGTCGCGCTGCGGGTTGCGCGCTTCCTCGGCCGTGGTCGAGATGGCGTCGAAGCCGATGTACGAGAAGAAGATGATCGAGGCACCGGTCATGACGCCCGTGAAGCCGTGGGGCGCGAAGGGGTGCCAGTTGGCCGGCTGCACATAAAAGGCTCCCACCGCCACGAATCCAAGCACCAGCACGATCTTGAGCCCGACCATGACCGAGTTCAGGCGCGCGCTCTCCTTGACGCCAATCACGAGCAGCACGGTCAAGAGGGCCACGATCGCGAGCGCCGGGAAATTGAGCACGATCGGGATGCCGAAAACATGGGGCGCGCTGGCGAGCAGGCCCGGCGTGTCGCGCGCATGGTTGATGGTGGTGGCCATCCAGGCCGGCAAATGCAAGCCGAAGCCGCCCAGAAAATCGCGAAAATAGCCCGACCAGCTCACGGCCACCGCGATGTTGCCGACCGCATACTCGAGGATCAGGTCCCAGCCGATGATCCAGGCCAGAAACTCGCCCAGCGTCACGTAGGAGTAGGTGTAGGCGCTGCCCGCGATCGGGATCATCGAGGCCAGCTCGGCGTAGCACAGGGCCGCGAAGCCGCACGCGATCGCGGTCAGCGCATAGGAGGCCATGAGCGCGGGCCCGGCCCCGATGTGATCGGCGCCGCCAGCGGCCGCCGTGCCGGTCGAAGAGAAGATGCCGGCGCCGATGATGGCGCCGATCCCGAGCGCGGTCAGATCGATCGGGCCCAGCGTGCGCTTGAGCCTCTGCTCGGGCGCCTCGGCGTCGGAGGTGGCCTCGTCCACGCCCTTGCGTCGGAACAGCTGAGCGGGCATGGCCGCGCGTGTTACGTGAAATGAGTCGAAAAGTCAAAGAGTCGAAGAAAGTCAAAGAGTCGAAGAGTCGAAAAGTCTGAAAAAGTCTGTATGATGCGCAGGATGGCGGAGCCGAAACCGGCGGGTCTGGACCGAAGCCTGGGCGTGTTCTCGGCCACGACCATCATCGTGGGCTCCATGATCGGGTCGGGGATCTTCCTGGCGCCCTCGATCATGGCGGGGCTGGTGGCCACGCCCGGCGTCTACCTCGGGCTGTGGCTGATCGGCGGCGCGCTCACGCTCCTGGGCGCGCTGGCCTACGGCGAGCTGTGCGCCATGATGCCGCACGCGGGCGGCCAGTATGTGTTCCTGCGCGAGGCCTTTGGACCGGCGGTCGGGTTCCTGTACGGCTGGACGGTTTTTCTGGTCATCCAGACCGGGTTCAACGCCGCGGTCTCGATCGCGTTCGCGAAGTTTCTGGGCGGCGTCGGGCTGCGCGTGGGCGAGAACGACATCATCTTCCAGCTGGGCCGGTTCGCGCTGTCGCGCGCACAAGTGGTCGCGGTCGCTGTGATTGCGGTTCTGACCTATGTCAACTGCCGCGGCGTGCGCGAGGGCGCGTTCGTGCAGAACCTGTTCACGGTCCTCAAGCTGGGCGCAATCGCGCTTCTGGTCGGGATCGGGTTCCTCTCCGGCAAGGGCTCATTCGATCACTTTCGGCCGCTGGTCGGCACGCGCCTGGGGCCGAGCGCGCTCCAGATGACCTTCCTCGCCGCCATGGGGGCGGCCATGTCCAAGGCTCTGTTCGCCTATGACGCCTGGAACACGGTCACCTTCGCCGCGGGCGAAATTCGCGAGCCGCAGAAGAACCTGCCGCGCGCCCTGGTTGCCGGCACCATCGTGACGACGCTGGCTTACACGACCGCAGCAGCCGTTTACCTGTACGTCCTTCCCATCGATCGGATGGCGGTCGTGGCCGAGAACCGGGTCGCGTCGGACGTCGCTGGCGTCCTGATGGGGCATGCGGGCGTCACCCTGATCTCCGTGGCCATCCTCGTCTCCACGTTTGGTTGCGTGAACGGTCTCATCTTAGGGGGCGGGCGGGTGCTCTACGCGATGGCGCGCGACGGTTTGTTCTTCCGCAGCTGCGCCAAAGTGCACCCGAGGTATCACACTCCAGCGGCCGCGCTCATCTTGCAGGGAGCCTGGTCGGCCGTGCTGGCGCTCACAGGCAGCTACGACAAGCTGCTCAGCTACGTCGTCTTCGCGTCCTTAAGCTTCAACGCTTTGACGGTCGTGGGACTGCTCGTCCTGCGGCACCAGCAACCAGCCGCGGAGCGGCCCTACCGAACCTGGGGTTATCCAGTCACACCGGTCGCTTATCTCCTGGGCGCGGTCTTTTTCGTTATCTACACCTTTGCCGGCGAGACCCAAGCCGCGCTGGCGGGCCTGGGTCTGGTGCTGCTCGGCGTGCCCGCCTATCTGCTGTTCCGCCGGCGCGCGCAGGCTCCGGCGTAGCCTTTTTGACGGGCATCGTGTAAAAGGTCGGGGTCACGGAAAGGGGAGGCGGCATGTCGCTCTTTCGCACGAAGAACGTCGATGACATCAAGGCGGACGCGGAGGGCGGCGAGAACAGGCTGGCGCGCAAGCTGACCGCTTTCGACCTGATGATGCTGGGCGTGGGCGCCATCATCGGCGCCGGCATCTTCGTCCTGACCGGTACGGCGGCGGCGACCAAGGCCGGCCCCGCCATCGTGCTGTCCTTTGTCCTGTCCGGCATCGGCTGCGCGTTTGCCGGCTTCTGCTATGCCGAGATGGCCTCGACGATCCCGGTGGCCGGCAGCGCATACACCTATGCCTACGCAACCATGGGCGAGCTGTTCGCCTGGATCATCGGCTGGGATCTCATCCTCGAGTACGCGGTCGGGGCGATCACGGTGTCGATCGGCTGGTCGGGGTACTTCGTCAAGCTGCTCGAGGGCTATGGCATCCACCTGCCCGCGGCCTGGACGCACGGCACCTTCGATGGAGGCATCCTGAACGTGCCGGCGGTGGCGCTGGTCGCCGCCATCACGACCCTGCTCGTCATCGGGGTCAAGGAATCGGCGCGCGTCACCAGCATCGTGGTGGTCGTGAAAGTGGCGATCGTTCTCTTGTTCCTCGCGCTCGGGTTCAAATGGGTGCGGCCCGAGAACTGGACCCCGTTCATGCCCTATGGCGTGACCGGCATCGCAGCCGGGGCCGGGGTCATCTTCTTTGCCTATATCGGCTTCGACGCCCTGACCACGACCTCGGAAGAAGTGGTGCGGCCCCAGCGCGACCTGCCCATCGGCATCCTGGGCTCGCTCGCGATCTGCACGATCCTTTACATCGCGGTCGCGGCCGTGCTGACCGGGATGGTGCCCTTCAAGCTGCTCGACGACCCGGCGCCGGTCGCGCTGGCGCTGGGACGGGTCGGCATCACCTGGGGCATGAAGCTGGTCTCGCTGGGCGCGGTGTTCGGGCTGGCGTCGGTGGTGCTGGTGATGATGATGGGCCAGCCGCGCGTGTTTTTCGCGATGAGCCGCGACGGCCTGGTGTCGCCCTGGATCTCGCGCGTGCACCCGCGCTTCAAGACTCCGTACCGATCGACCATCATCACCGGCATCTTCGTCGCCGTGTTTGCGGGCACGATTCCGATTCACATCGCGGGCGAGCTGACCAGCATCGGAACGCTGTTTGCGTTCGTGCTGGTGTGTATCGGCGTGGTGGTTCTGCGCTACACGCGTCCGGACCTTCCGCGCGCGTTCCGCGCGCCCGGCAGCCCGGTCCTGCCCGTGCTGGGCGCCGCGTGCTGCCTGCTCATGATGGTCTTCCTCGACAAGTGGACCTGGCTGCGGTTTGTGGTGTGGCTGGTGGTGGGCCTGGTTCTGTATTTCACCTACGGCCGGATCAACTCGCGTCTGGCCGCCGAGCGGCGCGAAGCCGGTCAGCCGGTGACGCAGCCTACGCAGCCGTAGCCGGGGCCGCGCGGCCGGGCGCGGCCGCCCACTTGCGTAGCGCATCGGCCAGGATCACGAGCGCGCACACCATGAGGACGCCGGTCACGAGCGCGCTCATGTAGCCGAGCGCGGCCTTGCCTGGCTTCTGCGCCAGCGGCAGGAAGTTGGCGGTGATGTTGAGCCAGCCCGACCACAGCGTCATGGTGGCCACGAACGAAAGCGGCAGCAGCGTGACCCACGCATAGCGCGCGCGGCCCCGGTTGATGATGACGCTGGTCCCGACCACGAGCGCCACCGCCGCCAGGAGCTGATTGGCCACCCCGAGCAGCGGCCACAGCGTGCTCACATTGCCGGTGTATAAGAACCAGCCCCAACCGAACACCACGATCGAGGTCGCGCAAAGATTGCCAAATAGCCAGTCGGTGCGCGCAAACGGCCGCCAGGCCCGCCCCAGGAACTCCTGCACCACGAACCGCCCGATGCGCGTGCCCGCGTCGATGGTCGTGAGCACGAACAGCGCCTCGAACATGATCGCGAAGTGATACCAGTAGCTGAGCAGGTGGCCGAGCCCGCGAATGCCCGCGAAGATGACCGCCATGCCGACCGCCAGCGAGACCGAGCCACCGGTGCGACCGGCCAGCTTCTCACCGACCGCGACCGAGATGTGGTCGAGATCGACCGGCTGCATGCCCAGAGCCGCAAATTTGTCGATGGGCAGGTTGATGGCGTAGTAGTCGCCCGGCTGCAGCGACGATGCCGCGATCAGCGCCACCACCGCCACCAGGGCCTCGCACAACATGGCGCCGTAGCCGATGGTGCGGCAGTGGGTCTCGTTGTCGATCATCTTGGGCGTGGTGCCGCTGCCGACCAGCGCATGGAAGCCCGAGATGGCGCCGCACGCGATCGTGATGAACACGAACGGGAGCACTCGACCCGGCACGATGGGCCCACCGCCGGCCGCGAAGTGCGAAAACGCGGGTGCGTGTAGCTGCGGGTTGACCAGCAGCACGCCCACCACCAGAACCCCGATCGTGCCCAGCTTCATGAACGCGGATAGGTAGTCGCGCGGCGTGAGCAGCAGCCACACCGGGAGCGCCGAGGCCAGAAAGCCGTACCCGCACAGCAGCAGCACGATGGTGGGCTTGGAGAGCGTGAGCGCGGCCGCCCATGACGACTGCGCAACCGCGCGCCCGGCCACCACCCCAAAAAGGAGCGCGACCACGCCAAACACGGTCATGGGCAGGATGCCCCGGTGGCCCAGCTTCTGCAGCCCCAGCCCCATCACGATCGCGATGGGAATGGTCAGGCCAATCGTGAAGATGCCCCACGGCGACTCGGCCAGCGCGTTGACGACCGCGAAGCCCATGGCCGAGATGGCCGCCACGATCAAAAACAGAATCGCGATGCCGGTGATGAGCCCGGCGGTCGGCCCGATTTCGGAGCGGGCGATCTCGGCCAGCGAGCGACCGCCGCGGCGCGTGGAGGCGGCCAGGATCACAACATCCTGGACGGCACCGGCGAGCACGACGCCGAGCAGGATCCACAAGAGGCCGGGCGCATAGCCGAACTGGGCCGCGAACACGGGTCCCAGAAGCGGACCCGCGCCCGTGATGGCCGCGAAATGGTGCCCGAACAGCACCCACTTGTTGGTGGGCACATAATTCTGGCCGTCGAACATCGTGTGGGCCGGCGTCGGCGCGGCCGGGTCGAGCGCGAGCACTTTCGCAGCCAGAAAGGCGGAGTAGTAGCGGTACCCGATGGCGAGGACGCACAGCGCCGCGATCATCAGGGGCAAAGCGTGCATGCCCTGAAGGTGTATCACATCCGTCGAGCCGAGGGGCCCGGGTGCTCAGCGCCAGGGCGGCCGCCCGCGCATGGCCTGCTCCCAGTTGCGGCCGTCGAACTGGAAGATCCGGAGCGTGCTCGGCTCGACGCCGTCCAGGCAGCGCACGTTGACATCGATCTTGTCGGGATCCGAGCGCGGAATGTAGAAGCTGGAGATGCCGCAGTGACGGCAGAAGTGGTGCTTTGCGGTGCGGGTTCCGAACTGGTAGGTGGAAAGCTCGCCGGGGCCGCTTGTGAGCTCGAACTGCTCGGGTGCCACGATCAGATGCAGAAAGCCCTTCTTCCGGCACATCGAGCAATTGCACTCGGTCACGCGATCGAGATCCGCAGTCACGCGGAAGCGAACGCGGCCGCAGTGGCAGCCGCCCTGGTAGGTTTGCATCCGGGATAGATACCACGATAAAAGAGCCGCCAGCATGCGCGCATGGGCGCTCTGGATGGCGGCGCTTCTGGCGGTCAACCTGGTGCTGCTCGTCGTGCGCACGCCGGGCGGGCGCGCGGGCGGACGGGCGCGCCTCAAGGTGGGGCTGGTGTTCGACGTGGGCGGGCGCGGCGACAAATCGTTCAACGACCTGGCCTATGCAGCCATCCGGCGCGCGACGCGCGAGCTGGCGGCGGAGGCGCAGTACATCGAGCCCGGCGAGGGGAGCGACCGCGAGGCCGGGATCCGCCTGCTGGCGGCCCAGGGCTTCGACCTGGTGGTGGCCGCGGGATTCTTGTTCTCCGACGACATGTATGCGGTCGCGCGCGAGTACCCGCACGTGCACTTTGCCTGCATCGACTATGCGAAGTTCGGGCCCGCGGGCTTCATTGCGCCGCCGCCCAACATGGTCGCGCTCAAGTTTCGCGAGGAGGAGGGCAGCTATCTGGTGGGCGCGCTGGCGGCGCTCACGAGCCGCACGCGGACCATCGGGTTCGTGGGCGGCATGGACATCCCGCTCATCCACAAGTTCGAGGCCGGCTATGTCGCCGGTGCCGCCGCCGTGTGCCCGGGCTGCCGGGTGCTGGTCGGCTATGCGGGCGTGACCGGCGAGGCCTTCAAGAACCCGGGCAAGGGCAAGGAGCTGGCGCTGGCTCAGTACGAGGGCGGGGCCGATGTGATCTTTCACGCCTCCGGATCGACCGGGCTGGGCGTGTTCGAAGCGGCCCGACAAACCGGGCGGCTGGCCATCGGGGTCGACGCCGATCAGTGGGACGAGGCGCCCGGTCACATCCTGACCTCGATGCTCAAGCGCGCCGACGTGGCGACGTTCGAGATCATCCGGGACCTTGCGGAGGGGCGCTGGCAGGGTGGGGTGCGTACGTTTGGCCTGCGCGATCGCGGGGTCGACTATGTCTACGACGCGCGCAATGCGCCCCTGATCCCGGCGGCGGCGCGGTCGGCGGCCGAGCGGCTGCGGGCCGAAATCGTGGCCGGCCGCACCCACGTGCCGACCGAAAGATCGCGATGATCCGATGAACCAGCTGGCGGTGGAGCTGCGCGGGGTGAGCAAGGCCTACGGCCCCATCGTGGCCAACCGCGACGTGAGCCTGCGCGTGCGAGCCGGCGAAGTGCACGCGCTGGTGGGCGAAAACGGCGCCGGCAAGTCGACCCTGGTGCGCATCCTGTATGGCCTCGTGCCGGCCGACGCCGGGGAGATCTGGGTGCGGGGCGCTCGGGTCGCCGAGCCCTCACCGGCGCGCGCGATTGCGCTCGGCATCGGCATGGTGCACCAGCACTTCATGCTGGTGCCGGCTCTGCGCGTGGTCGAAAACGTGGTGCTGGGCCGCGAGCCCACGCGGAGGGGCCGACTCGACCTTCCGCGCGCGGCCACCGAGCTGAGCGCGCTCAGCGACCGCTTCGGGCTGCGAGTGGATCCGTGGCGGCGGGTCGAGGACCTGTCGGTGGGTGAGGCGCAGCGCGTGGAAATCCTCAAAGTGCTCTGGCGCGGCGCGGACATCCTGGTGCTCGACGAGCCGACCGCCGTCCTGACGCCGCCCGAGGTGCGCGATTTTTTCCAGATTGTCCGCACACTGGTCGGGGGCGGGAAGACCGCTCTCATCATCACGCACAAGCTCGACGAGGTGATGGCGCTTGCCGAGCGCGTGACCGTCCTGCGGCGCGGCCAGACCGTGGCCGAGCTCGAGACCGCGAAGGCCAGCGCCGAGGAGATCGCGCGTGCGATGGTGGGGCGCGACATTGCGGCCCCGCGACGGGCCGGGGCGGCCCAGCTGGGCGAGGTGCTGCTCGAGGTGCGTGACCTTTCGATCGGCACCGCCCTGTCCGGGGTCTCGTTCGCGGTCCGCGGCGGTGAGATCTTCGGGCTGGCCGGGGTCGAAGGCAACGGCCAGAGCGAGCTCGCGCTGGCGTTGGCGGGCCTGCTCGAGCCCGAGCCCGGCAGCGTGCGCACCGGGCCGCCGGGGCCGCCCGCGCACATCCCCGAGGACCGCCACCGCCGCGGTCTGGTGTTGGACTTTTTGGTCGAGGACAACCTGATCCTGGGCCGGCACCTCGAGATCTGGGGCCGCGCGGTGCGTCCGCATGCCGAGCGCGCGCTTTCCGAGTACGACATCCGGCCGGCCCAGCCGAGCGCCCCCACGCGCGCGCTCTCGGGTGGCAACCAACAGAAGGTGGTGGTGGCGCGTGAGCTTTCGCGCCGGGCGCGCGTGATCGTGGCCGCCCAGCCCACGCGCGGGGTCGACGTGGGCGCGGCTGCTCTCATCCATGAGCGCCTGCTGGCGGCGCGCGCGGACGGCTGTGCGGTCGTGCTGGTGTCGGCCGAGATCGCGGAGCTGCGCGCGCTCTGCGATCGCATCGGAGTGCTGTATCGAGGCCGCCTGGTCGCCACCCTCGACGGCCCGAGCGCGACCGAGGACGAGCTGGGCCTGCTCATGACCGGTGCGCGCGAGGGGGCCGCCCCATGACCATGCGGCGCGCGCTGTTGGGCCCGCTGGGCGCGCTCCTGGTCGCGACCGCGGTCGGGAGCCTGCTGGTGCTCGCCTACGGGCAAGCGCCCGCACAGGTCTGGATGCTCCTTTTGCGTGGCACCTGGGGCAACGCGTACGGCATCGGCCAGGTGCTGTACAAGGCGACGCCGCTCATGTGTGCCGGGCTTGCGGTCGCGCTTCCACTGCGCGCGGGGCTGTTCAACATCGGCGCCGAGGGACAGCTCACGGTGGGCGCGCTGGCGGCGGCGGTCGTGGGCGCGCACGCGGCGCGGCTGCCCGCGCCGTTGGCGATTCTGCTCGTGATCGCGGCCGCGGCGCTGGCCGGCGGCGCCTGGGCCTCGATTGCGGGTGGCCTGCGCACACGCTTCGGGGCGCACGAGGTCATCACCACCATCATGCTCAACTTCCTGGCGGCCGCGCTGGTCAACTGGCTGGGCACCCGCTGGCTCTACCTGCGCGAGGCCCAGCACACGGCCGAGCTGGCGGCCAGCGCGCGCCTGCCGCGACTGGCCGTCCTCGCGTCTGCACTGCACGGATCGGCGGCCAGCCTGGCGCTTCTGGTGGCGCTCGCACTGTGCGGAGCCGCGGCCTGGCTGCTCTTTCGCACCCGTCTCGGCTTTGAGATGCGTGCGGTGGGGCTGTCGCCGCTGGCCGCCGAAACTGCACACATTGCCCTGGGCCGGACCACGTTCGTGGCGCTTGCGCTGGCGGGCGCGCTGGCGGGCGTGGGCTCGATCGCCTTCGTGCAGGGCTACAAGTACTATTTCGAGGAAGGATTCACGGGCGGCGTGGGCTACATGGGCATCGCGGTCGCGGTGTTGGCGCGCAACCACCCGCTCGCGATCATCCCGGCGGCGCTGTTTTTCGGCACGCTGTCGCAAGGCGGTCTGGTGGTCAACTTCCTGGTGCCCAAGGAAATGGTCGATGTGCTGCAGGCGGTCGTGATCGTCGCGGTCGCGGTCGCCTCCGCGCAGCTTGGCCGCCGGGGGCGCGCGTGAGCTTCCTCCTGCAGGTCGTGCGCATCACCATCCCGTATGCGCTGGCGGCCCTGGGCGGCGCGCTGTCCGAGCGGGGCGGAGTCATCAACATCGCGCTCGAGGGAACTCTGCTCGTGGGCGCGTTCGGCGGCGCCGTGGGGGCTTACTACACGCATAATGCGCTTCTGGGGCTCCTGTGTGGAATCGGCGCGGGCGCCGCACTGCAGCTCGTGCACGGCCTCGCGTGCGTGCGCTGGAAGGCCGATCAGATCGTGAGCGGCCTGGCCGCCAACCTGCTGGCGCTGGGTGCGACCCGCTTCTTTCTCAAGCTGTGCTTCGATTCGACCGCCAACTCGCCGCGCATTGCGGCCTGGCGCACCGGCGCGCCTTTCTTGATCATGGCGCTCGCGGCGGCGTTCTTGGCACATGGGCTGCTCTACGGAACCCGCTTCGGGCTGCGCCTGCGCGCGTGCGGCGAGCATCCCGAGGCGGCCCGTACGCTCGGTGTGCAGGTTGCGCGCGTGCGGCTGGCGGCGGTCGCGCTGGCGGGCGCGCTGGCCGGCCTGGGCGGCGTGTGGCTGGCCTTCGATCAGCACAAGTTCGTCGACAACATGTCGGCCGGTCGCGGCTACGTGGCGCTGGCTGCGATGATTTTTGGCAAGTGGAGGCCGCTGCCCGCGTGCGCGGCCTGCCTGCTGTTCGGCCTGGCCGAGGCCGCTCAGATCGGTCTGCAGGCCTCCGGCATCGGCCTGCCCACGCAGCTCGTGCAGATGCTGCCTTACCTTATGACCATCCTGGCGCTTACGGGAGGGGGCGGCCGCGCGCGCGGGCCGGCTGCGCTTGGCACCCCGTACGAAGCCGAGTAGGCGTATACTCCTTTCGTGACGCGACTCCGGCTGCTGCTCGCGGCCGCGATTCTCGCGGCCGGATGCTTTGACGATTCCGGAAGCGCGCCCGACGGTGGAGTCGACGGTCAGGGGGGCGGCTCGGGCGGCACCGGCGGCCGCGGCGGCACCGGCGGTCGGGGCGGCTCCGGCGGCACGGGCGGGATGGGTGGCATGGGGGGCATGGGCGGCTCGGGGGGCTCCAGCGGAGGCTGCCCGGGCGCCATGACCGGCGGCTCGGGCGGTGTGCTCGCGAGCGGCCAGTGCGAGCCCACCGGCATCGCGGTCGACGCGACCAACCTCTATTGGGCCGACCACGCCGGTGGCCTGGTGTATGCGCTGCCCCTGGCCGGTGGATCGGTGAGCGTGGTGGCGTCGGGTCAGGCGGGCCCGCTCGCCGTGGCGGTCGACGCCACCACGGTCTACTGGGTCACGCGCGAGGGCGGCCAGGTGATGTCGGCGCCGATTGCGGGCGGCGGCCCGAGCACGTTGGCCTCGGGTCAGAACGAGCCGCGCGCGCTGGCCGTGCTCGGCGGCACCGTGTACTGGACCAACCACAACGGCGGCCAGGTGATGTCGCGCGCCCCCGACGGCACGATCACGACCATCGCAAGCAATCAGGTGGGGCCGCGCGGCATCGCGGTGGGCGCGGCCGGCGTGTACTGGACCAACTTCGATGGCGGCACCGTGATGCGCGTGCCGCCGGCCGGTCAGCCGACCGTCATCGCGACCCGGCAGCAGAGCCCCATCGACCTGCGCGTCGACGCGACCAACGTGTACTGGCTCAACTTCCAGAACGGCACGGTCTGGAAGGCCGATCTGAACGGCCAGAACGCCACCAAGCTGGCCGATCAGCAGGTGGCGCCGGTCGCGCTCGCGCTCGACGGCACGACACTATACTGGCTGAACTTGAACGGCGGCACGTTGATGAAGCTGGTGGCGGGCGGAACTCCGGACACGCTGGCCTCGATGGAGGCTTCGCCGCTCGACCTGGTCGTGGACGCGACCAACGTATACTGGGTAGACAAGGGGACCGCGCAAGCCAACTATCTCGATGGCAAAGTGAGGATGGTGGCAAAGTAAGGTTCTTGGGGGGTGCCGCCACAAAGAGGTGGTGATGGACGTGCGGCGTGCGTGGCTCGGGCCCGTCGCGGCGGCGGTGCTGGCCGGGTGTCTCGAGGGATCACCGGTCGGCCTGCAGCCGGATGGCGGCGCGGGCGGTTCGCCCGATGCCTTGCGGCCACCCGATGGGCCCGTGCCCGAGGCAGCGGTGCCGGACGCCGTCGTGCCCGAGGCTGCTTTCCCTGAGGCGGCCGTGCCCGATGCGGCCGTGCCCGATGCGGCCGTGCCCGATGCGGCCGTGCCCGATGCGGCCATGCCCGATGCGGCCGTGCCCGATGCGGCCGTGCCCGATGCGGCCGTGCCCGATGCTGCGCTACCCGACGCCTCGCCGCCCGACGCGAGCTGCGCAGGCACTCTGTGCGGCTCCAACTGCGTGAACCTGCAAACCGATCCCAACCACTGCGGGCGCTGTGACATCCAATGTGCCAGCGGTACGCAATGTCTCTCGGGGCTCTGCGTGTGCAGCGCGGGCCCGCCCTGCCAGTGCCCGCCCGGCACCACTCTGTGCGGGAACGCTTGCATCGACACCCAGACCGACCCCACCAACTGCGGCTTCTGCGGCCACGTGTGCAGCTTCAGCGCGAACAGTTATCCCATCTGCACGGGTGGCGGTTGCTCGATCGGCTGCAACAGCGGCTTTGCCAACTGCGACCGCATCGATGCCAATGGCTGCGAGACCAGCCTGGCCAGCGATCCTGCGAGCTGCGGCGCCTGCGGGCACGACTGCCGGGGCGGTGCCTGCCAGGCCGGCCTGTGCCAGCCGGTTCCGCTCGTGGTCGACTCCGTGGGCGCTCTGGCGGTCGACGCGACGCACTTGTATTGGATCGGCGTCACCGCGACCGGCATGGCGGCCATCAAACGGATCCCATTGGCTGGAGGCTCGGTCGAGGTTCTCACCGATGGCGGGGGCGAGCGGGTTGGAGGACCACTGGCGCTCGATGCGAGCTTCATCTACTACGCAAACACGGTTGGGAACGGGCCCTTTTACACGACCATTCGCAAGATCGCAAAGGCCGGCGGCACACCGAGCGCGCTGGCCACGCTCGACACGTGGGATAGTGTAGCCAGCCTCGCCGTCGACGGAAGCTTCGTCTACCTGACCGGTGAGGAATACGCCATCAGCGCCAATGTGGTGCGCAAGCTGCCGCTCTCGGGCGGCGCATTGACAACCCTCGCGAGCGTGCCCGACCCTGCCTACTACCGTTCGATCGTTCTCGATGGGACCAGCGTCTACTGGCTGGACGGCCCCTATCAACCCGTCCCGGGAGCGGTCCTGAAAGTAGGAAAGGACGGCACCAACCTGCGCACGCTCCTGTCCTTGCCGAACGGCCCGCAGCATCTGACCAGCGATGCGTCGCACCTGTACTGGACCAATGGGTACGATGGGAACGTGATGAGGATGGGTCTCGATGGCAGCGCGCCGACCGAGCTGGCGTTCGCGCAGACCAACCCGGGCGCGCTGGTCGTCGACGCCACCAACCTGTACTGGTCCGATCAGGGTGACACAACCGGCGCTGGTAGAGGCCTGGTCCGGATGCCCCTCGCGGGCGGGCCCGCCGTCACGATAAGCTCGCTCGGCCCGAGCTATCTGGTCCAGGACTCATCCACGCTTTACATGGCTACGAACGCAATCTACCGGCTGGTCAAGTAGCTACGGATCCGCCAGCGCCACCCGATTCTTCGCGTCCGCCTTGGCCTGCTCGACCGCGCGCTCGGCCGCGCGCATGAGCACACCGGCGCTGCGCCCGTGCGCCGGGCAGGCCGCGACGCCCACCGACACCGTCAGGCGCAGGTCCAGGCCCTCGCGCACCAGGAACAGGTGCGACTCGAACGCGCGCCGAATGCGCTCGGCCGCCCCGCGCGCACCGGCGGCGTCGGTGTGAAGCAGCACCACCGCGAACTCGTCCGCGCCCACGCGCGCGATCACGTCGACCTCGCGCACACAACGCTCGAGCACGCGCGACGCCTCCACCAGCACGCGACCACCGGTCAGATGGCCGTGCAGGTCGTTGACCCCGCGAAACCCGTCGACGTTGACCAGAAGCACCGCCAGAGGCGGGCCGCCCTCGCCGACGCGCGCCACCTCCTCGTCGAGCACCCGCTCCAGGTACCGGGCCTCGTAGAGGCCGCTCAGTGGATCCATTGATTCGGCCGCCCCCGCCTCCGCGTAGCGGCCCAGAAGCTCGGCTGCGGTGGCGCCCCAACGCGCGAGCAGCGCCAGCTCCTCGCGCAGCGGACCCGACGTGCGGGTCTCCTTGACCCCGTACAGGAGAACCGTCCAGCGCGCGGGCACGTCGACCTGAAGCGGCTCGCCCAGCTCGCGCACCGCAGCCGGCCGGCCGCGGCGCGTGGTCTCGCCAAAGCTTGCCGCCACCTTGAGCGCCACCTCGCGTGCCAGGCCCACGCGCGCAATGGCCTCGCGCACGCCGTGCTCGCCCGGGGCCAGCACGACCGCCGCATGCGCGCCCGCATGCTCGGTCAGGGCGTGCGCGATCCGCTCGGCCACGCCCTCGGGGCCGCCGGCAAACGTCAACGCCTGGCAGTGCCGGTACAGCGTCAGCTCGCGCGCGAGCTGGGGCCGCTCCGCGCCCAGGCGCGCCAGCTCCAGGCAGCGCCGCACCGCCAGCGCGAGCGCCGGCCGCGTCACCGGCTTGAGCAGATAATCGTGCGCGCCGTCGCGCAGCGCGCGCGCGGCCGCGTCCGGCGAGCCGCGCTCGATGAGCGCAATCAGCTCCACGCGCGGCGCGCGCCGTCGGGCTTCCCCGAGCAGCGCCTGCGCATAGGGCTCGCCGGTGCCGACCTTGGCCACGATCACGTCGGCGGCCCGTCGCGCCAGCGCGGCCAGCGCGAGCGCGGTGTCGGGCTCGGCGTGCACCTCGAAGCCCTCGGCGCGCAGATACTCGCAGTACAGATTGCGAGCGAACGTGTCGCCTTCGAGCACCAGGATGCGCGCCATCGCGAGCGCCCAAGATGCCGGCAGCGGGCCCTCGTGTCAAGCTCGGGTCCGGAATTTCCCTTGACTGCACAGGAACTTACGTGTTAGACACGAAGGCACACCCATGCCCAGGCATATCCTGTGCGCCGACGACTCGGCGACCGTTCAGCGGGTCATCGAGATCACACTGGCGCGCGAGGACGCCTTCATCACGATGGTTGCGAGCGCCGATGAGGCGCTTGCCGCGGCGCGTCGCGAACGGCCCGACCTGGTGCTGGCCGATCTGGTGATGCCGGGGCGCTCGGGCTACGAGCTGTGTGCGGCCCTGAAGGCCGATGGTGCGCTGCGCGAGGTGCCGGTTCTGATGCTGTCCTCCAACTTCAACCTGTACGACGAGGCGCGGGGCCGCTCGGTGGGCGCGGCCGGTCACATCCTCAAGCCGTTCGAGACGCAGGCTTTCATCGACAAGGTGCACGAGCTGCTGAGCGGCGTGCCGATCCAGGCCCGGGCGGCCGCAGCCGGGCCCAAGCCGGTGCAGCCAGCTCGCCAGCCGGCCGGTCGCTCGCCCGCGCCACCCGCGCCCGCCGCATCGCCCGGGCCGCCCGCTGGCGCGCGACCCACCCCGCTCCCGCAGCCGCCACCGGGACTGGGCCGACCGCCCGCGGTGGCCAAGCCGGTCCTGGGCCGGCCGCCCATGATCGGGGGCGCACAGATGGCCGCCCGCTCCGCGCCCGCGAGCGCGCCCGCCGCGGTCGTCCCCGCGCCCACCACGATGTCCAAGACCGCGCTCGGGATGTCTGCGCCCAGCTTTCCGCCCGCTCGCGTGGCCACCCCGTTCCAGGCGCCGCCGCCGGCAGCCGCTTCCCTGCGCCCGCCCGCTTCTGCCGCCGCGCCGGCATCGACTGCCATTCCGGCCGCCGCGCGCGCCGTGGCCGCCGAGCGGGCGGCCGAAAAGATGGCGCACCTGGCCGCCTCCAGCCCCGAGTATGCCGCCATCGCGCAGCTCTCGCGCGAGATCATCGAGCAGATCGCCTGGGAGGTCGTCCCCGAGCTGGCCGAGGCCATCATCCGCAGCGAGCTCGAGCGCCTCATGCAGAACAAGAAGCCTTAGGCTGATGACCACACAGCTTCCGAAGACATACGCCCCCGGGCAGGTCGAGGCGAAGTGGTACCGCTTCTGGGTCGAGCAGGGCTTCTTCCACGCCGACGCCGCCCATCCCAAGACCCCGTTCTCGATCGTGCTGCCGCCGCCCAACGTGACCGGCTCGCTGCACATGGGCCACGCGCTGACGCTGACCATCCAGGACATCCTGGTGCGCTGGCGCCGCATGGAGGCCTACAACGTGCTGTGGCTGCCGGGCACCGATCACGCCGGCATCGCGACCCAGATCGTGGTCGAGCGCGAGATCCTGCGCAGCGAGAATAAGTCGCGCCATGACCTGGGCCGAGAGGAGTTTCTCCGTCGAGTCTGGCAGTGGAAGGAGAAGCACGGCGGCCGCATCTCCGAGCAGTCGCGCGCGCTCGGCGCCTCGCTGGACTGGGAGCGCGAGCGCTTCACCATGGACCCGGCCTACTCGCGCGCGGTGCGCGAGGCCTTCGTGCGCCTGTACGAGGAGGGTCTGATCTACCGCGCGCGCCGGCTCATCAACTGGTGCCCGCGCTGCTACACCGCTCTTTCCGACCTCGAGGTCGAACACCAGGACGAGCAGGGTTCGCTCTGGTACATCGCCTATCCGGTTGCGGGCGACCCTTCTACGCGCCTCGTGGTCGCGACCACGCGCCCCGAGACCATGCTGGGCGACACCGGCGTGGCCGTGCACCCCGACGACGAGCGGTATCGGCACCTGATTGGAAAAAAGGTCGCGCTGCCGCTCACCGACCGCGAGATCCCGATCGTGGGCGATCCGATCCTGGTCGACCGCGAGTTCGGCACCGGTGCGGTCAAGGTGACGCCGGGCCACGACTTCAACGACTTCGAGGCCGGCCTGCGCCACAACCTCGAGCAGATCTCAGTTCTCGATCTGCACGCGCGCATCAACGAGAACGCACCCGCCAAGTACCGCGGCATGACCACCGACGAGGCGCGCCAGGCCGTGGTCGCCGACCTGGAGGCGGCCGGGCTCCTGGTCAAAGTCGAGCCGCACACGCTCGCCGTGGGGCGCTGCCAGCGCTGCGACACCGTGGTCGAGCCCATGTTGTCGCTGCAGTGGTTCGTCAAGACCGGGCCGCTGGCCGCGCCCGCCATCGAGATGATCGAGGCCGGCAAGACCCGGTTCGTGCCCGAGAGCTGGACCAAGACCTACATGCACTGGATGCGAAACATCAAGGACTGGTGCGTGTCGCGCCAGCTCTGGTGGGGCCACCGCATCCCGGCCTGGTATTGCAAGGACTGTGGGCACATCACGGTCGCGCGCCAGGACCCGAGCCGCTGCGCCAAGTGCGGCGCGGGCGCGCTCACGCAAGACGAGGACGTGCTCGACACCTGGTTCAGCTCGGCGCTGTGGCCGTTCGCGACCCTGGGCTGGCCCGGCGATACCCGCGATCTCAAGACCTTCTACCCGACCACGGTGATGGAGACCGGCTACGACATCATCTTCTTCTGGGTCGCGCGCATGATGATGATGGGCCTTTTCTTCATGAAAAAGGTGCCGTTCCGGGTGGTGTTTCTGCACGCGATGGTGGTCGACGAGAAGGGCGAGAAGATGTCCAAGGTCAAGGGCAACGTCATCGACCCGCTCGATCTGTGCAATCGGTACGGCGCCGACGCGGTGCGCTTCACGCTGGCGGCGATGGCGGCGCAGGGCCGCAACATCAAGCTGGCGCCCGCGCGCGTCGAGGGCTATCGCAACTTCGCCAACAAGATCTGGAATGCCAGCCGCTTCACGCTCATGAATCTGGCCGGCTACGAGTGCGACCGCTTCGTCGACGCGTATCGCGAGGGCCCCGAGAACCTGGACCTGCGCCTGCCCGATCGCTGGATCCTGTCGCGCCTGCAGCACAGCATCAAGGCGGTCGACGACGCGCTCGAGGACTACAAGCTCAACGAGGCCGCGCAGCTCATCTACCGCTTCATCTGGACCGAGCTGTGCGACTGGTACGTCGAGATGGCCAAGTCGGCCCTGTACGCCCACGGCGACGACGGCGAGAGCGCGACCCGCAAGCGCATGACCCAGGGCGTGCTCGCGACCACGCTCGAGACCGCCATGCGACTGCTCCACCCGATCATGCCTTTCTTGACCGAGGAGGTGTGGCAGCAGCTGCCGCGGCCGGCCGGCTCGCCGGCCTCGATCATGATCACGGCCTTCGCGCGCGCCGACCAGCGCTACATCGATGACGACGCCGAGCGCGCGATGGAGCTCTTGCAGCGCGTGATCGAGGCCGTGCGCGGCATCCGCGCGGACTACAACGTCTCGCCCGGCCAGCCGGTCGACGTCACCATCCAGGTCGAAGACGATTTCCAAAAAACCATCCTGTCGGGGTACACGGCCTACGTGGTGGAGCTGGCCAAGGCGCAAAAGGTGACGGTGCGGCGCGGCGGTGCGGCACCGGCCGGCCTGCACGCCTCTGCGCTGGCGGCCGGGGTTGAGGTCCTGGTTCCGCTGGCCGGGGTCATCGATCCCGCGGTCGAGCTGCCGCGCCTGGAAAAGGAGGCGCGCAAGAGCGCGCTCGAGGTGGAGGCGGTGCAGAAGAGGCTTTCGAACCCCAACTTCGAGGTGCGCGCGCCGGCCGAGGTGGTGACCGAGACCCGCGAGCGACTGGCCGACGCGCAGGCGCGCATGGCCAAGCTGTCGGCGATGATCGAGCGCCTCAAGCACGCATAAACCGGGAGCGGGTACACTAAGCACCCATGGCCAAGAAGACGCCGCGCTCGGGGCCCATGCGCATCGGGGCCCTGGCCGCGCGCACCGGCATCTCGCGCGAGACCATTCACTTCTACCTGCGCGAGGGGCTCCTGCCGCGGCCGCGCAAGGCGGCCCGCAACACCGCTTTTTACGACCACAGCCACGTCGAGCGGCTGCTCCTCATCAAGCGCCTGCAAAACGAGCGCTTTTTGCCGCTTTCAGTCATCCGGCGCCTGCTCAGCGGTGGGCGCGGCGGCAGCGCCGAGGATCTCGACCTGCGCGTGCAGGTGGCCACGCTGGCCGACGAAGCGCTTCCGCCCGAGGAGCTGTCCGAGCGCGAGATCCGGCGCCGCACCGGCCTTTCGGCAGCCGAGCTTGCGCGCGCGGCCGCGCTCGAGCTGGTGGCGCCCAGCGCGCGGGGCGGACAGACCTATTATTCGGCCGAGGACGCGCGCGTCCTCGAGCTGCTCGGCCAGGCGGTGCACGAGGCCGGCTACGACTTCGAGCTGGCGGTGCAGAGCTTTGCGCTGTACGCGCGCCACATCGCGGCCCTCGAGCGCGACGAGGCCCGCCTGGTGTTCGATCGGCTCCTTGCCGCGCCCAATCCGATTGCGCTGGTGGAGGCGCTCAGGCGCGGACGCGAGGTGCAGTCGCGCTTCCTGGCCGCCACCCGGGCGCGCCGCCTGCGCCGCGAGATCGACGACTACCTGGGTCAGATCGAGCACGCGGTGGCGGTCTCCGGTGGCGCCTCGGCGTTCCCACTGTCCGACTCGATGCTTGCGCGCCGAGGCCACGCCGCCCGCGTCCAGCGACTGGAGGCCGAGGCGAGAACCGATCCGGCGGCGGCGGCGCAGCTGGTCGCGCTCGAGTACGGCGTGGGGCGGTCGGCCGCCGAGCTGTCGGTGCTCGCGCAGCGGCTGCGGCAGCGCCACGGCGAGCAGCCCGAGCTCGTGCTGTTCCAGGGTCTGGCCCTGGTCGACGCCGGCGAGTTCGAGGCCGGCATCGCGCTGCTCGGCCGAGCGTGCGCGCTCGCGCCCGGCTCCGCGCTCGCTCATGCGGCGCTCGGGAGCGCGCACGTGCGCAGGGCGCGTCGGATGCTGCTGGAGGCGGGCGCGCAGGCCGCCCTGCGCGAGGT